>CAIYOY010000194.1 GCA_903927905.1 uncultured Verrucomicrobiales bacterium | reverse complement strand
TATTGCAACCAAACCCGGCGCGCACGGAGTGACGCGCCCTACCTTGTTCAACTGGCAGGACTAATTTGTTTCAAAAGTTTTACAACCGTCTTCTTTTGGTTTGGCCAAACAAAATCAGGAGCAATCTCATTTAATGGCTCCAGAACAAATTTCCGTTGATGAGCACGAGGGTGAGGGAGGATTAAATCGGGGGTGGAACATGTTTCCTGGCCGAACGCAATCAAATCCAAATCCAGCGGACGCGGTTCGTTCAAGACCTTTTTGGTTCCACGTCCAAACTCCCGTTCCAACGCCTGTAATTTTGGCAGCAAACTCTCCGGCGTTTCTCCCCGGCGCGGATTCAATCCAACCACCGCATTGACGAATCGCGGCGAACCCGGCGGACAATCCACCGGCGTCGTATCCCAAAGCGATGATCGCAGAATCGGTTTGTCCGAAAATTCCTGCAATCGATCCATCGCTTGACGGACAATTTGCGCGGAATCGCCGAGATTAGAGCCTAACGCGATAAAGACCATGTCGCCTTAGTAAAAATCCGCAGTCCGCAATCCGCAATCCAAAATTATTTCAGGCCCAACACATCCTGCATGTCATACAAGCCTGGTTTCTTTCCCACGATCCATTGCGCGGCGCGGAGAGCGCCGTTGGAGAAGGTGTCGCGGCTGGAGGCTTTGTGCGCCAATTCCAGACGTTCGCCGTTGCCGGCAAAGATGACCGCATTGTCGCCCACCACGTCACCGCCACGCAGGGAGTGCATGCCGATTTCGGTGGCGGTTCTTTCGCCGACGATTCCTTTGCGGCCAAAGCGCAGAGATTCTTCCAATTGAATTTTGCGGACGTCGGCGAGGATTTTCGCAAGACTTTCCGCCGTGCCACTGGGCGCGTCTTTTTTCAGGCGGTGGTGCATCTCGACGATTTCGAGATCGTAATCCGGCCCGAGAATTTCGGCGGCTTTGCGCGTGATCCAAAAGAGCGCGTTGACGCCGGTGGAAAAATTGGTTGCCCAAACCACGGGGATTTGCGTGGTGATCTCTTTCAGCTCCTTTTTCTCGGCCTCGGTAAAACCGGTGGTGCCGATGATCAGCGCCTTCTTATGTTTGGCGCACAATTGGGCGATGGCCACGGTGGCGGCGTGAACGGAGAAATCAATCACCGCATCGCATTTCTCAATGACCTTGGCCAGATCATCGCCTTTGCCGATTTCGCCGACGATTTCCAGATTCTTGTTTTGTTTGCCGCAACGCACGAGGGACTGGCCCATCCGGCCTTTGGCTCCGACGATGATAATTTTTGTCATAATATTTATTTTATAGAATTAAATGTTCACACTTCCCGTGATGGCAGTTTCTTCTCCCTCTCCGCTCCATCAGATGGAGGGGAGAGGGCCGGGGTGAGGTGAGGTTCTTTAAAACATCACAATACTCCGCATTTTTTTAAAGTTGTTTTAAGGATCTCACGGTTCTTCGCGCTCATCGGCACCAGCGGCAGGCGGCAATCTTCCTTCATCAAACCCATCATGGCCAGCGCGGCCTTGGTCGGCGTCGGATTGGTTTCGATGAACAAATCTTTGAAGATGGGATAATATTGCTCGTGCAATTTCAAGGCTTTGGCGGAATCACCTTTGGCGTAGGCCTTGACCATGTCGGCCACTTGTTTTGGAATCACATTGGACGCCACGCTGACCACGCCATGCGCCCCGACGGACATGAAGGGCAGGGTGAGCGAATCGTCACCGCACAGAATCGCGAATTTCTTCCCCAGCGCCGCGCGCAATTGGCTGACGCGATCCGCATTGCCGCCCGCTTCTTTGATGCCCACAATTCTCGGCGTGGCCACCGCCAAACGCCGGACTGTTTCCACGGCAATTTCCACCCCGCAACGCGAAGGAATGCTGTAAAGTATCAGCGGCAATTTGCTCACCCGGCTGATCGCCAGGAAATGTTGGTAAAGCCCTTCCTGCGACGGTTTGTTGTAATACGGCGCGACTTGCAGCGAAGCATCCGCTCCGACCTCTTCGGCCTTTTGCGTCAAATAAACCGCTTCCGCCGTCGAGTTGCCGCCGGTGCCGGCCATGACTTTGATTTTGCCATTGGCGAATTCAACCGAGCGCGCGATGACCTCAATATGTTCCTCGTAATTCAGCGTGGGCGATTCGCCGGTGGTGCCGACGGGGACGATACCATCCACGCCGGCATGGATTTGCCGTTGAATGAGTTTGCGCAACGCCGTTTGATCCAGGCGGTCCTGGATGAAGGGCGTGACAATAGCGGTGTAAGTTCCGGTAAACATGGGTTTCGTTTCCAAAGAAGGGGTAAATTAGAATAAAAGCGCGGTTTTGCCAGCATGAATTTTTCGTTACCTTTTCCTTCCTTCTTCCGTCATACTCAGTTCAAGCAACCGATGAAAAACTTGTTCCAACTCTGCGCGCTGACCCTGGCGCTCGTCACCACGCTGGGAGCCGCGCCCGCCGCCACCCGGCCAAACTTCCTCTTCATTTACACCGACGATCAACGTTATGACGCCATGAGCGTCGTGCAACGCGAGCAGGGTGATCGCGGGCGGTTTCCCTGGTTCAAAACGCCGAATATGGATCGGCTCGCGGCGGAAGGGGTTCGGTTCCGCAATGCGTTTGTCACCAGTTCACTATGTTCGCCGAGTCGCGCCTCGTTTCTCACCGGCCAGTACAACCACATCAATGGCGTGGTCAACAATCACACGCCGTTTCCGATCAACAACGTCACGCACGCCTCGGTCTTGCGCGCTGCCGGTTACAAAACCGGTTACATCGGCAAATGGCACATGGGCCAGCAACGTGGCCAACGCCCCGGCTTTGATTACTCCGCCAGCTACATCGCGCACGGGCGTTATATGGATTGCCCTTTTGAAATCAACGGCGTTTCCCAACCGACCACCGGTTGGGTGGATGATGTTTCCACCGATTTTGCCATCGGCTTCTTGCGCACCAATAAAAACCAGTCATTCGATCTCGTGGTTGGGATCAAATCACCGCACGGTCCTCGCACGCCGCCCGAGCGATTGAAGAATGCCTTTGCCGGTGAAGTTTGCCGTCCCGCTCCCAGTGAAGCGGCCCTCGCGCCTTTCCTGCCCGACGAACGAAAAGCCGCCGCCGAACACAGGGCCATTAAACCCAACCAAGGCAAGCCCATCGCTCCCGACAAGCGCCTGGATTATTTCCGTTGCATCGCCGGGGCTGACGAAAACCTCGGACGCATCCTCAATGCGCTTGATGAATTGGGCCTGACCGAAAACACCATGGTCATTTACTCCAGCGACAACGGTTATTACTTCAACGAACACGGCTTGGGCGACAAACGTGCCGCCTATGAAGAAGGCCTGCGCATCCCGCTGCTGTTGCGCTACCCGAAGCTCGGTTTGAAAGGCGCATTGGTGGATGAAATGGCGTTGAACATAGACCTCGCGCCCACCATGCTTGACTACGCTGGCCTGCCTGCGAACAAGGGAATGCAGGGCGCCAGTTGGCGTCCGTTGCTCGAACGCAAAGGTTCCGCGTCGGTGGCCAATTGGCGTCACGCTTTCTTCAACGAGTATTTCTTTGAAACCGGATTCATCGTTCCAACTCTGGTGGATTTGCGCACCGAAACCAGCAAGCTCATCAAATATCCCGGACACGAAGATTGGACCGAAATGTTCGACCTGAAAACCGATCCCTACGAGACGAACAACCTGGCCAACGATCCGAATCAAAAAGTCATGCGCGTTTTGTTGCAATCCGAATTGGACAAAGAGGCGCAAAAAGTGAATTACCGGGTTCCCGACTTCGTAGACAAACCCGATGCCCCCGCCGCCAAGCCCAAGCGCCCCGGCGCAAAAAAGAAGCAACTGGATAGCGATCAATAGGCCCCCGAAACTTGACTTTTTCACGTCCCGCACGACAATTTGGCTCTGAGTTTGAACGCAAACTTTGACCATGATGAAAACTGCTGACTCTGCTTCCGCCGGCACATTGCTGACCATCGATGATTATCAGTCCCCGCAAGGCTGGAGACAACCTGCTGACGCCAAACAACGCGCCCGCCATTACTGCGATCAATTGGAGCAGGGGAAAGTACTCTTTTTCAATCGCATCCCATTTAATTTCCCGGACGAAAACCAGAAATTTTTATTGTCCCAAAAGCAGAGCTCGTCGCGTTTGCACAAGAACGTTTCTTACCGTCCGAAACAGGAGAAGTTGCGTGGCTCAGCGGGCAACAAAGAAGAAACCGCCCGACTGCATGCCGTCATGCGCAGCTTCTCCCAGGAGACGGTTAAATTTCTGTCCGAACTTTTGCAGCCCTATGCGGCGCACTGGACTTTGGACTTCGCCAGCTTTCGACCCGAACAGGAAAAAGGCCGCGATCTTCCGGTGCACAAGCGCAACGACCTACTGCACGTGGATTCATTTCCGACGCGTCCGATGCATGGCCGCCGCATCCTGCGTTGCTTCACCAACATCAATCCCACCGAAGCCCGCGTCTGGCACACCACTGACACTTTTCCCGCCCTCGCGAAAAATTATGCCGCCGATGCTGGTCTCTCGGAATTCGCCGCCAAAGGCAGTCGGCGCAGCCATCCTCTCGTTCGCGGCGTAAAAAAAATGTTCGGCTTGAAAGCCGTGGATCATTCCGCCTACGACCGGTTTATGCTGCGCTTCCACGATTACTTGAAGGAAAAGGAGGATTTTCAACAGAACTGTCCGAAGATCCGCTTGGAATTTCCACCTGGTTCGACTTGGATGTGTTACACCGACTCCGTCCCACACGCCGTTTTGTCCGGACGTTACGCCTTGGAACAAACCTTCATCATCCCGCTCCATGCGCTGGTCACTCCTGAACAAGCGCCGATTCGCGTTCTGGAAAAAATGACCGGTGTGCCGATGGCTGCACCGGCGATGGTTTAAACGAAGAACTGGGCGGGAGGAAGAAACGGAATGAATATTCCGACGCTTTGCACCGTCCATTTTCTCACGGGCAAGCTGGAGGTGTGTCCCATGATTGGCGCTTGCCAGTCCATGTCTCCGGCCTAAACTTGAACCATGAAACAAATTGCTTTGTCATTAGTCCTGCTTTTTGGTTTGGCGCTTTCCGTCCACGCCCAGGCCAATGGCGTGTCCGTGCAGGTTACCATGACGCAAGATCAATTTCTGCCGGATGAAGATGTCAAGGTCGTCGTTCACGTGACCAACCTTTCCGGTCAGCCGCTGACTTTTGGCCAGGACAACAAATGGGTGGATTTTTCCATCCAGAGCGAAAATACGATGCCGGCCGAAAAAGTTGGCAATGTGCCGGTGGCCGGAGTGTTCACTTTGGAGTCGGCCCAAGTGGCCAACAAAACTTACAACCTGACTCCGTATTTCAATTACCGCAAACCCGGCCGTTATCGCGTCGTGGCCACGGTGAATTTACCGCAATGGAACAAACAGATCAGCAGCAAACCGGTCTTTTTCATGGTCATGAATGGGATCACCCTGGCTAACGTGCCGGAAATACAATTTGGCGTCCCGACGCCCGAAGGTACCACAAACGTCGCGCCGGAAGTCCGCCGTTACAGTTTGCAAAAAGCATCCTATCTCTCGGAGTTGAAGCTTTATTTTCGTCTGAGTGATGAAGCGGGCAAGACCTTGCGCATTTTTCCACTTGATCGAATGGTTTCCTTCAGCCAACCCGAGGCGCAGATTGATCGCTTCAGCAATTTCCATGTCATCAGTCAAACCGGGGCCAAGACCTTCACCTATTGTGAAATCAATCCGTTTGGCCAAATACTCGTCCGTCAGACCCACGAATACACCGGCACGCGTCCGACCCTGTCCCGTGACACCACGGGTCATATTCTGGTCACTGGCGGCGCGCGGCGTGTGACCGCCCGCGATCTGCCTCCACCCACCGCCGCCATTTCTGCCACAACTCAGGATGCCGAACCGAACAAGCCATAATCCTTTTTTTTGCCTGATCCTTCTGGCTTGGAGCGTGGCCGCATCCGCCTTGGGTGACACGGTTGTTTTGCATTTGAAAAATGGGGACCACCTGACAGGCAAAATTGCAGTCGAAGATCTTAGCAAGGTGGTTTTGATCACGACCTGGTCCACCAATGTGGTCGTTCCGCTGTCGGCCATTGATAAGCGGGAAAAAATTCCCGAAACCCCTCCAGCCGCTACCATCACTTTGCCGGGCGATAATACCAATCATCCCGCAGCCGTGGTGACGACGAACGGCGCGCCCGCCAAGCCCGCGACGACCACGGTGATGAGCAACGGCGTCGCGGTCATCAAAGTGGGCACCAATCTTCCGCCCATCACGGCCAAACCGCCTAAACGATGGAACTTCGACACGCAGGTCGGTCTTAACCTCCAATACAACAAAAAGGAGAGCGAGTTGTTTTACGGCGCTTTTAAAGCCAATTATGGTTTTGAACAGTTCCGTCAGATCATTGATTTCAAGGTCAATTACGGCAAATCCGCCGGGGTCATTTCCGCCAATAACATGTACCTGAACTATCGTGACGAATACGATATTACGAAAAACAAACGGGCCTTTCTCTTCAATGCCGTCGGCGCCGGGGAAGACCAGATCCGCAAAATCCACAGCTACTTCGACGAAAGCTTCGGCACCGGGTATAAATTTATTGATCACACCAACTTTGTGCTGAGTGGCGACACCGGGTTGAACTATCAGAGGCAATATCTTTATAATAAAGTGACCAAGAATTCGGCTTCGATGCGATTTGGGGAGGTCTTGACTTGGAAAATCAATCCACGGCTCACTTTTGATCAGAAATTTGAGTTTTATCCCACATTGGCCAGTTTTGACGAATTTCATTCCAAGGCCACAGCCACCGTGCCGCATCCGGCGGTGGCGGGGTTGGGGGATTATCGCGCCCGCTTTGAAGCCAATGTCAGCTATAAACTGAATGCCACGGGAAATATCTATTGTAACTTAACCATGATTGACGCTTACGACACCAAACCCGCAGCGGGCGTCACCCAAAACGACCTGCAAATCCGCATCGCGCTGGGGATGAAGTTTTAACCGGCCTCTTACGCCACCATCACCTGATTCGCCGGCTGCAGCTGCGCTATCTTCTTTACCGCTGCCTCGATCGTGGGCAGCACCATGTCGTGGTGTCCTTTGCCCATCCAAGGCGACGAGATGAGCAGCGAAGTGCAGCCGACATTCATGGCTGCTTCTGCATCCTGCCATTTATTGCTGATAACGAACGATTGCTGCAAATTAAGATGCCAGGAAAAGGCCGCTTCGGTGAAGAGTCCGGGACGGGGTTTGCGGCAGGGACAATGATCGGACGATTCGTGCGGACAAACAAGAATGTCATCCAAGTCAAAAACCCGGCGTAAAACTGCGTGCATCCGGTCCAATTCATTGCGCGGCAGCAGTCCTTGCGAAACGGCGGGCTGGTTGGTGGTGGCGATCAACAAATAACCCATGGCCTTGAGTTGGCGCAAGGGTTCGACAGCGGCGGGGTTATGCTCCAATTGTTCCAAGCGCATGGGGGCGACCGGCTGGTTCCGCACCACTTGTTCAAAGTTCAGTATTCCATCACGTTCGATAAATATGGCGGCTCTCATGCCTGACTAAAAGCATAAGTCTGGCCGAGCGATGCCAAAGATGGAAAAAGGCTTAAAAAGGTTTAAAAACCCTTGTTTTAAAGGGTTTTTCCAAGGTCGCAAACGTGAGAATATTGCGCCTCAAGCCCCCAAAGGAGAAAGAAAAGCGCCCCCGGAATGGGGGCGCTTGGCAAAATTACCCAACTCGAATCACTTCTTGCCGATGGCGTTCAGGCGCACGGTCAAGCGCGACCGTTTGCGGCTGGCCATGGAGCGATGAACCACACCGGTTTTGGCGGCTTTGTCCAAGGCGGAGATCAGCGTGCGCAACGAGGCGGCGGCTTCATCTTTCTTCCCGGCTGTGACCATCTCTTCGTGCTTCTTTTCGAGGGTGTGCAGGCGTGATTTCACGGTGCGGTTTTGCAATTGCTTGCGGGCACTGCCACGCATCCGGCGTTCGGCTGACTTTGTATTCGGCATAAATTATGATTAAAAATTAACTAAGAACCGGTAACGGTAGCGAAAGCTGCCGTTTTGTCAACGGCTGGATTTATCCAATTATGACCCAAGTTTGGTGAAGGTGGGGCGAGTCGTACTCGCGAGCCGGGGTGGTTTATGGGAAAACTAATCATTTTTCACCAAATTGTCCGACTATCATTTCTCCAGCCCAGCCAGCTTGGGCATGACCGCCGCCCAGACCGTTTGGCTGATGGACTCGACCGAGCTGGTGGCCTCGATGACTTTGATCCGTTTTGGCTCGGATGAGCCGATGGCTTTGTAGCCTTCTTCGACGCGCTCAAAGAAGCTTCGATCGGCTTCTTCCATCCGGTCGCGCAGGGGCAGGGGGGTGGGAAGGGTTTTTTCTTCGGGCGTGGCCGGGATTTTGAACAACATCGGCTGTCGCGCGAGTCGGCGGGCTTCGCTCACCGCCACCGGCACCAGCAACAGCAGGGTTAGATCCGGCCGGGTGTCGCCCACAGCAAAGGAAACCAGTTCACGAATAAATTCACGATCCAATCCCCGGCCATATCCCTGATACGCCACGGTGGAATCATAAAAGCGATCAGAGATGACGATTTCTCCGGCGGCCAGGGCTGGACGAATAATTTCGCGCACCAGTTGCGCCCGGCTGGCGTTCATCAGCAACAGTTCGGTCTCGGACATCATGCCGTGGTTGGCGTTGCTGTGCTTGAGGGTGTGGCGGATTTCTTCGCCAATGGGCGTGCCGCCTGGTTCGCGGATGGTCCGCACAATATAGCCGAGCGTTTTCAGTTTCTCCGCCAGGATGGTTACCTGGGTGGATTTGCCGCTGCCCTCGGTTCCCTCGAATGTCAGAAATAAACCTTTCATGATCTTGACGATGATTACGAACGAAGATGTGCCACATTAACCGGACGCCGCAACCAATTCTCCCACTCCTCGGAGGAGAGAGCACCGCGAGCGGTGCAGCAACCAACCGTACTGACTGCCGGGGTGAGGACGAACTTCCTATCTCCGCGCCGCGCTGATTCGATTTTCTTTGTGTCCATCTGTGGTTTCAATTTTTTAAAATCATTTTTCCGAAAACGGCTTGATCACCGACGGTGACGGAAATTTTTTATCCAGATAAGTCACGAGACTGTCAATTTGTTCATCCGTCAAAAAGCCGCCCTTCGTTTTGGCAAAGGCCGGCATCAGATGGTGACCGCCATTGACCATCCAATATTTCCAATACGTTGGATAGGTTTTTTTGTTCAAATCATTCAACGCCGGAACCATGGAAGCGCGGTGCGGCGATTCATGGCAGATGGCGCAGGCCGCTTTATACAGATCCTCGCCGGTTTTGCCAATGGCCGGCTGCACATGACATTTGGCGCAGTCCTGTTGGAACACGGCCTGACGATTGGTTATGGAAGTTTCGCGGTTCTTTGCGCGATTCATGGAAGCCTCCGTCACCGGCACGCTCAATTCCATGTTCAGGATTTGGTTGCCCGCCGTGGAAACCACCGTCAATAGCTTGGTAAAGGTGCCGGTTTTTTCATCGAAATTGACCACGGCCGAAACATCGCCGCTTTCCCCCGGTTGCAACGGCCACGGCGTTTTGGGCAGTTTGGCGATGGTGCAACCGCAGGAGGGTTGCACGGCGCGGATGATGACTTCGTTGTTGCCGGAATTTTTGACCGTGAAAATAAATTCGTGTTTGGCTTCGGTTTCGGTGGCCGAATATTTTTTGGTCATCGCATCCCAGACCAGCGGATTGGCGGAGGTTTGGCGTCCGGCCCCAAATGCGCTCGGAACCCCGAGAAGAAAACTCAGGGTCATGGCCAATTGAATGACAAACCTACGCATTTTTATAATTAAAGAATGATTTCGCCGCTGACTCAAGCGGATTGAGCAAAAGGTAGCGTGACATGCTCAACGGCCACCACTCCAGCAGCACCATTCGGGTGGCAAGCATAAAACCACTTCAAAACATGAAAGGTTTCTTGGTCAAGTGGACGGTCTTCTATTGGAGCGGACGCGCACATGCCTGACGTTTCGTTTTCGACGGCAAAGTCCGTAAGCTTGCTTCGATCGCGACTTTGAATCTAAAGTAAACCCATGACGACTGACGAAGCTTTGCAAATTTTTCGTGATACCGGGGCGCTCCTTGAAGGTCATTTCATTTTGCGCAGCGGACTGCATAGCCGTCAGTTCTTCCAGTGCGCCCTCGCCCTCCAAAAGATGCCGGACGTGGAAAAACTCGGCCACGCGCTTGCGGAAAAGCTTCGCCCGCTCGGTGCCACCACTGTCATTTCCCCGGCCATGGGCGGGTTGGTCATCGGCCAGGAAGTGGCGCGACAACTTGGGCTTCGTTTTGTTTTTGTGGAAAAGGAAGACGGAAAACTTGTCTTGCGACGTGGTTTTAAAATCGCGCCTGGCGAACGCATTGTCATCGTGGAAGATGTCGTCACTAAAGGCGGCCGCGTCCAGGAAACCCTCGACATCGCCCGCGCTCATCATGGCAACGTCCTCGCTGTCGCCATGATCGTGGACCGCTCCAACGGCGCTGTGGACCTCGGCGTTCCCATGCACAGCTTGATCGCGTTGAAAGTCGAAACCTTCGAAGCCGACAAACTTCCTCCCGATCTCGCGAAAATTCCCGCAACCAAACCTGGCAGTAAATAAAATAATATTATGGGTCTTATTGCATGTCGTTGCGGTCATCAAATTAGTAATGTGATTGGGCCGTGTCCAGATGGACATCGGCTCATCTCTGAGGCAAAAATTGACAATCTGCGTGAGACTGGCTTAGCGGTTGATGAAGTTTTAAGTGAACTGTTTCTCCGCACAACGAAAGTGTACAAATGTCCACGGTGTGAACGTATGCTTGTTGAGGAAGAGCCGAACTCTTACAAATATTTTCGTCTTGATCCCTAAGTAAAAATTATCATTCATTGCCACTTATTGGAAGATTGCTAACCTGTTTCTGCAATGGCCTACGACTCATTCAACGATTTCCTTATCGCCCTCGAAAAGGCCGGCGAACTCAAGCGCATTACCGTCCCCGTTGCCACCGAACTCGAGATCACCGAGATCGCCGATCGCGAAATGAAATCCCCCGGCGGCGGCAAGGCGTTGCTTTTCGAAAAACCCACCGTCAACGGCGTCGTCTCACCCTTTCCCGTCGCCATCAACACCCTCGGTTCACATCGGCGCATGGCCTTGAGCATGAACGCCAATTCCGTGGATGAAGTCGCGGCGGAATTGGGCGCGCTGATGAAAGCGAAGCCACCCACCTGCTTCAAGGAAGCCGTCAAATTGTTGTCCCTCGCTCTCGATCTGCGTCACGCGAAACCCAAGACCGTCAAAACCGGCCCGTGCAAAGACGTGATTCACTTGGTCGAGAGTCCAAAGTCGAAAGTCGAGAGCTGGCCCCCAGCGCCGGACTGGAAAAAGCCTTCGACCCTCGACCCTCGACCTTCGACTCTGCTCAATCTGCCGATCCTCAAATGCTGGCCCCTCGACGGCGGACGTTTCATCACCTTACCCTGCGTCGTCACGCGCGACCCCGACACCGGCGAGCGCAACCTCGGCATGTATCGCATTCAAATATACGACGACCACACCACCGGCATGCACTGGCAACTGCAGAAAGTCGCCGCGCGTCATGGCCGCCGATACTACGAAAAGGGCGAACGCATGCCCGTCGCCATCTTCCTCGGTGGCGACCCCATGTTTCCCTTCGCCGCCACCGCGCCGATGCCCGATGGCCTTGATGAATTTCTCCTCGCCGGTTATCTCCGCAAAAAATCCGTCGAACTCGTGAAGTGCGAAACCAACGACCTTGAAGTCCCGGCCAACGCCGACTTCGTCATCGAAGGCTACATCGACCCCGCCGAACCCTTGCGCGACGAAGGCCCCTTCGGCGATCACACCGGCTACTATACCTTGCCCGAGCCGTATCCGGTCTTTCACATCACCGCCATCACCCATCGCAAAGACGCGGTCTATCCCGCGACCATCGTCGGCATTCCGCCGATGGAAGATTTTTACATCGGTGGCGCCAGCGTGAAATTGTTCCTGCCGATCTTCAAAATGAATTTCCCGGAGATCGTGGATATCGCCCTGCCGGCCGAAGGCGTCTTTCACAACCTCGTCTTCGTCAGCATCAAAAAAACCTATCCCATGCAGGCCTATAAAATCATGCACGGCCTCTGGGGCATGGGCCAGATGATGTTCACCAAATACATCATCGTCGTGGACGCCGATGTGAACGTCCACAACACCAGCGAAGTGCTGTTCCACCTCACCGCCAACACCGACCCGCAACGCGACAGCATCTTCACCAAGGGTCCCTCCGACGTCCTCGACCACGCCACCAGCGAAATCGCCATCGGCAGCAAAATGGGCATAGATGCGACGAAGAAATTGCCGGGTGAAGGTTTCAAACGCGCATGGCCGCCGTTGATTAAGATGGATGAGGCGGTGAAGGTGAAGGTGGAAAAACTTTTTGGGAAAGGAATCTAAAATGGAAGGTAGCCCATACTTAACGGCACGTGACGGACTACTCGCCAGAAAAAGTGGCGAGTGGGCGAAACGCAAACATCATTATTTGCGCAACTATTGTGGCATTACAACCACTTCTATGCGCAGCAGATTCAAACTGGTTTATCTCGATGTGATGGCTGGGCCAGGTTTGTGCAAAATGGAGGAAACTGGCGAAGAATTTCCCGGCTCGCCATTTGTTGCCTTGGAACATGATTTTTCAGAATACATTCTGATTGAGGAAGATGCCGCCTTGGTGGATGCATTGAGAAAGCGAGTTGAATCACATCGCAAAGCACGGAAGATTAAAATAATCGGGGAAAATTGGGTGAAAGTTGTAGAATCTGGGCGTCTGAAGTTTGATGCTTCAACTTTGGTTGTAGCTTTTGTTGACCCCACGGGTGTTTCGCAGATTCCAATTGCGGCGATGCGCAAGCTTGCTGCGAATCCAAGGGTAGATCTTTTAGTCACTATTCAACATCGGCTTGGAATTGTTTGGAATACACCTCAATACCGAAAGGCGAAGAGCGGCCAGACGGCTCTCGACGATTTCCTTGGTGATCAAAGTTGGTATGCATGGGACGACAAGGATGCAAGTGAATTTGGGCGTTTGGCAGTGGAGCATTTCTGTAACAGCTTGCAAAAGGAGGGGTTCATCAATACTCGACATGTTTCGATTCCGGAAACAAACCCACTGTATCGGTTTACCTTATTCAGTCGCCATCAACGCGGCGAGGATTTCTGGCTAAAGATTTTGAAGACCGACGAGAAGGGGCAGCGCGAGCTGTTTTAAATTTTTGAGGTTGGACATTATTTGTCCTGCTTTTTGTGATATATTCTGCTAAATAAAGATTACGGCAAATGAGCGACAAATCTAAAATCGAATGGACAGACGCAACTTGGAATCCCGTTCGCGGATGCACGAAGGTTAGCCCCGGCTGCGTGCATTGCTACGCCGAGACCTTCGCCGAACGATTTCGTGGCGTACCCAACCATCCGTTTGAATTTGGTTTCGATCTCCGCATCGTTCCAGAAAAGCTCGGCGACCCACTGCGCTGGGGAACTTCACGGATGATTTTCGTCAATTCCATGAGCGACCTTTTCCACAAGGACGTGCCGGATGATTATATTGTCTCGGTTGCCCGGGTGATGACCGCCGCCAACTGGCATACTTATCAAGTGCTCACCAAGCGCGCCGATCGCCTGCAAAGCTTGCTCAAAGGCAAACTGCGTTTTGCGGCGGAGCAAAATCATATCTGGTGGGGTGTCAGTGTGGAGAACCGGCAACATGGTTTGCCACGCATTGATTTGTTGCGCCAAGCTCCGGCCAAAGTCCGTTTCCTTTCCGTCGAGCCTCTCTTGGAAGACCTCGGTGCGATGAACTTGAAAGGTATCAGTTGGGTGATTGTCGGCGGTGAAAGCGGTCCGGGCGCACGCCCTATGGATGGCGAATGGGTTCGTGGTATCCGTGCTCAATGTATGGCTGCAAAGGTTGCTTTCTTTTTCAAACAATGGGGCGGTGTCAGAAAAGCCACCACAGGTCGTTCTCTGGACGGAAAAACCTACAGCGAGTTTCCCGAACGAGTGCAAATTGAAGCACCTGCCTTGGATATCCGCCGCGAAAAACTGGAGCGTTTGGAAGCTGAGCTGGTTTGATACCGCAACCCCCACCCGTACTTAATCATTGCGTAAATCTCACACATTTTCGCACGCCTGACGGGTCGCTGACGGCCTTTCTGACGTTTCCAACCTCAATAAAACCTAATGTTTACGGGGTTCCTGACGGGTTGACGGCTTTTTCACCCCCCCAAGTATGTATTAACCTCAATGCGCATCGGGTGAAGGGGTCGAGGAGGGCGCGACTTTTCGCAAGAGGGGCACCATTACCGTCGCCACGGCCAGGCAGGCGGCGATGGCGAGAAAGGCGTCGGAGTAAGTTTGCACTTGGGCTTCGCGCCAGGTGACGGCCCAGAGTTTTTTTAGCGCGACGGTCTGACCGTGCAGCGCGTCACCGTTGGCCATCCTGGTGCCGACGCGTTGCAACATGTCCTGCATGGCGACGTTGGTGGCATTGAGATGTTCAGCCAGACGGAGAAAATGGAAGTTGGCCCGGTCGTTGAGAATGGTGCCGCAGCCGGCGATGCCAATCGCGCCGCCGAGGTTGCGCATGAGATTGAACAGGCCGGAGGCGGACTTGAGTCGTTCGGGGCCTAAACTGCCGAGAGTCAAGGTCACCACCGGGGCGATGGAAAATTGTTGGGCAAAACCGCGAATGGCTTGAGGCAGGAGCAATTCGTGCCAGCTCCAAGCATGGGTGATGGAAGTGAATTCCCACAGGCCCAGCGTGAAACAGGCCAGACCGAACATCAGCAACCAGCGGAGATCGTAACGACGCGCAAAAAAAGTGTAGAAGGGGATCGCGAGCAACTGAAAGATGCCGGTCGAAAAAATGGACAAGCCAATTTGCAACGCACTATATCCGCGCACTCGCGCCAGAAAAACCGGTGTCAGATAAATCGTGGAAAAAATTCCCACCCCGGAAATGAACGAGAAAAAACTGCCGAGGGCAAAGTTGCGGTCTTTGAGCGAACGCAGATCCACGATGGGATTAT
Source organism: uncultured Verrucomicrobiales bacterium (assembly GCA_903927905.1). Taxonomy (GTDB): domain Bacteria; phylum Verrucomicrobiota; class Verrucomicrobiia; order Limisphaerales; family Palsa-1400; genus CAIYOY01. The sequence continues at coordinate 4,713 of CAIYOY010000194.1, read as the reverse complement.
GAAAAGTCAGACTTCGCCAGATAAACGCGAGGCCGGACAAAGCGGACGCCCAGCCGGTGATCAAAATGGTTTTATCTTCAAACCAGTTCCAGCGTGGCCCTTCCTCCAAAGTGTATTCCAGGCAACCGAGCGCGATGGCCATGAGAATCATTCCCGGATAATCCGCGCCACGCAACAGCGACAGGTTGGGTTTATCAATCCGCACCAATATAGGCACGAGGATCGCCACCAAAATTCCCGGGACAAGATTCACAAAGAAAAGCCAATGCCACGAATAGTGATCGGTGATCCAGCCGCCGACCGTCGGGCCAAGAGTCGGTGCCAATGAAGCCAGCGCGCCAATGACGGCCGCCGCTATCACCCGGCGATGTCCCTGAAAATAATGGAAGGCGGTGGTGAATACGGTCGGAATCATCGAGCCGCCCAGGAAGCCTTGCAACGCGCGAAACACGATCATGCTTTTGATATCCCAGGCCCAACCGCACATCAGGCTGGCCGCAGTAAAACCGATGGCCGATACGGAAAACAGCCAGCGCGTGGACATCACCCGTGACAACCATGCCGAGAGGGGAATGACGATGATTTCCGCGATCAAGTAACTGGTCTGAACCCAGGCCGTCTCATCGTTGCTGGCCGACAATCCTCCACCAATATCGGTCAACGAGGCCGAGACGATTTGTATATCCAGCAGCGCAATGAAAAATCCAATGCACATGACCAAGAAGGCCAGGATTTTTTTGGCTTCGGAAAGTTCAGCCGGTTGAGTGGTGGCGGCAGAGTTCATAGGGCGGCCTTTCTCGCAGCGCGTCCGTCCACTTCCGCCGTGACGGAAAGGCCGGGTCGCAATTGTTCCAGCACCGAAGGTTCGTCATCGAGCACGATGCGAACAGCCACGCGTTGGACAATCTTTGTGAAATTTCCGGTGGCATTCTCCGGGGGCAACACGCTGAATTGCGCCCCCGTGGCCGGCGCGAGGCTGGCGACGTGGCCATGAAACACGCGGCCGGGCACCTGATCCACTTTGACCATGACGGGCAATCCCGGCTGGACCCGGTCGAGCTGGCTTTCTTTAAAATTGGCGTCAATCCACAAGCCACGCGCGGGCACCAGCGAGATCAATTGCGAGCCGGTGGTGGCATACGCTCCGGCGTGGGCGCTGCGATTTCCCACGATGCCGTCAATCGGCGCGCGCAGTTCCGTATAGCTGACATTGAGTCGCGCCAATTGCTGTTCGGCCCTGGCCTGTTCGAGGGCGGCCAGGACTTGTTGTTTTTGCGTGTCAATCATTTCCAATTGCCGTTGCGAGGCTATGAGCCCGGCCTGCGCTTTTTCCCCCGCAGCCGACGCGCGTTTGTAGCTGGTGTCCGCTTGCTGGAAGCTTTGAATGGATTCCGCGCCTTCGGCGGACAGCTTTTTAAAACGGATTTGATCATCGTGGGTGCGGAGGGTTTCGGCTTCGGTCGCGCTGATCTCGGCCTGGGCCTGCGCCACCATCGCTTCCTGCCAACGACGCGTGGCCGCAAGGTTCGCCAGCGTGGCCTGCTGTGTGGCGACGGCGGCATCGGCCTTTTGCAGAATGGCTTGGTAATCGCGATCATCCAATTTCACCAAAAGATCGCCGGCATGGACTGCCTGATTATCAACCACCGCGACTTGGGCGATGAATCCCGCCACCTTGGGCGCAATCACCGTCACATCGCCACCCACGTAGGCATCATCGGTGCTTTCAATAAAGCGTCCAATGGTCCACCACTGATAACCAAGCCGGGCCGCGCCCAGCACGGCCAAAACAATCAAGCCAGCCAGAAAAAAATGTTTATTGGTAAAACGCCGTTTCTTTGCAGTGACCTGAATGTCCGCCCGGTTGAAGTTTTCAACCTGAGGAGCGGCGGTGTAAACACGGGCGATTTCACGAGGGAGGGGCAGGGTGGTTTCAGTGGAGTTCATAATTTTATATGTATTGGGCATTTAAAAACCGACCAGTTGGTATGTTATTTGAGCAAAAGATTTTGAGGTGGCGGTTCATGGTGAAAAATCAATTACGGGATTTGACGGCGGTCAGGCCGAACAGGAGCTTCAGATACTGGCGGAATTGTTCGATGTTGCCCAACAGGACATCGTTGCTCTCGGAAACTTTGGCCATCATGGTGGAACCTTGAAAAATGGAGATGTAGAGCAAGGCCAGGCTCTTGGGATCGAACTGGGCCTTGGGCGCTTCGGCGGCCTTGGCGGCGGCGAGGTCTTTTGCAAAATCTTCGGCCATCCGTAAAAAAGCATCCTGGCAAATTCCGCGAAGGCTGGGATGAGTGGTGGAAATTTCCTGGGCCAACATGCCGATCAAGCAGCCCTTGGTCAAACGTGACGCGCCTCCGACTGAATCTTTGATAAAGTCCAACCGACCAAAAACACGGTCCAGCGGATCTTTGATTTTGCGAAACGGCGCGTCAATGATCTCTTCCGACCGGCCTTCGCCGAAGCGGACAATCGCTTCCCGGGCAATGTCTTCCTTGCTTTTGAAATAATGAAAGAACCCGCCCTTGGTCACGCCCGCCGCCGCACAAATATCGTCCACCGTGGTGGCATTATAGCCTTTAAGGCGCATGAGCTTGATGCCTTCATCGAGCAGCTTGCGCTTGGTCTCGGACAACTCGGATTTATCGGTTCGATTTAACATACAGACTAGTTGGTATGTTAACCCAAAGTCTGCATTGGTCAAGGGGATTTTTAAAAATATTTTGGGAATTATTTTTGGCTGGGAGATGTCAATCTGCAACCTTTTGGATGGCAGTCATTTCCCATCTATGTTTTCCACGAGGCGCGGATCATTTCTGGAGTGGTTCCACGTTCGCGCAGTGATTTTAAGCTGAGCGCGTCATGCCGTTTCGCCAAGCGCACGCCGGATTCGTCCAACATTAGCGGGCAGTGATAAAAAGCTGGCGGCTCCAATTTCAGCGCGCGATACAGCAGCAACTGCCGGGCGGTGGAAAGGAGCAGGTCAGCTCCACGAACCACTTCAGTGATTTGCATGGCGGCGTCATCGGTCACCACGGCTAGTTGATAGGACGGCACGTCGTCGTGTCGCCAGATCACGAAGTCCCCAAAATCTTTCCCCGCGACAAAACGTAGCTCGCCAAAACCTCCGTCGGTAAAACAAACGGCTTCGCCATCCGGCACGCGAAAGCGCCAATTGATTCGTTTTTCCAACTTTGAACCTTGAACTTCAAACTTTGAACTATCCCTACACGTTCCCGGATAAATGGGCTCTTCGCCGTCCGCGTGGGGCGCTTGCAGGGCGCGCAAAACATCCTGGCGAGAACAAGTGCAGGGATAGATCCATCCGCCCTCTCGCAATTTTTCAAAAGTAGCCTGATAAAAATTCCTCCGTTCACTTTGCGTGTAGGGGCCGAACGGACCGCCGACATCCGGCCCTTCCCGCCATTGCAGACCGAACCAGTGCATGTCTTCGATCATCGCCGTGACAAACTCGCCTTTGAATCGCGCCGAATCCAAATCCTCGTTGCGCAGGACCACGGCGCCGCCGGCCGCTTGGGCCCGTTCCTGCGCGACCCAAAACGTGCGGGCATGTCCCACGTGGAGCAAGCCGGTCGGGGAAGGAGCGATGCGTCCGCGATAATGAGCGGCAGTCATAACGAGAAAGGCCCAAGTAATAACGGAATTAGATTTAACGCAGAGACGCAAAGAGCGCAGAGCCACGCAGAGGAAGACCAAGACATTGGTGTTTTATTTCTCGGCCCTCCTTTGCGTGCCTCTGCGAAACTCTGCGTCTCTGCGTTAAATCTTTGTTTCATAGGCAAACTTAGAATGATTCTTGCGGGTTGAGTTGCAGCCATTGACTCAAACCCGGCAATGGAAACGAGAGAAGTTTTTGCAGCTTCTCGCAATTGAGCGAGGTGTCCGCCGCGCGTGGCGCTCCTTCGTATTCCCGCAGGGAACAAATGTGGATCAGTGCTTTCAACTCGGGATGACGCGCGGCGATTAATTGGCCGATCCGAACGCGGGACAAGCGTTCGCTTCCTCCCAAATGGAAAAGTCCAGGCAACCGCAAAGTCGCCAATTCCCAAATGGCGCGGGCCACTACCGGGGCCGGGATGACGCAGCGAAATTCATCGGAAAAGAGTTTGGTTGTTTTCCCGGCGCGCCAGGCGTCGCAGATCTCTTCGTTAAAGGTATGATGACCATTAGGCGAAGAGCCGCCGCAAAGGCTTGAGCGGATCACGGTGTGTTTTGGGTTCTGCAAAACGATCTGTTCGGCTGCAGCTTTGGTTTCGCCATAAACGCTCAACGGATTGGTTGTGTCTGTTTCAACATAATTGCCCTGGCGTCCATCAAAGACCAATTCGCTCGAGAGAAAAATAAAATCAATATCGGAGGCGAGCGCGCAAAGATGTGTGGTAACAGCGACATTTATTTTTCGAGCCAAAGCGGGGTTGCCCTGACATTCCGGACTGCGTGACAAAGCGGCGCAATGAATCACCAATGACGGTTGGTCGCGTTTGAATCTCTTTTCCATTGCCGCAAAATCAGTGAGATCAAGATCCGAGCGAAGCAGGGGAGTGATGGGGGCGGAATCAAACGGCCCCGGAGCGCGACTGTCCCCAGTCGCAGCGGCGCGATACGTTCCACCCGCGTCGAAATTTACCTGAGTCTCTCGTTCGCTCCACCCTGCTGCGACTGGGGACAGTCGCACTCCGG
>CAIYOY010000193.1 GCA_903927905.1 uncultured Verrucomicrobiales bacterium | reverse complement strand
GATCATGCCGCATATTCCGGCGATGAAATTCAATATCGCCGAAGCCCTGGGCATCAGCGAAAAGAAAATCGGCATCAAGGCTACGACCAATGAACACATGGGCTTCATCGGTCGCGAAGAAGGGATCGCCGCGATGGCGGTCGCGAGCCTCGATTTACCCGGAGAATAAAAATGCCAAAAGCCGAAGTCAGTTGGAGCAGAACCACCGAAGAAGGCGAAAAGCTTCAATGCTACGCCCAGCATGTGGGCGATAAATGGATTTTTTATAGCCGGGGCAAACGCTTTGATCAGTGGCAGAACATTGAGAAGCCGCCACTGGAAGACTGGTTGGAATTGCTTGACTCGGTCCAGCGCCGGATCAATCGCCGTCTGCTGCGGCCAGAGGAAGAAGACAAGTTGAAGAAGATCATTTCCGAACGATTTCCTGGAACGGTCACGCCCTAGCATGAATCGCCAGCCCTTAATCCTGGTTTCGCCGAGCATGGAGAAAAAGGGCACGGAATTTTCCGATGCTTCCATCAGTCTCTCTAATCGCTACACCGACGCGGTCGTGGCCGCCGGCGGTTTGCCGGTGATTTTGCCTTCGACCAGTTCGCCGGAATTGGTGGCGGAGATGGTGCGGCGGAGTGATGGGGTTTTGTTGACTGGAGGCGATGACATTCAACCGGCGCTTTACGATAAAAATATGCCGAAGGAATTGGCGGCCAAGGTTGGGTCACTTGAACCGGAACGGGATGTGTGGGAGGCTTTGCTGGTGAAAGAAGTCTTTGCGCAACGAAAACCGATTTTATCCATTTGTCGCGGACATCAGATGGTGAATGTGGCTTTGGGCGGAACATTGATCGTGGACATTCCCACGCAATTGCCGGGCGCGTTGAATCATCGGCAGATGGATCGCAAGATGGAACCGGTCCACGATGTTGCGGTGGAATCGGATTCGTTGCTTGCAAAAATCACCGGCGAGAAAACACTTGGGGTCAACAGCACGCATCATCAGGCGGTGGATAAATTGGCCGGGGCGTTGCGTTGCGTGGCCCGGAGCAGCGACGGGGTGGTGGAAGCGCTGGAATTGAAGGAGCCGGGGCTATTGCCGTTCTTCTTGGCGGTGCAATTTCATCCTGAGCGTTTGATTGACGGCAACCCCGTCTTTCTGCGACTATTCAAGAGCTTTATTACGGCCTGCGTCCAGAATGGCCAAAAGACATTATGAAATCCAAAGTCATGCTGGTGGACGATCACGAGGGGATCAGGAACCTCGTGGGAAATATTTTGAGCATCAATGGTTTTGAACCGATGCTCAAAGCTACGGCGGCGGAATTGATTGAATCGCTCGCCGGACCGCAGCCGGATGTCGTTTTGTTGGACCTCGCATTGCCGGACGGCGATGGATTGACACTTCTCCCGAAAATCAAAAAACAATGGCCCGATACCGAAGTGATCGTGCTGACCGGCAACGCCACGTTCGATGCCGCCGTGGAAGCGACCAAACTGGGGGGCGTATCATTTTCAAACCAAACCGTTCGATCATAAAACACTCACCCTTTCCGTCACGCGTGCGCTGGAGCATAAGCGGTTGACGGAGGAAGCGAGTTCGTTGCGTCAGGCGCTGATGACCATGAGCAGCGGCACGGCCCCGATTTTTCAAAGCCCCGCCATGAAAACGGTGGTGCGCACGATTGATCGCGTCGGCCCCAGCGATGTTTCCATTTTGATCACCGGCGAAAGCGGCACGGGCAAGGAAGTGATTGCCGATCTGATTCACGCCGTCAGCCCGCGCGCAAAAGGGCCGCTGATCAAAATCAATTGCGCCGCTCTGCCACGCGAATTGATTGAGAGCGAATTGTTCGGCTCGGTCAAAGGCGCCTTTACCGGCGCGAATGTGGATCGTGACGGATTGTTCCGCCAGGCGGAAGGCGGGACGTTGTTGTTGGACGAAATTTCCGAGATGCCGATTGATACGCAAAGCAAGCTGTTGCGCGTCTTACAGGAAAAGGAAGTACGGCCGGTCGGCGGACGCACCACTTACAAGACCGATTGCCGGATCATTGCCGCGACTAATCGCCAGACAGAAGAGGCCATCAAGTCGGGTAAATTGCGCGAAGACCTTTTTTATCGCATCAGCGCGGTTTCGGTGTATTTGCCGCCGTTGCGCGAGCGTCGCGAGGATATTCTCCCATTGGCCAACGCTTTCTTAAGACGTTTCGAAGCGCAGGCCGGGCGCGCCATCACCGGTTTTACTCCGTCTGCCTCGGACGCATTTCGGGCCTTCGATTGGCCGGGCAACGTCCGCCAATTGCAGAATGAGATCCAGCGCGCCGTCCTGATGTGCGACGGCAATGCAGTTGACAGCCGCGACCTCTCCGTCACCACCGTCATGGCCAACAAGGAATCGGAAGACCTGACGCTGATGGAAGCGATGGAACGCAATGCCATCCTGCAAATGCTCAAGGAAACCGAGGGGAACAAATTGGAAACCGCCAAGCGCCTGGGCATCGGACGGCAGACGCTTTATAACAAGATTAAGATTTACGGGATTGAGGCCTGAAGCTCCAGAGGAGCGGCCTGTCTATAATTAAGCGAATCTGTTTTATAATAAAGCTCCGTAGGAGCGACCTTGTGGTATCGGTAAAAACAGGTCGCTCCTACGGAGCTAATTTTTTTGAGCGCGGTTTTTTTATAGACAGGCCGCTCCTCTGGAGCTGAAAGCCTCCTCAACAAGCCTTCGGCACAACCGGCGCACCAGTGGATTTTGATTTGGCGACTTCTTGACCTTCCAATTCTCTCATCCGATCCACTTTGGGCTGCGATCGTCCGCCCTCAAACTCAGATTTCACCCAAGCGGAGACAATGCTTTTTGCGAGTTCCGGCCCGATGACCCGCGCCCCCATGGTCAAGACCTGGGCGTTGTTGCTTTTGCAAAGGCGTTCGGCGGAAAAAGTATCGTGACACGTGCCGGCGAAAACGCCTTCGACTTTATTCGCCACCATCGCCATGCCGAGACCGGTGCCGCAGATCAGGATGCCGCGATCGTATTCTTTGGCGGCGATGCGTTTGGCGAGGTTATAGCCGATGTCCGGGTAATCCACTTTCGTTTGCGCGGTCAGATCGAGATCCACCGTCTCGACGCCGAGGGAACGAAGATGATTCACGATAATCGGTTTGAGCGGGAGTCCCGCGTCGTCACAATCAATGGCTACTTTCATAAAATTTAATCGTTCCCTTCATATCCGTTGGCTTTGGCTTTCCAGGCCAGCGCGAAAACGACGGTGCCGATGGCGGCGATGCCGACAAGGGCGGCGAAGCCCGCATCCCAACCGCGCGTTTCCACCAATTTTCCGAGTCCCACGCCGGAAAGCGCCGTGCTGGCGTAGCCGAAAATGCTGGTCAGACCCACGGCGGCGGCGGCGGCCCGTTTGGTGCCGAGATTGGCCGAGATGGTGCCGATCAATGCTTGCGGTCCGTAGATGAAAAAACCAGTCGAGCAGAGCAATACAGTGCTTAAGAAGGCTGATTGCCCGGACAACTTCCAAAACGCCAGCATTGAAACACCCGCAAGCGCCATGAAGAGGACGCACATCCGCACACCCCGTCCCTCAAAGAATCTATCAGTCAGCCAACCACTGAGGAGCATCCCAGCGATGCCGGAAACTTCAAATGAAAAAACCATCCAACCCGCGTTTTGAATTTGAATGTGCTTGGTTTCGCTCAAGAAAGTTGGACCCCAATCAAGCACAGAGTAGCGAACGGTATAGACGAAGAAATTCGCCAGTGAAACGATCCAGAGGTAGGGATTGTTGAAAACTTTGGTT
>CAIYOY010000192.1 GCA_903927905.1 uncultured Verrucomicrobiales bacterium | reverse complement strand
CGCAGATGAAATCATCGCACTTTCGTTTGCGGATTTTGTCTTACATTATCATATAGATTATTTTAAACAGCATTTGAATAAGCGGCAACACAGCTCTCAGCAGAACCGCGCGGGATTAGTGTGGTAAAATACTCCAACCGGCCGTTGCCGCTGTTGGTGAACAAGGTCATCGAAACACTTCCGTGCTCCAAGGTAATCAAATCGATCTTGCCGTCGCCATTCACATCAGCTGCGACAATTGATCCGATCGCACCATACCGAGTTGGGGTTGACTGTGAGAAGGTAAAAGTGCCATCGCCATTGTTGGTCAAAACAGACACGGTTTGACCACCCGAGTTTGCGACAATCAGGTCGGGTTTGTTGTCACCATTGACATCGAAGGCGGAAACGAAATTTGGGCCATTTCCGATGGTATAACTGGCATTTGAAGCGAATGATCCTGTGCCATCATTGGTCCATATCGTTATTTTCCCGCCACCAGCCGTGATCAAATCTGGTTTGCCATGGTTATTTATATCTGTGACGGCAATGGAATCGGGGGAATTGTATGGAAAATCACTGTGCAGCCCAAGAGAGCCGTTGCCATTGTTGGTCAGAATAGTTACTCCGTACCCATAGGCGATCAGCAAATCCATGCCGTGATCGCCATTCACATCGGTCGCAATAATCTGTGAAGGATAAGGAAGAACACCCGTTGAAAAATGTGCGTTGGAAACCAGGAGGCCGCTGCCGTTATTGGTAAAAATAATCGTGTCATATACAGCCGAGCAGACCAAATCGGGGAAACCATCCCCATTGATATCAGTCGCCAGCAATAATGGCGGATTAACCGAGATCGGATAAATTCCATTAGTGGTGAAGCGGGCATTGCCGTCGTTGGTCAAGACGATGATGGAATTCTGCCCCGCCACCGCCAAATCCATTTTTCCGTCACCGTTAAAATCGGCCGCTGCCACTCCGAATATTGGGCTGGAATTTACGCTCAGTTGTTGATTAAGGAAGAAATGGGCAGTTTGGCTAAACGCACTTGATGATACGAAAAGGGCGAAGATCAGAAGGTTCAGGAGGAAAAGCCGTTGCGCGGAAAACGACCGATCATAGGAAATAGCCACATTGGTTTCCATTTATGAATCATGACAATTTAAAAAAATCTTGGCAAGGCGAAAACTTTGCTTCGACAGGGCGGTAGAAGTTCCTAAACTCCTGCCTCAAAAGGGGTCGGTGCATGGTATTGTCACATTTTCCTGAACGATCATCCGTCCTGAAATCTGACCATCAACCCCATCATTCCCATTCCTCCCATGCTTCTCATCCCCGGCGTTGTTCGCGTGGTTCGTCCGGTTCGCGGTTATTTTTCTTCGCCCCCGGTTTTTTTGTGAATGGTGAGAAATAAGAGAACGAAAAGGGGTCGAAAAAGGGGTCGGTTCATGGTATTGTCACATTTCCCCGAACAATCATCCGTCCTGAAATCTGACCATCAACCCCACCATTCCCATTCCTCCCATGTCCGGTTTTAATCCTGCTGGTGGAATTTTTCACTTGCTGGAAAAGGAGGGAGTGATTACACTTATGGCAGATGAGTCAGACAATCACAATACGTCTTAACAAAGATTTGGCCGACTGGTTGGCTGAAACAGCAACCAAAACGGGTGTTTCACAAGGCCAATTGGTTCGCGAACAATTGGAACGGGCTAAATCGGTTCGGTCGGAACAAACGTTCATGCGTTTGGCCGGCAGTGTTCGCGGTCCTAAAGATCTTTCATCGCGAAAAGGGTTTTCCAAGGGATGAAAGGCATTGCCGATACTGGATTTCTTGTCGCCTTTGCCAATACCAACGACAGCCATCACGAATGGGCCGTCAGTGTCGCATCCGGGGTCACGGAACCTTTGCTAACCTGCGAGGCGGTGCTGGCCGAAACGGCGTTTCATCTTAAGAACGTCCCTCTCGTTTTGGATATGATTCGCGATGGATTGATCACTCTGGCCTTCGACGGCAAAAGCCATTTATCGCATTTGGAGGCTTTGGCTACACGTTACTCCGATCGCCAGCCGGATTTGGCCGATCTTTGTCTGATTCGCATGAGCGAGTTAAATCCCCTGCACCGCATCATCACGATTGACCGGGAGGACTTCCGTATTTACCGACGTAACAAAAGAGAAGTCATCCCGCTCATCTGCCCGCCGGATTGAGCGGCCCGAAAATGGGTTGGTGCATGGTATTGTCACTTTCCCTGAACGATCATCCCGCCGAAATCTGACCATCAACCCCATCCCTCCCATGCTTCTCATCCCCGGCCTTGTTCGCGTGGTTCGTCCGATTCGCGGTTATCTTTCTTCGTTTCCCTGCTATTTGTGAATGATGAGAACGGTGAGAAATAAGCGAACTAACTCAACGCTTTGTGTCACACCACCTCGCTGCGACTGAGGACAGTCGCCCTCCGCTCTGAGTTCCAATTTTACCACGGACGATTTTGATCAGGGCGTTTCCGGGGAAGTTTCTTTTCTTTCCGGGCGACGGGCGTTTCCGGGGAAGATCCGGCCGCGCGACCGAGTTCCTGCCGGATTGCAGTCAATGATTCATTGATCATCCCAAGCAATTCCGGCCGGCCCTGGCCGGTGTTCGCCGAACAGGAAAAGCTGACCGGCGGTTGGACGAACCATTTGGCGATGCGGGCGTTGAACGCCGCAATATTAGCTTCGACGAGGGCGGGAGAAATTTTGTCAATCTTGGTGAAGACCAGCACGAACGGCACCTGACTGCGCACGAGCCATTCGATGAATTCAAGATCAATGGCTTGCGGCTCAAGCCCGGAATCGATCAGCGCAAACACGCAGCAAAGACTGGCGCGGTTTTTTAGATAATTGTTGACTGCTTCGTTGAACCGGGATTTGGCTTCGTGGGCTACCTGGGCGAATCCGTAACCCGGCAGATCCACCAGATACCAAGTGTCATTCATCACAAAAAAGTTGATGAGCTTGGTGAATCCCGGCGTGGGCGAAACGCGGGCCAAGCCATCCTCGCCGGCCAGCATGTTCAGAAGGGAAGACTTGCCGACGTTGGAGCGGCCGATGAAGGCAAATTCCGGCAGCGTCTCGGGCGGACAATTGTCGAGGTCCGGCGAACTGCAATCAAAAATGGCGGATGAAATGTTCATGATGACAAACTGACGGCGGGATTGTCGCAGGAAAGGGGGCGGACTGATACAACCAAATTTTTGAGGGCATGTAGCGGCAGGGCGTCTCGCCGCCCGGAAATAATGCCAATATTTTCCAACGACTGCAAAATTTCCAACCGTTTTCTTCTGGTAACGTTTTTTCCGCCGGGCGGGACGCACTGCCGCTACATTTTTCTCACCGGCAGATCAGCCACGCTTGGCAGGACGAATTCCAGTGTGCCGGTTTGTTTTCCGGTTTTTTTGTCGTGGTAATAGAGGCGGAGATAAATTTTTGGACTTTCTTTGGGAAAGGTCATGAATTCCCAGATGGCTTCGATTTCGTTGGTGTTTTTGGACGAGGGCGTGGGGTATTGCTTGATCCATGAGGATGGGCCGTCGTCGCCGTCCGGAGTTTCGTGGAGGTTGGCGCGGAAATCATAGGTGGCGTTGGGGTCGGCGCCTTCGTAGATGAAGAGGGTTTGGACCAGGGGCGGGGCGTGGTTCAGGACCCAGGCGTCTTTTAAAATGATGCGGGTGTTGTTGTCGAGGCGCAGGGATTGGGTGGTCAGGTGTTTGGTGCAGCTGGTGGTGAAGAGAGTGAGGGTGAGAGTGATGAAGGCCAGGGTTTTCAGGGGATGGTTCAGGTGGCGCGTTGATTTTTTACAGGGCTTACGCTGAAGCGGCATGAATGCCGCGCTCCAAGGACGGTTCGCGCTCATTTGTGAATCGTGGTCCATTCTTTCAGTTTCACCCAATCTGGGTCGGCCTCGGATGTTCCGAACCATTGATCTATTGGCGCGGTGAGACGGATGGAGGCGACGTGGCCGTCGGCGTAGCTGATTTCATAGGCGTTGCCATGGCGAACGGTGGGGCGGTCCCAGATGCCGTTCAAGTCTTGCATGGAGACCATGAACATGGAGTCGTTGATGGTGCTTTCGTCTTCGTCAATCAAAAGCCAGAGACTGGACGGTTTGAGCAATTGATTTTCTTTGCGGAACAGCGTGTAGGTTAGCGATGCATCCTGATCGGGGGTGACGGAGGTGGAATTGCCGGTGGGATCGTTGGAGCTGCGTCCGTTCATCCACGAATTCATGGAAAAGCTGCGCACAACGGGGACGCCATCAACTGTTCGTTTATCAGTCGGGCAACGATAGAGCGGAGCGGAATTGACGTAGGGCCAAATCTTTCCCTGTTTCAACGCATAAGTATTGGTGCAACTGAAATCCGGCGCGGGGCCGTAAGTCAGGTCTTGCGGTGAAGTGGAACCCCAGCCGGGACACCACGAATAAGGATTCACCGGGTCGGTGCCGGAGCCGAGGGGCCAACTGGAAACGAGGTTGCCGTTGTTGTCATGCGAATACATGATGCAACCCATGGTGAGTTGGTGGATGTTGTTGGAGCAGGCCAGCCCCTGGGCTTTTTGTTTGCCCTTGGAAATGGCGGGAAGGAGGAGGGAGGCGAGAATGGCGATGATGGCAATGACAACGAGGAGTTCGATCAGCGTAAACGCCGAACGATCTGTTCTCGCTGACAATAATTTATGGCCAGTCATGCTGGATTTAATGGGCTGCCGTTTCCCTTGCCTAACTATATATGTCCGCTGAAAGAGGAAACGGAACAATTTTTTGTAAAATGTTTGGAATAGAATGGAGGACAGTCGCACTTGCTCCGTCAGGTCTTGTTGCCGATGATTTCCTGCTGGATTAGTTTCATGAAAGCTTCGACGCCGAATAATTCTTTGACTCTTCCGTTCATGAATTTGATGATTGCATCGAGATAGTTTTGATATTCGGCCTCCGGCATCGCTTTCAGGTAGGCGTAAAGCTCTTCGTAGTTTTTGAATTTCCGCAAATCAATAAACGTTTCCGCCGGGATATATTTGGTGATGTCGGGAGCGCCGATGTACACCGGGACGCAACCGGCGAGGAAGCCGTCGAAGATTTTTTCGGTCACGTAGCCGTCGAAGGCGGCGTTTTCGTAACAGAGCGCGAATTTATACTCGCGCATCACCTTGTTTTTGTTCGGCACGGCTCCGCGCCAGGAGGGGAACAGGTTTGCCTTGAACGCGTTCGGGAACGACGGATAGAACTTCATCAGGAACAGGTTCAGGCGCGACAATTTTCCGGTGAAATAACGGCGGTCCCAGCTTTGTCCGTAGAGGTCGAATTCCTGCGGGTGATTTTGCTCGAACCAACGGATGCCACGGACACGTTCGCTGTAAAGTTCCTTGGAGTGCGGGACGTATTTCTGGCTGGCGATGGTCACGCAGAATTTTATTTTTTCAGCGCGATTGATCTGAAAATTTTCCGGCACCTTGATGGCCGGCCACCAGGGGAAATATTTCTTGTGATCGATCAATCCCGGATCCCAGGTGAACACTTTGTCAAAATCTTCGTGGTTTCGTTTCCAATAATTATCGGGACGATTAGCCGGGTTTTCCAATAGAAACACATATAGTTTTTTGCCGGGGATCTTGCGGAATTGCCGGAAATATTTATCCAGAAAAGTCGGGTGATCGAAAAACAGCGCGGCGTCGAATTTCTCCAACGCATCCATGTCCAGCGTGGCCACTTGATGGCCCATCTCGCGGAGTTTTTGCGCGGCATAGACGAACTGATACATGAGGTCATCGCCGATGGACGAATTAGCCTCCGTCAACATCCGGTTTTTGTTGTAGCGTTTGTAAAATGTGTAAAAGCCCAGATACATAGACGGCTATTTGCGTTCGAGATTTTCGCGATACCATTGCACCGTACGGGCCAGGCCTTGTTCGAGGGAGAATTGGCTTTTCCAGCCGAGGATGGTTTGTTCCATCTCCGGGGAGTAAAGCGTGTCAATCCGTTCTTCGGATTTTTCGTTCAGGACGCGCGGTTCGAGGTCGGGTTTTCCGGCGGCGCACGCGCATTGTTTGACCATGTCATAGACGGTCGTTGCGGTTCCGGTGGCGATGCGGAACAGTCGGCCTGAGACTTCGGGATTATCCAAACGCGAACCGACGGCGAGGTAGGCGGCGACGGCGTCTTCGACATAGACGTAATCGCGTTTGAAAAGACCGTTACTGCGGATGGTCGGGGTTTCCCCTTGCAACAGAGACCGAATTGTCCCTGGAACGAGCCGTTGCCAATTCAAATCGCCGCCACCGTAAATATTATCTGAACGCATGATGACCGCCGCCAGGCCGAACGTGTCCATATACGAGCGCGTGATCAATTCGGCGGCGGCCTTCGAGGTCATGTAGGGGTGATGTTTCCGCTTCGAAGCGGGAGTAAAACAATCGTCCACTTCTTTGCTCGACGCCACGACGGCGCGGACTTTGTGCGGCGCGGTGCGACACGCTTCCAGAATGGAATACACGCCCCGCGTATTGGTCTCGAAAACGTGGTAAGGCGAAATGCCTGCGCCGGTGTTGATGTTGTTGGCGGCGAGGTGATAGACGGTGTCAATGTTTGACTCGTGAATGAGTTTGGATATGGCCGCGAAATCCGTGATGTCGCCTCGAACGAATTGAATGTTTGCGTCCGTGTTTGATGGAATGGCGGAATGCACCAAAGCCGAGACCTTCGCGCCGTGCGCGGCCAGCGCCTTGACCAGCCACGGTCCGACGAAGCCATTGGCCCCCGTCACCAGCACCCGGCGGGAATGCCAGTCGGCGACGGGTTGTGACGACGGGTTCAAATTAAATCGAGTAGCCGAGGTCCTCGAACGGACGTTCCAAGTAACGCTTGTAGTTGGTCTTGTCCACGACATGGAGACGCGGAAGGACAAAGACAAATTTTGTGCCGGACTTGATCAGGGCGATTTCGTCCTGGATGACTTCCTTGCGCAGATGCCAGATGAACGTGAGAGCAACTTTCGGTTTCAATGCTCGAAACGCCTTCTGTGAAATCATCGGGATGCGCGAGCCGGGGGTGACGAGGCCGGGCTTTTCCGGGTTGCGATCGGCGATGGCCACGATGTCTTTGGGGCCGAGGCCGCAGAAATTCATCACCACGTTGCCTTTGGTCGAAGCGCCGTAGCCATAAACTTTTTGGCCTTTGCCTTTCATCATCTGGAAAAAGTTCAGGACTTCGTCGCGATGATTAAGGATGCGGTTGCGCAAACGATCGAACGGGGCGTTATCGGCCATGGCGGCTTCGTCGGCGAGAATTTTTTGGACTTTCTTGACGTCGGCCTTGTAGGGGCCGTCTTTGCGGGCGGCGGTGATGTAGAAACTGCCGCCGTTCATGTCGTTGAAGGTGACATCGAGGATCTTGAGACCGCACTTTTCCAGCATGTAATTCATTTCGCGCAAGCCAAGATAGGTCACGTGCTCGTGCATGATCTGGTCGTAAGTCAATTGCTTGAGCAAGAGCGGCAGATAGGCCAGTTCCAGCGCCCAGACGCCGTCTTTGGCGAGGAGGGAGCGGATGTCTTTCACGAATGAAATCGGATCATCGAGATCGTAGAACATCGCGATGGAAGTGATGATCTTGATTTTTTTGTCGCCGATCAAAGTGCGCGCGCCTTTGGCCGAGAAGAAGTCATAAACCACCCGGATGTCCTTATCGAAAAAGTCTTTGAACTTTTTGCTGGAAGGATCCATGCCGATGCGGTCGTAGCCGTTTTTCGCGCCGTATTTGTTCAACGTGGTGCCGTCGTTGCAACCGATGTCGAGGACGACATCGCCCTTTTTGGGTTTGGCCAATTTGACGAGACCATGGACTTTGGCTTCCAAGTGGGAAACCATCATCGGGCTGATGGAGGAATGATAGCCGTAAGTCGCGCCGTACATTTCGCTTAGTTCGGCCGTGTGCAAAAGCTGGACGAGACCGCAAGCGCCGCGTTTTTTCGCCACATCACAACGCACAACCGTGAGCGGTGAGGTCGTGGGATCCGGGGCTTTGGGGTGGGGAAACACGCCGCTCAAGGGCTGCTTGCCGAGGGCGATGATTTCTTTTAGATGGGGGTTTCCGCAAATGCGGCATTTCTTCCACGTTTTTAACGGCATAAATAAATCAGTTTCAGGCTTATGTTGATTAAGGGCGGAAAAAGTAGCTGAATCAAGCGGAGAAGGCAAGCCAGAGAATGCCCCGGTAGTGGGCTACTTTGAAGAATGGAGCATACTTCAGTGGGGCCGGAGCGCGGGTCAGTGGCACAGTGCCAAGACATCGCTTTCAGTTTAAAAATTTTT
>CAIYOY010000191.1 GCA_903927905.1 uncultured Verrucomicrobiales bacterium | reverse complement strand
GACGCTGCTGCGGGTCACAGACCCGCGCTCCGGCCCCACTGAAGTATGCTCCATTCTTCAAAGTAGCCCACTACCGGTATTCGCGTTGACACTCAATGCGTCAATTATGTAATGTAACCCCCTAGGTATGGGGGATTCAATCAGAACGCTCAGGCAGAGAAACTTGCGATCAGGATTTCTTTTCGCTTTGTTGGTGTTCTTTTTTTCCGCGCGCGTTTCCGGTCAAAATTTCAGTATTATCCATTCGCTTTCGTCGCAAGAAGGAAATTCCACTTATTCTTCGTTGACCGAAGCCAAGGACGGAACGATTTATGGCATCGTCGGCCCAAACCCGTCCTTTCAGGAAATGATTTTCAAACTGGCGGCGGATGGTTCCCTGGTCAAATTGGTCGGATTTTCCGACACCAATAATCCCACCTTTCCAGTGAGCTTGACCCAGGCGGATGACGGATTTTTTTATGGTGCTCTCTCCCCGGCCATAACCAGTGGAAAATTTGGCACGATCTTCCGTATGGCCTCCGATGGAACATTAACGACAATGGCCACTTTTAATGGAACCAACGGAGGGTTGTGCTACGTGCCTTTGATTGTGGGTTGCGACAGCAACATTTATGGCACGACGATTGACCCCAATGTCAATTATAAATGGAAGCCGCCCCCACGCTCCGTTGATCTGTGCCTCTGATGGCAATTTATATGGCACAACATTCATCGGAGGAAACTTGACCGTTTTTGACGGCTACAATCATGGCGCAGGAACTGTTTTCAAGATAACGCCTGATGGATTTTTTAGCACGCTGGTTGCATTTGATAGCAGCAATGGCCATTACCCGGTTGATTCCCCGTTGATGCAGACCAGAAATGGATTGTTTTATGGCATGACCATTACTGGCGGCGCTTCCAACAACGGTGTGATATATAACATGGATTTATTTCTGATCCTGATGGCTGTGACCAAGCCAAGCCCGACGAACGTCGCCTTCACTTGGAACACAATCACGAATGATTCTTATCAACTACAAACCAAAACGAATTGGAATGATGCCAATTGGGTTCCGATGGGGCCGGTTATAACCGCCACCGGGGGCGCCATTTCCACCACCAACGCGGCTAATGGCAACTTCGGATTTTTCCGAATGCAGCACGTGCCTTAAAGTCTGCACCGACCGAAACATTGCTCCGGTGTAAATTTTTGCCGGGGCATTTTTGACGCGGGCGCTTCTACAACCTAAAAAGGCACTCCAAAACGCGCCAAGCCGCGACAAAGCGCTCCTTATCGGGCATTTTTAAAGAGATAGGCGCGGGCTGGGAAATTCCAATAGCCGTAGCCCTGATGGTTGGTGTCGCCATCGGGGAACAGGACGCCGGGCAAGGTCTTGTTGGTATGATAGCCGGTGGGACGGAAGCTGGCCTGGATGGTGCCAAGGGTTTTGGTGACACCACCGGTAAAGGCATTCGTCGGCACAGAACCGACTTTGACCAAATTCGTTCCTTTTAATTGCAGATGGTAGATCAATGCGACCCCCGCCCCTGCCCCATCTTCGATATATAAATCAAAGTTGGTCAGGGCCAGCAACGGGACGGCAGAAGGATCATAAGTGGAGACCACGACGTTGGCATTGGCATTGGTGAGGCCAGCGAGGATCAAGGCTGAACTGGACGATGGATCTTGCACCTGGGACACGGTGCCACCGAGGCTCCCTGAAACCTGCAGCCAACCAGCCACCACTTCTTTCCCGCTGTTCACGTTCGCATAGACCGGCACGATGCCGTCTTTGGAAATTGGCACAACCCGCGAGTAAGTGGCTCCGTCGGGCAACTGGCCGGCAACGCTGGACAGACCGGCGGAGTTGTTGGTGATCCAGATCGGGAGATAACCGCCCTGGGCGGTTTCCACATCCAGGCTCTCGCCCGCTGGCGGCAAGGCCGCCGTCAACCGCCTCGGCCCGGTGAACGGATTGGTCGTGCTGTAAGCAGCCTGATCAGCGGTCAAATACGCGATCCAAGGCTTGGACGGATCTGTATTGGTGACCGTGCCGGTGATCTGTTTATTGGTTCCCGTCCAATCTAAAAACAGGTTCGCCACCAGGGTGCTAAGGGTGCCGCGGGGAATCAGTAGCGTGCTGTTTCCGGTGCGGTCAAAGGTGCCGGTCAAGGTAGCCGTCGTGGCAATCGGATAACTCAGTCCGCCGATATTCACGCGGCCGGAATAGGTGCGATTGGTCGTGACCACAAAGTTGGCGAACAAGCCCACGCTTCGGGTCTGGATGTTGGGCAAGCCGCCCGATTCCTCATAGAACAGGCCGTTGTAGGTGCCGTTCACGTGGGCCGCGATGATCGGGTTGGTCAGGAAATTAGCATTCAACACCATGTTGGAATTCAGGAGGAAGGTGACGGTTGGCCCATTGGTCAACACCATGCCGTTCGTATCCGTCCAGTTGGTGAAGATGGAGTTATTACCGGGGATGGCGGTAACGCTATATTGCAGGCCTTTATACAAAACGGCCCCATTGGTGGCCACGCCATAATTGGTCGCACCGGCGGGAATGGTCGCGCCGTTGCCATTGACGTTGATGGTCAACGGCAGTTTGTCGCTGGTCACGGACCAAACACGGCTGGTCACGGTTCCAAAATGGTTCGAGACCACGACGTAATAGGTGGCAAAGCCGTTGATGATGCCCGGCCCGCGCACCAGTGATGAAGTGGTCTCGCCGGGCAGATAGGTGGAGACATTGTTGATGACGCGGTACCAGAAATAGCTCAACGGCGGAGTTCCACCGGCGGTCACATGGTTGGTGAAGGTGGTCGTGCCGGTTTCAAAACCATCTATCGGTTGGATGAGGATGGAGGGATCATTCACCGTGACCACGACCGGGGCGCTGGTGATGACACCGGAAACGTTGGTGATGACCACGGTGTAGCTGCCGATGTCGGCCCGCAACATATTGGTCACAGTCAAGCTGGAGGTATCGGCGCCGGATATTTTGCCGACGTTGACCAGGTTGGTCCCGTTCTTCCGCCACTTATAGGTCAGGGGCGAGACTCCGGTGGCGGTGACTTGCAAGACCAGGTTGGTCCCGGCCAGGAGCGTTTGGTTGGAAGAAAGGTCGGAAATGACCGGCGTTCCATTCGTGACTGTGACCAAACGGGTGGCGCTGGCGGAATTACCGCTGCCATCGGCCACGGTGTAAGTGATGGTATAGGAGCCAAGGACATTGCCATTTACGCTGCCGGTGACGGCAATTCCGCTCAAGACCCCTGCGCAAGTGTCACTGGCCGACGCACCGGGATCGCTGTAAGCAGCGTGCAAAGCCAAAGTGAACGGATTGGCGCCGTTGGCGGCGATGACCGGCGGGGTTGTGTCAATAATATTTACCACGCGGGTGGCGGAACCATTGTTGACGCCATCGGTCGCGGAATAAGTCAGGGTATAAGCGCCGCGCGCATTGGGGTTGACGCTGCCGGAAACGTTGACGGCGAGTGTGCCTGCGCAAGTATCGCTCGCGGTGGCGCCGGCATCGGCAAAGCTGCCATGACATTCCACGGTTTGCGGATTAGTTCCGGTGACGGTAACAACAGGAGCGGTGGTATCTACAATGGTAATGACGGCCACGGCGCTGGTCGCAGCGCCGAAATTATTGGTCACAACCACGGTGTAACTCCCGACGTTGGCAGAGGTGAAGGATGAAAGGGTCAAGGTCGCATTCGTCGCATCAGTCACTGCATTGGTGGCCGACGGGGTGGCGAAGAACCATTGGTAAAGAAGCGTTCCACTGCCAGCAGCCGCAGAAACCAAAGTGGCGTCCGTGTTACACTCGATGATTTGATTGGTCGGCTGGGTGCTGATGGTCACGGGAATTTCATCCGCCACATTAACCACGCGCGTGACACTGGCCGAATGAATGCCATCGCTGGCCGAGTAGGTCAGGGTATAACTGCCGGTGACATCCGCATTGACGCCGCCAGTGATGGCGACGGAGCGGGTTCCTGCGCAAGCATCGCTGGCGGTGGCACCGGGATCAGAAAAGGCGGTGTGCAGAACCAAATGATAAGGATTGCTCCCTGAGACGGCCACCACCGGAGCGGTTGTGTCAATTACACTCACCACCCGCGTGACCGAACTGCTGTTAAACCCGTCGGTGGCGGTATAAGTCAGGGTGTAGGTCCCGGTCACGTTGGCATTGACCAGGCCGCTGGTCGTTACCGTCAGGGTGCCGGCGCAAGTATCGCTGGCGCTTACCCCGGGATCTGCGAAGCTGCTGTGACATTCGATGATTGCATTTGCCGGGCCATTAAGCACCACCACCGGAGCCGTCGTATCCACCACCGAAAGGATCGCAACGGAACTGGTCACGCTGCCAGCCAGATTGGTCACGACCACCTGATAACTGCCCGCCTGTGTGGATGAAACCGGGTTGAAGCTCAAGTTCGCATTGGTTGCACCGGCGACCAGGTCGGTCGCTGTCGGCGTGATGAGATACCATTGATAAACCAGCGCCCCGCTGCCCGAGGCCGCCGCCGTCAGGGTGGCAGCGGACTGGCACTCAACGGTCTGGTTGGAGGGTTGAGTGGTGATGGCGAGCGCCGTGGTGTCATTTACGAATTCAATGGCATCGGCGACGAAAAGATTATTGCTGTTAATCGCCCCGCTGGCGTTCGAAAAGGTCAACGTACAAACAGTTTGGCCCGGATTCAATGTCAATGCCCCAATGCTGTTCCACGCGTTCGATCCAGAGCGCTGGAACGCCGTGGTGGTGGACGGCAAGCCGGTGCAACCCGACTGCGAAACGCTCACCACGATATTGCTGGAAGCATTGGCGTTCGTCGGAAAACTTCCCAGGGTCACCAGCACGTTATAAGTGCCTCCCGCAATCCCGAGCGTCGGCGTCACCTGGAAAGCCGAAGTCGAGCTGGCTGTCGTCCGCGAACCGACACCCGCAGTCGTCCCCGCGACCGTGCTTTTGTTCGTATTGTTGACCCATGACCCGCCTAATTCCACGTAGGGAGGATTGCCGGTGAGTATGTTCGTTGACAGCTTGCTTTCGATGATGAGAGTCGAAGGCAGATTGGTGTTAACGGTCAAGCTGCCGACAGAACTGGTCGCCGTCCCGGCCAGATTACCCACAATCACATCGTAACTGGCCGCATCGCCGACGGAAAGACCGGACACGACCAGATTGCTTAAAGTGGAGCCGGAAATACTTCCACCATCGGTGAGTGCGTTCCCATTTTTCCGCCATTGATACGAAAAAGGAGCCGTGCCGCTGGCGCGAACAGTGAAAAACATCGAAGTACCAAGGTAGTTGGTCTGGCTCGCTGGTTGAGTGGTGATGCTTGGGGGACTGACCACCGTCAGGGTGGCCGAACTGCTGGCCACTTCTCCAGCGTCATTGCCCACCACGGCCCGGTAGCCCGCCGCGTTGGTTGCCACGACATTATTCAAGGTCAATGTCGCAGTCGCGCTGCCGACAGTGTTGCCGTTATCGCTCAAGTTCACCCCGTTCTTCTGCCAGTGATAATATAGATTTGTGCCGCTGGCGGTGACGCTGAAGATCACCGGAATTGTCGTGTTGGTGGAAGTCGCCGACGATGGATTGCCGGTGATGACTGGCGACGCATTGGTCGGGAACGTGACCGGGACAAACCGGATGGCATCAGCCAAAAACGGGTTGGCGCTGTTGACCGAACCGCTTTGGTTGGTAAAGAGCAAGGAGCAAGAGGTCAGGCCATTGCTGAGAGTCAATATACCGATATTGTTCCACAAGTTCGATCCGGCACGTTGAAAAGCAGTGGTGCTAGAAGGCAGACCTGAGCCTCCGACTTGTTGCTGGATACGCACCAACAAATTGGAAGAAGCACTGATACCAACAGTCGCCTGCACATAATAACTGCCGCCCGCCGTTCCGAGAGTGGGCGTCACGCGGAAAGCGCAGCCGCCCAGAACAGTACAGGCCCGCGCCCCCACGCCCG
>CAIYOY010000190.1 GCA_903927905.1 uncultured Verrucomicrobiales bacterium | reverse complement strand
CGACTCCACCCGCCACCAACAAAATCCCCACCCAATCCTTCCCCGCCGGACGCTCCCCCAAAAACACCACCGCAAAAATCGCCACCAAAACCACGCTCAATTTATCAATCGGCGCCACCTTCGAAGCCTCGCCCATTTTCAGCGCGCGAAAATAACAGACCCACGACGCCCCCGTCGCCAGCGCCGACAACACCAGGAACAACCACGTCTTCCCGCCCAGAGCCAAGGGACTCGACCATTTGCCTGTAAAATAAACGAACACCGATAAAATCACGAAAATGATGGCCGTGCGGATCAACGTGGCCAGATCGGAATCCACGTTTTGAATGCCGACCTTGGCAAAGATCGCCGTCATCGCCGCGAACACCGCCGACAGCAGCGCCCAATAAAACCAACTCAAGGAAGTTGTCATGGGAGGATATTCGGACAAACCGCCTCGAAAGACAAATAACTTGATAACTTCTCTTCCATCTTGAATTTGCCCGGCTCATCTGTTATACAAACAGCATGAGCGTTGAAACTGCGGAAATCGTTCGCCTCTGTGAGGCTCTGCCAGAGACCAAAAAATCTGAAGTCGCTGACTTTGCCCGCTTCCTCCTCGCCCGCGAAGGCGACCAAGCTTGGGAACAGATAATCGCCGACCCCACCCCACGTCCGCGCCTCGAGTCTTTTCTTCGCGAATCGGCGGCGGAAGGCGATGAACCGATGGATGCAAAACGGTTGTGAATTCCCGTTGTCGGCCTGCATTTTGGCGAGCTTACGCCGGCTTGGATGAACAAACCCGTCAAGCTGCCCGTCGGGCCTATGCCCTCTTCGCCAAAAATCCCGGCCATCCATCGCTCCGTTTCAAAAAAACTGGCGGGTTACGACCATGCTTGGTCTGTCCGAATCAACGAACAATACCGCGCCGTCGGTGAACGTCGTGGAAACACAATTAGCTGGGCTTGGATCGGCACGCACAACGACTTCGATAAATTATTCGGCTAAACTTCTGACGCTCCTGTTCTCTTTCTACCTTCGTTATCTTTGTTTCCTTCTGTAAAAAGTCCGTTAGATTCATGTTGTGTTTCGCAACCCGAATGTTCTGACCGCCAGTCTCTGGCTTTTAGCCGCTGTCACGCGGGCCGATTCACCCATTACCGTGCCAACTCATTCTCATACCAACCGCCTCGCCCGCGAGAAATCGCCTTATCTCCTCCAGCATCAGCATAATCCCGTGGACTGGTTCGCCTGGGGCGACGAGGCCTTCGCCAAAGCGCGCAAGGAGAATAAACCGATCTTCTTGAGCATCGGTTATTCCACCTGCCATTGGTGCCATGTCATGGAACGGGAATCTTTCGAGAACCAGGCGACGGCGGATTATCTCAACGCGCACTTCGTCAGCATCAAGGTGGATCGCGAGGAACGCCCGGACGTGGATAAGATCTATATGACGGCGGTGCAGGCGATGACCGGTCAGGGCGGTTGGCCGTTGAATTGTTTTCTGACGCCGGAGTTGAAGCCGTTTTTCTGCGGCACGTATTTTCCGCCGGAAGCGAAGTATGGTCGCGGCAGTTTCATGCAGGTGCTCCAGCAAATTGCGAAGGTCTGGGAAGAACGCCACGGTGAGGTGCTGGAATCGGCGCAGAAATTGCAGGAGACGTTGGATCATTACACCTCGCAATCGCCGACGAACATGGTGCTGTCCCCTGCCCTGCTGACGAATGCGGCGGTGATGTTCAAGCAGGAGTTTGATCACGAGAACGGCGGGTTCGGCGGCGCGCCGAAGTTCCCGCGTCCGAGCCAACCGCTGTTCCTGCTGCGTTACGGCACGCGGTTCCACGATGAGGAAGCGGTGAAAATGGTTTTGCAAACGTGCGATAAGATGGCGGCGGGCGGGATGTACGATCAATTGGGCGGAGGTTTCGCGCGGTATTCGGTGGATGCGAAGTGGCTGGTGCCGCATTTCGAGAAGATGCTGTATGACAATGCGCAGTTGGTGAATTTGTATCTGGACGCGTATCTCATCAGCGGCGACAGCAACAACTTCTCCCTCTCCCATCCGATGGGAGAGGGGCGGGGTGAGGGTTCTCATTCCCCCGCCCACTACGCCGCCATCGTCCGCGACATCATCCATTACATCCAACGCGACATGACCCACTCCGGCGGCGGCTTCTATTCCGCCGAGGACGCCGACAGCGAAGGCAAAGAAGGAAAATTCTACTGCTGGACCAAAGAGGAATTGGAAAAACTCCTGACGCACGAAGAATTCAAAGTCACCATTCACTACTTCGGCATCACCAAAGAAGGAAACTTCCTCGACCACAGCGACCCGCACCCGTTGCCCAACCAAAACGTCCTGAGCATCGTCCACCCCAAGCTCACCGCCGAAGAACAAACCCTCCTCGCTTCCGCCAAAACAAAAATGTTCGACGTGCGCAGCAAACGCGTCCGCCCGCACCTCGACGACAAAATCCTCGCCTCGTGGAACGGCCTCATGCTCGGAGCCATCGCCCGCGCTTATGCGGTGTTGGGTAACGAAACTTATCGCACCAGTGCCGAGAAAAACCTGGCGTTTATCGAAAGCAAGTTGTGGGATGCGAAGACCAAAACCCTTTACCACCGTTGGCGCGACGGGGAACGTGATACCGTCCAACTCCTCGACGCTTACGCTTACCTCCTCAGCGGCGTCCTCGACCTCTACGAAGCCACGCTCGATCCGAAGCACTTGGAATTCGCCATTGCTCTCGCCGATTCCATGCTCGCCAAATTCCAAGACCCGAAAGACGGCGGCTTTTACGAAAGCCCCGCCGGCGCCCAAGACCTCATCCTCCGTGTCAAAGAAGATTACGACGGTGCCGAGCCTTCCGGCAATTCCATCGCCACCATTGCGCTCCTGAAACTCGCCGCCATCACCGAGCGCAAAGAGTTTAAAACCGCTGCGGAAAAAACCATCCA
This sequence comes from uncultured Verrucomicrobiales bacterium, assembly GCA_903927905.1. Classification (GTDB taxonomy): domain Bacteria; phylum Verrucomicrobiota; class Verrucomicrobiia; order Limisphaerales; family Palsa-1400; genus CAIYOY01. The sequence goes on along the minus strand of CAIYOY010000190.1, from coordinate 340 downwards.
ACATTTCGCGTCGCGCCTCCACGAATTGCCCCAAGCCGTCCCACACCTTCTGCTCGCGCTGGACTTCTCCCTCGAAGAACCGAAACGCGCCGTCATCATCGGCGACGATAACAAATCACTTCTGCACGCCATCCACTCCGTCTATCAACCAAACAAAGTGGTTTTAAGCAATCAAGGCCCCGTGGAAGAATTCGCCAAGACCCTGCCCACCAAAGATGCGCCGATGGTTTACCTCTGCACAGGAACCGCCTGCCAGCCACCAACGAAGGACCTGGAAAAACTGAAGGCGATGGTGAGGCAGAAGTGACGGCTGGTTCCGTCGGAGCGCGCCTCTGTGAGG
>CAIYOY010000189.1 GCA_903927905.1 uncultured Verrucomicrobiales bacterium | reverse complement strand
TGTCTCTTGACTATGGCAGCGAATGATGTTTTGCTGATGATGGATTAGATGTTGAATTTCGGGCAAACGTAGAAATTGTTCTTTTTATTGCCCATTAAGTTTCAGCCGGTTGTTGTGCACAGGCACCGGTTGGAAGCCCCCTAATCCTACAAATTGTGCTAAATTCGAAAATTCCCCGGGCTTCTTGGTCATCCCCTGATCACTAAGCCCGGTTTTTTTGTACCTTGCCGGACATGGACCCCCTGCACGTCGAAAACTGATGATCACCATTGAATCTCCATGAAAACTAAAGCGAAGCAGCCAACGTAACTTGCGCGGTTTTTATCTCGGCGGCGGCATGGGGCCGTTGGCCGGGGCGGAGGTGCGGTCACGCATCCAGAGCCAATCCTGTTGATCGGCATCATTGGCCACGGCGGTGCCCCAGCCCACTTTGCTCGCGCGATATTTCCATTTGTGCGTTTCGGAATGGCCATCAGCAAAGGCGAAGCCCGCGCCGAAATCGTGGTAGCTGCCCGGGACATCATACCAGATTGGGCTTTCCATCCCGAAGGCGAAGGCGGCGTCATCGAGGTCTTTGGCATCTTCGTCCATAAAGACCCATAGATTGGCTGGTCCGGGAGCGAGAATGTCAGAAGATTTTCCGTAGGTCAGCCAGGGGGAACTTCTCCGGTTGGAATGGTGATTGTTCAACCACGGCCCGTTGACCGAAAGGGTGGGTGCGCCGCTATGACCTTTGCCAGCGTCAAAACCGGAACAAATGGTGCCGACGGCCTGGCTCATGGAAAAGGTGCGGGCGGAAGGAACCGTTTTTCCGATCAAGCCCGGGGTGCTGCCCTGATAAAGGCCCATGCGCTTGTCCGTCGGACAGCGAAAGACGGAGACGTTGCCTTTGAGATAGGTGGACAGGAGGCTGAGGTTTTGGTCGCGCAAAACGTCGGGATTAAATTCCGCAGGTTGGCCAATGCCCGCTTTGCCACCGCACCAATTGTGGCCGGGGATGGTATTGCCGTCGTCGGGGTTGGGCGGATAAAAATCATGATAATCGGCGGTGTAAAGAGTGAGGGCGATCATGATTTGTTTGCCATTATTCAGGCAGGAGACGCCTTCGGCTTTTTGTTTGCCACGCGAGAGCGCGGGGAGAAGAAGGGCCGCGAGGATGGCGATGATCGCGATGACGACCAGTAGCTCGATCAGAGTAAAGGCTTTCGTCTTTAAATCCATGGCTCTTTTAAAGTTGGTAATCACGTTCAATGACGTTGGCTTCGGTGGGGTTTCGCTGGAGCGTATGGTGGGCGTAGTATGTCTATCCATAAACCACCATCACCAGCAAAGCTGGTGCGAGAACAACCAGAAACAAAGAAGCCATCGGAACAAGCATGTAACTCACAAACCGCAAACCTGATGGCAACGTCTTCGACCTCAAGATTCGATATGAAAGCTTGCTCGACAGCATGCCCAGTCCGAATCCGATGGCCAACCCGACAACACTAAACACAATGAGCGACAAAGGTCCGGCCTTGTGTTGATGCGCTGCTGCAACTCCGCTGAGTGGTCCAGCGAGTATCATCAACAAACCGCAAAGGTCAGTCCAGTTCAGCATGACTCGATACACCTACCCTTAATTATCATGTTAAAACTTAGACCCCGTGTATCTCTCAAGTCAAGCGCAACTCTGCCTGCGTTTGCTTGGTGAACATCAAACAGGCCGGTCCTACGGACCTTAAATAGATAGCTGGACGGTTTCTATAAACAGGTCGCTCCTCTGGAGCTAATCAGGGAATGCGCAATAATTTCCACACTCGGGTGAACGATTCTTCTTTAAAACCCATCGCCTTTTTGAGCTGGTAATCCCGCTCAATGACGTTCGGTTGGGCGTCCCAATGTTTCGCTGTTTCGCGGTCGAGGAAGCCGCGCATTCTAGCCCAGCGCCCGGCGACCGGCACGGGGAAATCGCTGCCGTGGACGATGCGGGAGGCGAGCGGTTCTTCGAGACATTCGGGGATGTGACCGCCGCGCAGGGGGACGTTGAAGGCGCTGTTATCGCCGTAGAGGTTGGAATATTTCTCCGTCATTTTGGCGAAAACCGGAAAATAATCTTCATCAGTCAAGCCGCTCTTGGTCGCGCAGTGGGCGGCGATGACGTTGACGCCACATTCGAGCGGAAGCCGCAGGACACGCGGGTCGGAATACTTTTTCTCGACGACCACGACGGTATGTTCGCCGCCGGTGTGGGCGAGCAACGGAAGTTTGGCGGCGGCCATGCGTTCCCAGAATTTTTTGTAACGCCGATTGTTGCAGTCAATGTTGAGGCAATTGGGGAGAAGCTTCAGCATGACGGCACCGGCTTCGAGGCAACGGTCGAGTTCATCAAGCGCGTCCGGGCGGGCGGGATGGATGGAGACGGCGGGGAGAAATTCTTTGTATTTGCGGGCGAGGGCGAGGACGTAATCGTTGGGCACAAAGAAGGAACCGACGCCTTCCATGATCTGGCCGTTTTCATCATAGACATTGTCCTGGGCCAGAATAACGGCGGCGGTAAGGGAGGACTCCCGAATTTCCCTCACCAAATTCTCCACATAAAGCCGGTCAAAATCTGGATCGCGCAAGCTGACCTTCAACCGGATATGCCGCAACATGAACGCGGCCAAGGGTCGGTGCCATCCGCGAATGCTCATCCAACAACCGCTGCCGCCCAAGCCGTTGCCGACGATGTGGACGTGCATGTCAATTGGTTGATTTTTCATAATAATTATTTAACCGCAAAGAACGCATAGAACACAAAGAAGAACGACCATGAAAAGACGTTTTCTTTCTCTGCGCTCTCTGCGTTCTTTGCGGTTACTTCCTCTTCAAGCAAACAGCGCACAGAAGAACGAAAGCAACGGGGCTGACTTCCGGGCGTTGCGGGCCACTTCTTCGGACCAGGCGTATTTGCGGATTTCAAATTTGTAGGAGCCAAAGTTGATCAACAGACCGTGTTCCAGCCGCGCGGATTTCAAGTAACCCAGGACTTGCGCGGTATGCTCATCAGCCAAGTTTTTAGCCACCTTCAATTCAACAATCAACTCACCCTCCACCAGCAAATCGGCCAAATAATCGCCGATAATCGTTCCGTCTTCGTCAAAAACTTTTACCGGATGTTGCTGCACCACTTGTAAACCCGCCTTCCGCAAACGATGAGCCAACGCATTCTCGTAAACTTTCTCCAAGTGCCCATGTCCGTGATAGACATGAATGTCGTACGCCGTCTGACGAACTTGATCGGTTAATGCTTTGATATCTTTCATGGTTTTTTCTTTCTATGTGTTCTCTGCGTTCTTTGCGGTTAAATGGTTTTCCTCTGTGCTTTTAGGTTTGTGCTTGATCGAAGTTTTGCCAAGATAACTCAGAACTCAACACGATTTTTATAATACCTTATGTTTAAACGCGGGGATTTTGTGGAAATTGACGAGCTGCTCGCCGTTGTCGTGGGGACGGTTGGTGATGGAACTGCGCCCGACGATCATATTATTGTATGGTTTGGCGATCCAAGGGGAACACGAGTTTCAGAGGGCGGTCAAGGCAACTTGCAACCAGAGGTTTGGACAATTCCGCTGGAGTATTGCAAACTAGCACCACAGCCGCTCGTGAAACATTAAAAATTTCACCTTCTATCCTTTCTATGTGTTCTCTGCGTTCTTTGCGGTTAAATGATTTTCATTACTTAAACGATTTCCCGAATGACTTTAGTGGTTGTTTCGTCTGAAGTTTTTGTCAACATGCTCAGGAACACAACATGAAATTCGTAAATCTATTGTCTGCCGCCGTCCTTTTGTCCGCCTGTGCGGTTCACGCCGCGCCGGATCCGTTTGAAGATGTCATCCGCAAGACGGATGCGCTCACGCCGGAGCAGGAGCAAAAATCTTTTCATCTGCCGCCGGGTTGGGAAATCCAATTGGTCGCCAGCGAGCCGATGATCGGGAAACCGATGAATATGACGTTCGACGCCAAAGGACGGCTGTTGGTCACGCTGTCGCGCGAATATCCGTTCCCGGTGCTGCCGGTCGAAAAGCCGGGGCGCGATCGAGTGGTGGTGCTGGAGGATTTTGACGTGGATGGACATGCGCGCAAATCTTCGACCTTCGTGGATGGTTTGAATATTCCGATCGGGCTGCTGCCTTACAAAGACGGCGTGATAGCGTTCAGCATTCCGAAAATCCATTTTTTTGAAGACACTGATGGCGATGGTAAATCAGACAAGGACGAAGTGTTGTTGAGCGGTTTTGGTTATGAACGCGACACGCACGGATTGACCAGTAATTTCAAGCGCGGATACGACGGCTGGATTTATGCGGACCACGGCTTTAATAATAATTCGACCGTGGTGGCCAAGGATGGCAGCAGCATTTTCATGAACTCCGGCAACTGTTACCGGTTCAAGCCGGATGGTTCGCACGTGGAACAATTCAGTTGGGGCCAGGTGAATCCATTCGGGCTGATGTTCGATCCGTTGGGCGATTTGTGGTCGGCGGATTGTCACAGTTTGCCGACGTATATTTTGTTGCATGGCGGTTACATCTCCAGCTTTGGCAAACCGAATGACGGCTTGGGTTTTTCGCCGGAAATCTGCAAGCACCAGCATGGTTCCACGGCCATCTGCGGGATGATCTTTGGCGCCTCGGACACTTTTCCGCCGGATTTGCAAGGCAACACGCTGATCGGCAATGTGATGACCTGCCGCATCAATCGCGATTCTTATCCGGAATTTGGTTCCACCCGCATTGCGAAGGAAGAGCCGGATTTTCTGAGCAGCGATGATCCCTGGTTCCGTCCGAACAACATGGAACTCGGCCCGGATGGCGCGATTTACGTGACGGATTTTTACAACCGGATCATCGGGCATTATGAAGTGCCGCTGACGAATCCGTTGCGCGATCGGGTGAGCGGACGTATCTGGCGCATTGTCTATAAGGGGCCGAACGCCAAGCCGGTTTCCAACATGAAGGATTACAACATTTCCAAAGCCGGGGCGGAGGAGTTGATCATGGAACTGGCCAACGGGAACATCACGCGCCGGATGCTGGCGATGAATGAATTAGTTGACAGAATTGGCGAGCCTGCGATCAAGCCGGTGACGAAAATGATGAAGGACAAGAAATCCGGCGCTTTTCAAAAACTGCACGGCCTTTGGGTGCTGCATCGCTTGAATGGTTTGGAGCCGGGGATTTTGACGGCAGCGGCCAAGGATTCGGACCGCTTGGTGCGCGTTCACGCCATGCGAGTGCTGGCGGAAATTGAAAAATGGACTTCGGCTCAACACGCTCTTGCGCTGCATGGATTGCAGGATTCCGATGCTTATGTGCAACGGTCGGCGGCGGACGCGGTCGGTCGTCATGCTGATTATGACAACATCAAACCGCTGCTCGCTTTGCGCGCTTCGGCTCCGGCGAAAGATGAGGAGTTGATTTATGTCACGCGCATGGCGTTGCGCAATCAACTCATTCCCGCCGAAAATTTCATCAAGTTGCAAAAGGCCGTTCTAACCGAAGCACAAACCAATTTCATCGCCGATGTGGCGCTGGGGGTGAAAAGCGAGCAAGCGGGGAATTTCCTGTTGCAATGCGTGCAGCAAGAGACCAAAACGTCCGCCCGAATGGAGGCCAATTTGCGGCACGTGGCGCGTTATTGCCCCAGTGAAGGATTGGATGTGCTGGCGAAATTTGTGCAGACGAAATTCGCCGCCGATCTGGATTTTCAACTGACCTTGTTCAAATCGGTCCAAGAAGGCGTGGCAGAACGGGGCGGCACTCTCAGCGCCGGCATGACGGAATGGGGCGCAAACTTGTGCGAAAAAATGCTCGTCTCAGTCAACGAAAAAACATTGGAATGGCACAACACGCCCCTGCCCCGCCAGGAACCGAATAATCCATGGTTCGTGGAAACCCGGCTGTCATCCGACGGCCAGAAAGCGAAATTCTTGACCAGCCTTTCGCCCGGTGGTGAACGCTTGACTGGGTCGCTTAAATCGCATGTCTTCACCATTCCAGCTGAGCTTAGTTTCTATCTCGCCGGTCATGACGGCCCGCCCGACCAGCCGATGCGCAAAAAGAATTTCATCCGGTTGCGCGACGCAAAAACACACCAAGAACTGATCAGTACCCAACCGCCGCGCAACGACGTGGCCCAACCGGTCAAATGGGATTTGAGCAAATTCGCGGGCCGAAAAGGATTGATTGAAATCATTGATGGCAACAATGGCGGCGCTTATGCCTGGCTCGCCGCCGGTCGGTTCGATCCACCCGTGGTCGCCATCCCCAAAGTCATCCCCAGCGAGGTGGATCAACGCCAGAAGGCCGCCGCCGAAATCGCCGGCAGCCTGAAGCTGGCCAAGCCCGAACCGCTGCTGGTTTCACTTTTGAAATCAAAATCGGCGGCGGAAGAAACGCGCATCGCGGCGGCCAAATCCTTGATGCAGATCAATCCGAGCGCGCACGTTGCGGACCTGGTGAAAGTTCTCTCGAATCCAGCCGAATCCGCCAAGCTGCGCGAGCAATGCGCCCTGGCTTTGGGCGGGAATTCGGCTGAGTCGCAGCAGGCTCTGATTGCTGCGCTGCCCAATTCGACCCAGTCGTTGCAAACTCAAATCGGCCTCGCGCTGGCGAGCAGCGCGGAAGGGGCCGAAGCGTTCCTGGAAGCAGTCGCCAATGGGAAAGCATCCGCCCGCCTCCTCCAGGATCGCAATATCAAAGACCGTTTGGTCACCGCCAAACCCGCCAATCTGGACGCGCGTCTGGCCCAACTAACCAAGGGGCTTCCGGCTCCAGATATTGAACGGCAGAAACTCATTGATGCCCGCTCAAGCGGTTTCCGGCCCAGCCAGGCCAGTCCGGTGGCCGGGGCGGAAGTCTTCAAGAAAAACTGCATGGTCTGCCATTCGCTTGACGGCCAGGGCGCGGTCATCGGGCCGCAACTCGACGGCGTGGGCGGCCGGGGCGCGGAACGCATCACCGAAGACATCTTCGATCCGAGCCGTAATGTTGACAAAGCTTTCCGGGTGACGTTGTTCACCATGAAAGACGGTGACATCCAAAGCGGCCTCTTCCGCCGGGAAGAAGGCGAGATGGTGGTCATCGCCAATTCTGCCGGGAAAGAGATTTCCATTCCGAAGAAAGAAATTGCCGAGCGGAAGGAATCCGAGCTTTCGTTGATGCCGGACAATTTTGCCCAGGCGCTGTCCAATGAGGACTTTTATAATTTGCTGTCGTATCTGATGAGCAAAGGGCCCAAGGCCGGGAAAAAATGATGAACGAACCCGCGCCAAAGAAACGGCCCTTCCTCGTTCGGATCACGCTTTTTGGGATCACGGAGCGTTTGGCGGCGGTGATTTGCTTTTGGTTCTGCGTGGGGATGGCGGGTTTAACCGTTTATCTCCATCTAAAGTGGTGGTGGGGTGTTGGCCTGTGCCTGACCGCGTTCGGTTATTGGCTGGCCATTTGGTGGATGGATAAAAATTCCGGGTGGAGAAAATAAATCGGAGTGGGGACGGCTCGTCCCCACAAAAACCTGTCGTATTAAAACATTGTGGGGACGAGCCGTCCCCACTCCAATGCCTTACTGTTTTTTCTGCTTCTTTTTCGGCTCGGTCACGCCGGGGATGATTTTGACCGGCCAATTCATCTTCGCCAAAATTTTCATTTCTTCGATGACGGATGCGTATTTGGGATCGGCGGCGAGGTTGTTGAATTCGCGCGGATCGGCGGTCTGATCGTACAACTGAACACCTTGCTTGCCATCATCCCATTCGATGTAGCGCCAGCGTTCGGTGCGGACGGAGTGACCGGAGAAATTGGCATTTACACCGGAACGATAGACTTGAGTGAAGGCGGGTTTGTCCCATTTCATGGTTGGGTTTTTCAAAAGCGGTTTGAGACTGACGCCTTGTAAATTTTTCGGCGGAGTCAGGCCCGCCAGATCAGCCAGAGTGGGATAGATATCTACATATTCCACCAGGCCCGGCGCAGTGTGACCGTTTCCTTTCATGCCGGGAGCGCGGATCATGAATGGGACGCGGGCCGATTCTTCAAAGAGACTTTGCTTCATCCAAAGACCATGCTCGCCCAGGTGGTAGCCGTGGTCGCTCCAGAGGACGATGATGGTCTTGTCCGTGAGCTTAAGACGATCAAGAGCGTCAAGCACCTTGCCCGCCTGCGCATCCATAAAACTGGTGGCAGCGTGATAAGCGCGGAGACATTCGCGGGCTTCTTTTTCGGAAACGCCGAAGTTCGGTTTGATCGTGCTCATCAACGCCGCCTTGGGGATGTGATCGCGGTCATCGGGCGGATTGAACGGCAGATGGATCATATCCATCGGATACATGTCGAAATATTTTTGCGGCGCGATCCAGGGGGTGTGCGGGCGATAAAATCCGCAGGCGATAAAGAACGGTCCGTCCTTGTGCTCTTCCAGCATCTTGATCGTCTCAGCCGCGACCTTGCCATCGGTATGCTCTTCGTCCCTGCCATTGTCAACATAATAAGCCATGGCGCTGCCGATGCCGCGCTCCACCGTGTAATTGATCAACTCCATTTCATCGTCCTTGTCCCGGCCGCGCGGGTTGACCACTTTCATCCAGGACGCGGGATCGTCCAGGCCGCTGGTGCCGATGTCACCGGGAACGCCGTAATGATAGATTTTCCCGACGCGTCCGGCAAAGTAACCGTTGTTCATGAACATCTGCGGAATGGTGACGACATCCGGCAGGCCCTGGCGAAAATGGTATTTGAGATCATAGACGCGGGTGGTGTCTGGGCGCAGACCGGTCATCAAGGAAGCGCGGCTGGGATTGCACAGCGGATATTGGCAATAAGCATGTTCAAAACGCACCGCCCGGGCGGCGAGCTTGTCTATGTTTGGCGTCTTGACAACGGGATCGCCGTAACAACCGATGCCCGCGTTGAGATCGTCAATGGCGATGAAAAGGACGTTGAGCTTTTCATTGTTCTTGGCCAGAACCGATGAGGCCAAAAAACACGACAGGAGTAACAGGAGTTTGCGCATTTGTTTTCCAGACGGGCGAGAGTAAGGAGGGGTTACACGCGAAAGTGCGTTGCCTCCACCTCTCCGAGAAAAATTTATTTATCACGCTTCAGCAGATATTCCGCCAAGGCTTCCAGCGCCACAGCTTTGCCTTTGAAAATTTTCAACGCGGCGAAAGCACGGTTGGTCAGGTCGGTGGCGATTTTGCGCGATTTTTCCAAGCCGACGATGGAAGGGTAAGTGGCCTTTTGCGCGGCGGTGTCTTTGCCGGCGGTTTTGCCGAGCTGCTCCGTCGTCTGCGTGATGTCGAGGATGTCGTCGATGACCTGGAACGCGAGGCCGACGTTGTAACCGAAATCAGTCAGCGCTTTGAGTTGCGCAGCGGTGCAGTTGGCGCTCATGCCACCAAGGCGCGCGGAGCAGCAAAGGAGCGCGGAGGTTTTGCGTTCGTGGATGTATTTCAACTGCGCGGCGGAAACTTTTTTTCCTTCGCCTTCCAGATCGGCGACCTGGCCGGCGATGAGTTGCAGGGAACCGGCGGCTTTGGCGATTTCGAGGGTGATGGTCTGATGATTGTAGCGCGGCCACCCTTTGCTGAGCGCGGCGATTTCAAAGGCCTGGGTCAACAGGGCGTCACCCGCGAGTATGGCCATGCCCTCGCCAAAGACTTTATGACTGGTGGGTTTGCCCCGGCGGAAATCATCGTTATCCATCGCGGGGAGATCGTCATGGATCAGAGAATAAGTATGGATGCACTCGACAGCGCAGGCCAAAGGGAGCGCGGGTTCGATTTTTCCACCGCAAGCCTCGGCGGCAGCGAGGCATAGGGCGGGCCGCATGCGTTTGCCGCCGGCAAAGATGGAATAACGCATCGCCTTATGGATCGTGGCCGGACGGGTCGAAGCCGAAGGCAGGAAGCGGTTCATCGCCTGATCCACGGCTCGGCTGCGGGTGGAAAGATAAGCGGAGAGATCAAACTGTTTTTTGGATGTCGGGCGCAACGGCATGGGGGGAGTTTTTAGGCGAATTATGGGGCGTTGGAAAGCACCAAATTCTACCAGCCAAATTCCGGGGGATGCAGCACAACCGAGCAGCAAGATTTTACGGCGCTCGTTCCGAAAAAACCCGTTTTTTGTAATCGCTCCAGTATTGCGCTATTCCCTTGAAAGAGTAGAGTCGGTTGCATGATAGCAGTATTCATAACCATGGCAGTTATCGTTGGAATCATCGTGGTCATTGGCCTGATCCTCGTTGGCCTTTACAACAACCTCGTCCGCCTGCGCCAAGCAGTGAAAAACGCCTGGTCGCAGATTGATATCCAACTCAAGCGCCGCCACGACCTCATCCCGAACCTCGTCAACACCGTCAAAGGCTACGCCGCCCATGAAAAAGGCACGCTCGAAGCCGTCATCAACGCCCGCGCCAAAGCCACCAGCGTCACCCTTCCCGCCGACCGCATCAAAGCCGAAGGCGAACTGAGCGGCGCGCTTGGCCGCCTGCTCGCCGTGTCCGAGGCTTACCCCGACCTCAAAGCCAACCAGAATTTCATGAGCCTGCAAACGGAATTGACCGGCACCGAAGACCGCATCGCCTTTTCGCGTCAGGCTTACAACGAATCGGTCACGCAAATGAACACCGCCGTGCAAAGCTTCCCCGCTGTGCTCATCGCCGGGGCCTTTGGCTTCAAAGAAGAACCCTTCTTCGAAACTCCCGCCGAAGAAAAATCCGCGCCGACCGTGCAGTTTTAATTCCGACGGAGCGCGGCTGTGTGGGGTGTGGGGGACCAGCCGCAGCAGGTGGCGCGCCCCTGACCGGTGAAAAATCACCTGAGTTTTTATTCGGATCGTTCTCTTCTCACTTCTGCATCGCACTTTTAAGGCTTCGCACTTGCCGGGTTTCCGGGGATGGATTAGCTTTCACCCATTATGGACGATAATTTTCCGCCTGTGGAGCAAGCCCCGTCGCCGGTGATTCCGCCACCCCGGCCGCCTTTTGCCCCACCTCCCATCATTGCGCCGCCACCACCCCCAGCTCCCGCGCCGCGCAAAGGCGCTATCCTCTGGAAAATTCTTGTCGTCATCCTATTTTTGCTTTTGTGCGTCAGTTTGTTTGGCAACTTCGTCAGCTACGTTTCGCACAACCTGATGCCTACTGGGCGCCAGTCCTTTGAAAAAGAACATGCGCTGGAAGAATCAGTCATCGATGCCAAAAATTCCGACAATAAAATCGCCGTCATTTCCATTGAAGGTGTCATCACGGGCGGGAACATAGACCATTCCAGCATGAATCTGGTGGAGTTTGTTTCCGAACAACTGAAGGCGGCGAAAAAAGACGACGACGTCAAAGCCGTGATCCTGAAAGTCAATTCTCCCGGCGGTGAAGTGTTGCCCTCGGATGAGATCAACGCGGCCATCACCAAATTCCAGAATGAAACGCGTAAACCGGTCATCACCTCGATGGGCACACTCGCGGCGTCGGGCGGGTATTATGTTTCCGCACCGTCCCGCTGGATCGTGGCTCATCAATTGACCATCACCGGCAGCATCGGCGTCATCATGCACGGATTTAATTATCGCGGCCTGATGGACAAAGTCGGCTTGCGCCCGGAAACCTATAAAAGCGGAAAATTCAAAGACATGCTCAGTGGCGATCAAGAACCGGACCTCGACAAACTTTCCACCGAAGACCGTGAAAATCGCGAGGAAGAAAAGCGCATGGTCCAGAGTCTGATCAACGAAACCTTCGCCCGCTTCAAGGAAGTCGTCAAAGCCGGCCGCACCAACGCCTACGCCCTCAATCAGAAAGCCGGTCACGCCCTGGCGGACGATTGGGAAGACTACGCCGATGGCCGCGTTTTTTCCGGCAAGGAAGCGCTGGAACACGGTTTCGTGGATGAACTCGGCAATTTCGATGTCGCCGTGGAACGCGCCAAAATACTGGCCAATATCAAAAACGCGAACCTGATCGAATACAAAGCGCCCATGGATCTGGGACTCCTGTTCCGGCTTTTGAGCAAAACGGATGCCCCCGCCATCAAAGTGGATCTGGGCATGAACCTGCCCAAACTCGAGGCGGGCCGCCTTTATTTCATGATGCCCACCGCGTTGTCGCATTGATGCTAGAGGCTTAATTGCCGAAGACCCGCTAAAAATGACTGCACGCGACTCTGTCTTCTCCCTCTCCTCGGAGCAAGGAGATTAGCTCTGTTGGCTTTTGCCCACCGTAAAATCACAGTGGCTCGTAAGCCCATTGTGTTTAAATCGCCTGCCTTGGCCTGCCGCGTTGCCTGTCAGGCCGGCTCGTCAGGGCAAATTAATCACCCCAACTTGGTAAAAACGCTGCGGTCCGCTGACCAGCATTGTGTCGTTCGTACAGATCATTTGACCACCTCCCGCAATCCACGCGCTGAGGGGTGACCATTGGTTCGTGGTTAAGGTCGAACGATATTGCAACTGATACGATGTATTCGTAACCGTGTCCCAGCAGATCTGCACCTGGGAAAGTGGGATGCGTTGGATCGAAAGCGTGGGTTGGTGCTGCCACTCGAAGGCGCCGATGTCGTCAGCCTTGCCTTGCGGGCGAAAAACGCCGCGCTGATCTCCGCTCAAGGTTGTGTTGCCCTTGTCAATAGCCGGGCTGCCCGCAAGCAGCGCGTGCGTCTGCGTCGGGCCACCGTTATTGGCCAATGGCCCGAGCAACGCCGGTTGCCCGGTGATTTTGTGGGTGCCGGGCAGCGTCGCGCCCGCCGTGTTTTGCACCAGGTTGTAATCGCCCGTTGTGAAGATACCGTTGATGTCGGGGCCGGTTGGCGCGCTGTTGCCCGCCACGATGGTGTTGGAGAGGCTCGGCGCGCCGCCAGTATTGATGTAGATACCGCCGCCAAAAACAGAAGCGCTGTTGCCGAAGAAGGTGCAGCTGGTCACCGTCAGATTGCCGCCGCTGCGGAGCGCGCCGCCGTTGCCGTTGCCGTTGGCGCTGCTACCGGTCGTGCTATTGCCGGAGAATGTGCTGCTTTTCAGCGTCAACAGGTTGGGGCCGTTTTGGATGGCACCGGCGTTGATGTTGCCACTGTTGCCGGAAAAGGTGCAGCCTGTCGCGGTCATCGTGGCACCGTTGCGAATGGCACCGCCGGTGTCAGCGTGATTGCCGGAGAAGGTGCAGTTCGTCACGGCCAGCGCCGTGAAGGTGTCGGTGTAGATGGCGCCGCCGACGCCGGACATGGTGCTGCTGACCCCATTGCCACCGGTCAGGGTGAGGGAGGAGAAATTCACCGTGTTGGTGACCGCGGCCGTGCCTGAGGCAACCCGGAAGATGCGGCTGGCATTGCTGCCCGACACGGTGATGCCGGTCGCACCCGTCGGACCGATGATCGTCAGGCTTTTGGCGATGAGCATCTCACCGCCCGTGAGAGTGATGGTGCCCGCCACGCTGAAGGTGATGGTGCCGCCGACGGACGCGTATTTGACAGCTTCACGCAAGGTGCAATCGCTCGCGCCGGCGATTCCGTCGTCGTGATCATCCAGCGTGGTGACGACGAGATTGCTGCCTTGGTCGAAGCCCGATTCACAGGCGCCGATGCATACGCGCCCGTTCAACACGCGCGGAAAGCCCGGTCCGCGCTGATCGTAAGGTGTGTTCGTGCCATCGAAATTCGGATCGCCCGCGTCAATCGCCGGGCTACCCACGAGCAGCGCGTGGGTTAGGGTCGGGCCGCCGTTATTGGCCAGTGGGCCGATTTTCGGGTCTTGTCCGATGATATTGTGCGTACCCGTAGAGGGGCCGCTCAAGATGTCGGGGCCGTACCCAGAGACGCTGTTGCCGGCCAAAATGGTGTTCGAAAGGTCGAGCGTCGCTGTCGGTTCACTCATGATGCCTCCGCCTTTATCCGCAAAATTGTCGGTGATGGTGCTGTTCGCGATCGTCAGGACGCCAAAGTTGCGCATGCCGCCACCGCCGGTGAAGCCTGCGCCGCTGGTAGGCAGTGAACTGTTACCCGAGATGGTGCAGTTCCGGATCGTCATCACGCCGGAGACGGTATTGCAGATTCCTGCGCCGCTGCCGAGGACCGCGCCTCCTAGGGGCACGATATTTGCCGAGATGGTGCTATCCTCAATCGTCGCGGTGTTGAAGCAGGCGATGCCTGCGCCTGAGGTGAAGGCGAGATTGCCGGAAATCGTGGTGCTCCTGACCGTCAGGGTGCCACCGAAGTCAACGTAGATGGCGCCGCCGAATTCGGAGGCTTGGTTGTTGGCAAGAATGCAGTTCGTCAGCGCCAGGGTGCCACCGCCCTCGTAGATCGCGCCGCCTTCATCCGCACCATTGGTGGAGAGCGTGGTGCTGGCAATCGTCACCGTTCCGCCGGTCATGTAGATGGCACCGCCGAAATTTTTATTATCAAGGTTGCCGGTGGTGGGGTTGTAGGTCGATATTCTGGTGCCGCCACCGCCGCTGATCGTGAGGCCGGAGAGGCCGACGATGCCGCTGCTGATGCTGAAGATGGTGGTTCCGTAGAGAGTCCGGTTCACCGTCAGGCTGCCCGCGCCCGGCCCGGTGATCGTCAGATTCTTGGCGATGGGCATATCGGCGGAGTTCGTCAGCGTGATGGTGCCGGTCACGCTGAAATTGATGGTATCACCTGAAGCCGCCGCCGCGACCTGATCGCGCAACGTGCCTGGTCCGGAATCGGCGAGGCTGGAAACCGTCAGCGTACTGGCCCGGGCGTTCAAGCCGCACGTCATCAGCGCGCACAATATCAACAATGGCATCAATCCCCAGGGTGAGTTCATTCCTTTTTTCCTGCATTTCATATTTTAATTTTAAAAACCTTCTTTACCGCTGCGCAGTGTGTTGCGTGGGGATCATTAAAGATAGGTAAATCGCCCCATATCGCTAAGCGGTAAGCCAAGAGGATTTTTTCTAGTGTAATCCCTCGCGAAACAAGCGTCTTGGACTGCATAACCGTGTCACGGTTCGTCTCTTCTATTGTGCTGTTTTCTCTTCCTTTCCATTCAATTTAAGCCATTACCGCATTGTTTGATGTTGATTCCGGCCCGACAAATTGGTTTTATCGGTCAGACCAAAACTAAATCACGCATCCTTGACCGCCACCTGCGGGCCGGAACATGAGTAAATCGGAAAATACATTGATCGTCGCCGACAGCGAGCATGATGCCAACATGCTCTACTCCGTCGGCATGTTCGTGCCCGATCCCTTCATTTATTTTCGCATCAACGGCCGCTGCCACATCGTGATGAACGATCTGGAGATTGACCGCGCTCGCAAACAAGCGCCCCATTGCCGCATCATTTCCCAAAGCCTGTGCCTCGAAAAACTGCGCAAGGCCCGCGTCAAAAATCCCGGCACCGCCGCCATCATCAGCCTGCTGTTGCGCGAGCGAAATTTGAAAAAAATTTCCGTCCCGGCCAATTTTCCACTCGGCCTGGCCCGCGAACTGCGTAATTACCGGATCAAAGTCCGCGTCAAAGAAGACGGCGTCTGTCCGCAACGCGAATTCAAGCAGGCCGATGAAGTCAAAAAAATCAGCGCCGCCCTCGTCATGGCCGAAGTCGGTTTGGCCGAAGGGATTCAAGCCTTGAAGAATTCCAAGATCAGCCGCGACCGGAAAATCATCTATCACGGCGTGCCGCTGACCTCGGAAAAGCTCCGTTCCATCATCAACACCGTCATCATGCAAGCGGGCGGTTTGGCCAGTCACACCATTGTCGCTGGCGGACGACAGGGCTGCGATCCCCACGAACAGGGCCACGGTGTTTTGCGCGCCCATCAGCCGATCATTCTCGACGTTTTTCCGCGCTCCCAAAAAACCGGTTACTTCGGCGACATCACCCGCACCGTGGTCAAAGGCCGGGCCAGCGAAGCCGTGCGGCGGTTATATCAGACCGTGGCTCACGGCCAGGAAATCGCCTTCGCCAAAGCACGGCACAAAGCCAAAGCATCAGCCATTCATAAAGCCGTGCAGGATTACTTTGAGAGTCAGGGCTATAAAACCGGCAAGAAAAACGGGCGCATGCAGGGTTTCTTTCACGGCACCGGTCATGGACTCGGTTTGGAGATCCACGAAGCCCCGCGCATCAGTCCATCGGCCCAGGGCGAATTGCGGGCCGGCCATGTCGTTACCATCGAGCCTGGACTTTATTATCCCGAAATCGGCGGCGTCCGCTTGGAAGACGTCGCCTTCATCACCCGCGAAGCCCCGCGCAACCTGACCAAATTCGAAAAAGTTTTGGAAGTGTAGTTTTCGAAACCGAGTTGCCATGGCAAACGCATTAAAATTTTACCGCGATGCCGGATGCTCCTCCCTTTTTTTACACATTCCAGAAATGAAAACACCGGCGATTTCATCAGGGAAAAGGGCCAGACCATAGATGGGTGGATAATATTTCATCTTTGGTTAATTTCCTGTTGACAAAATGAAGTGATTACATTATTCTGTCCGCAACATGGAATGGGACACAATGGAATCTGAAATACAGAACCGGGCCGGGAATCAAAAACACCTCGCCCGCCTCCCCTTCCCCATGCTCCCAATCTCCCCCGCTTATTATCCGTGCCATCCGTGTGATCAGTGGTCAAAAACTCCGGCTTCAATATACCAGACCCTCTTTCTGACCGTCTCATTCGTTCAAACAACACGGTTAAAGGCCTCATTTAACGACGCCAAACTGCAGCTAACGACACCAAACTCGAGTCAACGCGACCTAACGACACCTGATTCAGAAATTATTTCGCGCCCTTTCGCGTTTTTCGCGGGCAAGGTCATTGAAATTTGGAATTTCTTATTTGTTTCGCCTGTCCTCCATAGCCTTGGCAAAGGAGGAAATTTCGGATTTCGCGCTTCGAGTTTCCTTCCTAAAGGCAAATCAAGCCAGAACAAGGTAAAACAAGGTTCGCCCGTGAAAAATTTTCTACCATTACCCCCTCCTGCGCGTCTGCCTGCACACCTGAAAAAGTCATTGTCACCCGGCCCGATTCATAGAACCATATACACGGGACAGTTATGAACTTTCGGCAAAAATATTATAAACCGGTCTTGCTCGCGGTGGCCCTGATTTTTTTCGCGGTCTCCGGCTATTTGCAGGCCGGGCTGAACCAGAGCCGGCAAGTGCTGGGCATCACCAAGCTGGCGCCGCTGGAAAATGCGCCGCCCGTGCTGGCCTTCACCACCGTGGCCCTCGGCGGCTTTCGCGGCCTCATCTCCAACGCCCTTTGGATTCGCGCCAGTGAATTGCAGGAGAACGACAAGTTTTTCGAGATGGTGCAATTGTCCGATTGGATCACCAAACTCGAGCCGCACTTCGTCCAAGTCTGGCTCAACCAAGCCTGGAACATGGCCTACAATATTTCCGTCAAATTCAAAGACCCCGAAGACCGCTGGCGTTGGGTCATGCGCGGCATCCAACTCCTGCGTGACGAGGGGTTGAAATACAACCCTGACGAAACCCTGATCTATCGCGAAATTTCCTGGCTCTTCCAACATAAGGTCGGCCAGAACCTGGATGACGCCCACATGATCTACAAGTACCGCTGGGCCGAGCAGATGAATGAGTTTTTCAGCAATCGCACCAGCGTGGCCGAATTGGCCGATCCGCAAACTCCCTCCGCCCGCCAGCGCGCCCAAAAACTGCGCGACGTTTATAAAATGGATCCCAAACTGATTCAAGAGGTGGACAAGCTCTACGGCCCGCTCGACTGGCGGCTGCCCGATGCCCACGCGATTTACTGGGCTGAACTGGGCCGCCGC
This sequence comes from uncultured Verrucomicrobiales bacterium, assembly GCA_903927905.1. Lineage (GTDB taxonomy): Bacteria > Verrucomicrobiota > Verrucomicrobiia > Limisphaerales > Palsa-1400 > CAIYOY01. The sequence continues at coordinate 5,767 of CAIYOY010000189.1, read as the reverse complement.
ACCGCTTTGCCCAAGGACCAGGAAACGGTGCGCCGTTCCATTTATCAAACCATGCAGCAAGCCTGCATTCGCGGCGGCAGAATCCGGGCCGACAAAATCAACCCCAAAAGTTTCATGCTCGGCCCAAATCTCGATTTGGTTCCGACCGTCAGCGCCACTTACGAAAAGATGATTGCGGAAGAGCCGGAGTTCCGGGTCAACATGCAGAAAGCCCATAAAAACTTCCTGCTCACCGCCGTCTATCTCCTCTATTCCGACGACCGCAAACAGCAGGCCACCTACTGGTTCGATTACGTCAAAAAATTATACCCGGACTCGGTCCAGCCTCCAACCATGAGTCTGGACGATTACGCTGTCAAAGAGATCACCAGCACGGTTTCCGAAACCGACATGCACCAGGTCACGGCGGTCATCGAGGGTATGTTGCACACCGAATTTCTCCGGCGCATCAATGATGAAGACGATCAGGCCGAAAACTTTCACAATTTGGCGCAACGCATCTGGCAGCATTACTCTTCGCAAAGCAAGCTCGCGGGGGACCGCATCAAGATCGGCACCCTGGCGGAACTTCGCGCCGAAGTCCTCAAACAAATGCTTGATCCCGAAGGCAGCACGCCGCCGGAATACCAGACCGTTTTGCGCTTAAAACTCAAAATGCTGGGCATTCCCGATCCGACCGCCGTACCCGACGCCACGGACGCCAAAAAATAAAGTGGGACGGTGGGGCGAGTCGTACTCGCGAGCCGGGGTGGTTTATGGGGCAAACTAATCGCCTCTACCCCACACGGAACGAAATCCGCGCGATCAAATCCCGCCCAAAACTGCTTTGCAACCGCGTCAGAATTTCCTTGCGGCGATAACGCACAATTTCATCCAGCCAGACACTGCTGTCCACCGTGACAAATAAAGTCCCCTTGCGGATGCCCGTCGGTTGCGCGTGGGCCGTCACATTCGGGTCCATGATGTTGTTCCAGACTTTGAGAATTTCCGTTTCCGATTGCCGCTGGTCAATCCGCAACCCAGACAATACGCTTGATATGACCTCGCCCGCCTGGCGCGAACTGACTCGCCGCGCCTTTTCCTCGGGCGATGAATCCCACCCGCGCCATTGCGCCAAAACCCGGGCCTTCGCGCTGGGCGCGGCGCGGCGCGGACGCGCAGGATAATAGGGAAGTGGACTGTTCATGGGCAGGGGAAAAATTAAACGACAGCCCCGCCTACTTCGACCGGTTCTGGTTGCTCGTCCAGCACCAGCACGCCGTGCGGCGGCAGATCGTAATTTCCAGTGAACGTTCGCTGGGTCAGGAAATCATGCATCGGCTTGAAAAAATTGATCCGCACCGGCGTGTTCTGGTGGTTGAGCAGGAAATAAATTTTGGTGTTCTCCTTTTGGCGGAGACTCACTTCCACCGTGTCCGGCACCTTGAGCAAGGGATGAAAATTGCACATCTGCCGCAGCCACGCCACCAGATCATAATAAAAAGGCTGCTGCGACATGGTCCCGATATAGATCGCCTTGCCCAATCCAAACGTGTTCATCGTCATGGCCGGGCGGCCTCCGTAAAACTCCTTGGTGAAAGTCGCCAGCACTTGACAGCCCTTGGCCTCGATCACATCGCACCATGATTTGGCCGTGTGCAAATGGCTGGTGGGAAAGACCCCGCCCTTGAAGGCCAGATGGTTGTCGTCCTCCGGTGGAATCGGATCGAACTCCAAAACCTCCAGGCCGAACAGATCGGTCATGTCATGTGGAAAACCCGTATCCGCCGCCATCTCATGTTCATCCACCAAACCGGTGTTGCACGTCGCCACCAACGTCCCGCCGTTCTGCACATATAATTTCAACGCGTCCGCCTCGCCGCCCGCCAGCAGGTGGAGCGAGGGCGCAAAAACCAATTTGTATTTCGACAAATCTTCCGTTGGCCGCGCAAAATCCACCGCGATATTCCGGTCGTGCAACGCCGCGTGGAACAGTTGCACATGTTCCCGCAGCTTGAAATTCTTGTTTGGCTGGCGCGGCATCTTCATCGACCAATCGTTTTCGTGGCTGAAAAGGATGCAAGCTTCGGCCACCACTTTTGTGCCTTGCAGCACCGGGGCCAACCGCTTCACTTCTTCCCCGATCTTGCTGATCTCCTTGTAAATCCGGTTCTCCCCGCGCCCATCGTGCGTCAGAATTCCGCCGTAAAATTTCTCCGATCCGATGCGCGGCTGCCGCCAGAAAAAGTACAACACCCCGTCCGCGCCACGCGACAATAGTTGAAAGGTAAAGAGCCGCACCACATCGGGGCGCACCAGCGAATTGACCTCCTGCCAATTCACATGCCCGGCTTTTTGTTCAATCACCATGAAACCCTCACCGCCGCCCGGCATTTTGATGCCGGTCTTCTTCAGCGAGCGCAGAAAATCAATTTCGCACGCATTGTCCGCCGACTTCGATTTGATCGTCGCATTGCTGTTGAGCGAGGCAAAATCCAGGACATCGGCCACATCAAACAAATCCAGTTGCTGGCCGAACGCGCGCAAATTCGTCGTGATCGGCGCTTGCGGCGTCAGGTCGCGCAACAAATCCGCCTGCATTTTCACAAACGCCACGATCGTATCGCTGCAAAACCGCCGCCAGTCGAGCAACAGGGCGGGATTATGCGGATCAGGCGTGGTCATCGGCATCGGCACATGCGCCCAATCCGTCACGACTTGGCCCCAAAATCGCGTCCCCATCATGTCATTCAGTCGTTCGATGGTGTCGTATTTGGCCTTAAGCCAGGCCTGCCAGTCGCGCCGCGTTTCCTCGTTGAAACACGGATGGAGCGAGTGAGAACCGATGTTGTTGTCAATCTGCCACGCAATCAATTGCGGATGCTGGCCGACCGCCCCGGCCATGGCCCGGACAATTTTTTTGGCGTAATCCCAATAAAGATCGCTGTTCAAACAACAGGCGTGCCGCGTCCCTTCGTGCATGGGCAACCCGCGTTCGTCCAAGGGCAGGATTTCCGGATGTTTCTTCGCCAGCCAGATCGGCGGCGAGGCGGTCGGCGTGGCCAGAATAACTTTGATATTCACCTCCGCCATCAGATCCATCACCCGTTTGAGCCAGGAAAAATCATATTTACCCTCCTCCAATTCGCACAAGCCCCAGGTAAATTCGCCGATGCGCACGCAATTCACCCCGGCGGCGACCATCAGTTCGATGTCGCGTTTCCAGCGCGCTTCTGGATCTTCCGCCGTGCCGGCATAGGGATAAACCCAGTGTTCAGGATGATAATCGGCTCCAAAATACATAATAGTAATGGCAACAGTGCGACTCGTCTGCCTTCGAGCTTAAACTTCCCGGTTGCGGACGCAACCCCAAACTGGTCCGAGTCGAAAAGCCGGCCAAATTTTTTGCTTGGTTAGGGCGCACAAGATGATTGGGTGATTTGAAGTCAATATAAACCAACTTCGCCAAATGGCAAATCGCACTTGGCTCCGCTCGCGTTAATTATTTTTTCCGCTCGTAAATCGCAAATCGTAAACCGTAAATTACTTCCATGCCACGCTGGCTCTATATTATCTTGCTCGCCCTGTCCGGCTCCGTCGGACATGCGCAATTGCCGGGTCTGACCCTTTCACTCCAATCCATCCCCACCAAAGACACCGACCAGATCATCGCCCAAAACGCCGCCCTCTACGTTCCCGCCGGTCAATCCGCTTCGCCCTTCTTGGCCCCTGGCAAATTTCAGGCGACTTGGACCGGCTTTATTTCCACCGGTCTGCGTGGTGATTACAATTTCCAGGCGGAATTGAATGGCGCGTTGAAATTGGAGATCAGCAACACCGTCGTCCTCGAAGTCACCGGCACCAATTCCACTTCCGCCCTGACCAAACCCATCCGCCTGACCAAAGGCGCCAATCCATTGCGCGCCACCTTCACCAGTCCAGCCATCGGCGATGCCTTCGTTCGGATTTTTTGGAAACCCGTGGATAATCCGATTCAGCCGTTGCCGTACGCCGCTCTGACTCACACCGACACGCCGGAATTGCAAAAAACGACCCAACTCCACACCGGTCGCGATCTCTTCATCGAACATCGTTGCATCAAATGCCACACCGCCGATGCCGTCAGCGTTGAATTCGCCGTTGATGCCCCAACCTTTGAAGGCCTAGCTGGTCGCCGCAATCCCGGCTGGTTGGCTGGTTGGATTTCTGGCCCAAAATCACTACGCCGTTCAGCGCGCATGCCAAAAATAATTTGTGACGCCGCAGCCGTGGCAACTTATTTTGCCTCTCTCGCCACCAATCCGCCGGATAACACGACGCAAGGTTCCCCGGATCTTTTTCTTGCTGGCCGAAAAGTATTTGAAGATCTGAATTGCAACGCTTGCCACATCCCTCCAAAAGGAGAAAACGCCAATCCTCACGGCGAGGACTCCGATCCGAATAAAATCTCACTCCGTTCTGTTGGGGAAAAATTCTCATGGCAAAGCTTGAAGGAGTTTTTGACAAAACCCAATCAACACTATGCTTGGATTCACATGCCAAAATTCAGGCTGACCGATGAACAGCTAAACCAGTTAGCCAACTTCCTGATGGCTGGTAGAGTATTACCGCTGCAACCTGCCTCTACTCCAGAATTAGTAGATCGCGGCAAAAACCTTCTCCAAACCTCTGGTTGCTTGAATTGTCATGCGATGAATTTGCCAAACAAATTCACCACCAAACCATTAGCTCAGTTGAAAAATCTTCAAGCGGGCTGTCTCGGTGATCCGCCCAAAGGCGCGCCTGATTATTCCTTCGCTCCTTATGAACGCGATGCCCTCCGTGCCTGGCTCGCCATCGATCGCGCCTCCGTCAGCCGCCTTGTCCCCGCCGAATTTGCCACCCACCAGTCCCACAACCTCAACTGCCTCAACTGCCACGGTCCCGTGGACAACATCCCGCCCTTCGAAATTCTCGGTGCCAAACTCCGTCCCGAATGGTCTGCCAAATTCATCGCCGGCGAACTCACCGAGAAGCCCCGCCCCTGGCTTGACGCCCAAATGCCGGCTTTCCCCAAATACGCCGGCCTGTTCGCCCAAGGCTTGACCATGCAAAACGGCCTCCCGCCGCAAACTCCGCCGTTCCCTCCCGCCGACAAAGAAATGTCCGACACCGGCCACAAGCTCGTCTCTGGCGTTCCCGTGGGCTTTGGTTGCATCCAATGCCACGCCATTGGTTCCACCGGGGCCCTGCAAGTCTTTGAGGCCCCCGGCATCAACCTGGAACTCGCCGGAAAACGTCTGCAACATTCCTACTTCAAACTCTGGGTCCGCCGTCCTTCGGTCATTGATATGAACAGCAAAATGCCCGGCTTCTTCGACGACGAAGGCAAAAGCCCCCTGACGCAATATTATGGTGGTGATGGGGACAAACAGATCGAAGCCATCTGGCAGGCGTTGCGGCTATAAATTTTCCGAAAGGAGAAGTGGGCTTGCTTTGGAAAGGCAAATTAAGGTTCCGCCTTGAAAAAATAATCCGACCCGCTTCCGCAATTCCAGGGTGTCGTGGTGCGATCAAAACCGGACAGATCTGTGCGGTCAAAAGCGGAATAATGCTTGGACCCCATTGTCAGGGTATTTTTCATCTCTATAATCCTTGGCTGCTTTGCCGGAGGATAAGGCTCTGCGGGGACGCAACCTGAGCGCCGTGCAAAGCCTGGCAGACGGCGGCTGGGTCACTTTCGGGTGGCCCGGCTAGCCCCCGCCGGTGCCAGTTCTAAAGCGAAAAATCCATACTCTTCTGCCATACT
>CAIYOY010000188.1 GCA_903927905.1 uncultured Verrucomicrobiales bacterium | reverse complement strand
GACTGGGTGGGAAGGGGAATTCTTATTTAATTTCGCTTATGTTCATTATCCAGAAACGATACCTTGGGATGCTGTTGCTCTTCAAAATGGGCAGGAAAATTTAACTCCGCAGTACGCAGTATGCCTAGATTGTGCATTAAGATATCTTGCTGCGGGACAGACGGATGAAGCTCTCAAGGCAATTCAAGGGGCGGCCTCATTTATCCCAATTTCCAATTTGGAAGCAGCACGCCTAGCCACCTTGGAATACATTGTTATACAACATTGCATGCAAGGCAATATCGGACAGTTGCAGTCACTTCCATATTTACATCGGGCGTATGATTTGTTTCTTCAGGCTACGCACGACCAGCGCTTTTCAAACAAGGATCCCTTGACGAAATGGTTGCGTGATACCTTGTCGGCCGGTTATCGAGGGTCTGATTGGTCGTTAACATTTTCAGACCGAATTTATACGTTAAAAACTATACCCCATTTAGAAGATCAGCAAAAATCACTTTTTGATATTCTCGAGTCGGATCTCGAACAAAAATCTACCGGCGAAATATTAAGTTCGTTAAAAACAAATAAATATTCGTATCCAGAACTCTATTTTATTAAATTTCATGTGGCATCAGATGTATTAAAAAAATGGGTTGTAGACGCTACTTTAATGCAAACCAACAGCTTGGGCGCCAAAACCAGGTTTCGAGATCTCACCACTTTTGCAGACAATGCTCTTTCCGTTATTGAGTATGTAGATTCATTGATTACTCACGATAACGATTTGAGCGGGGATCCAGTTTCCATTAGCATGATCAAAAATTTTCCAAAATTCATGAATATTGAGACTGCCAATGATCTTAAACGCTTTGCCCTATCTCAAAAGAATGCCCCAATACTATCTGATTTTTTGATTATGTTTGATGCATTCGGTTCAAACACAACTGGCACAACCGAAATATATTTAGAAGGAAACCGTTATGATTGGTTCACAACGAAGTATTCCCTATGGTTTGCCAGCTGGAGCACCGATGCGATTATTGAAATCCTGCAGCACGATTATCCTTGGCGAAAAGACTTTCCAGAGTTTAGGAAGGATACGAGACAACTAGCTTCGCGGTTTGGGCCTGGTATTTTCATAAAAGATTCAGCTGGTGGAGGGCGCACTTTTTTGCCGGGTCTCTTTTGTTGGGCTTGGTATGCCCAAACTTTTGATATTCCCGGAAGTGAAGATTTTAGGCGTCAATTCGAATCCGAAACTTTGATCCCATTTAACTTGTTTCTTTCTTCGTTATGCAAGAATGAGTGAAAAAGAACGAACGTAGTGCCGGTGCAGGTGTCTGCAGGTACCCCTGTTTTCTGTTCGTCTCCTCATCTGGTAAATCCTGTTTATCCTGTCTAAAATTTGGTTTCGTTAGATTGCCTGCGGTTTCTTTCTATTGACGCGTCGACGCCACAGCCGGACCAATACGGCCACGGCGCAGCCCGCCAGCACCCATGCCGCCACCGGCAGCAATTTTGAAACCAGCGATCGCGGCGCAGTCGTAACCGAAATATCCCCAAAGCGCGCCGTGCCGGAAACCCAGGGCTCGAAAATATTGGCGTCAATCCAGACATCCGCCGTGATGGCCTTTTTCGGAACCGTGATACCTCGCACGGTGTAGGTCCGGTAATTGGTCATGGCTGAATCGCGCGTCTGGTCCCCCACCGGAATGACCCGTTCCCGGATGAATTTGTCCTGCGCATCGAAAAACCGCAGTTGCACGTGGATATTATTCCCGGCAGCGACCGGTTCGGCCAATTTGTAAGCGAAGGAAAAGGTGACCCGCCCTGCCCCATCGGCGGCGTCGCCCAGCGAAAAGTGCGGACAACGCCAGTCCCCGTTGTTTCCCTTGCCGGCCACCGAATTGCTGATGACAAAATCAAAGCCGGTTTTCGGCGGATCATTAAAATCTACCACGGTGACGCCCGCGCCATTCGCCCCGGTCAACCACTCCACATTGCCCCTGGCCGGCACCGGCCCGGGCGGTCCAAGAAAAACCTGTTCCCCAGCCGAAAGCTTGAACACGGTCAGGAGAACCATGGCCGCGACGAAGGGGGCAGTCCGTATCATTGTCATATTTTTTCACCGGGCGCAAACCGCCCATTACTCACGACGGTGTCAGCTTCAATTTTTTATACAAGAGATTTGATAAAGAGTCGGATTTCGAGTGTTATTTCTTCCTTGTCCAATGTTGCTGATATTTCTCCGGAACGGGTTGAAGGCCGGGCCACAGCGCGATTGATGTCGCTCGATGCCTTGCGCGGTTTTGACATGTTCTGGATCATCGGGACGGATGAGGTGTTGCGGATTGTCGGACGGCTCACCGGGCAGCAATGGATCTCCGACCAAATGGAGCATGTCGCCTGGGAAGGGTTGCGATTGCATGATGTGATTTTCCCGCTCTTTATTTTTATCATGGGCGTGTCGCTGGTGTTTTCGCTGGGGAAAACCATCCGCGAACATGGCCGGGGCGAAGCGGTGAAACGGGTGGTGCGGCGAAGTGTTATTCTCTATGCGCTGGGGTTTATCGCCAGTGGCGGATTAGGTAACGAGTGGGCAGACATACATTTTTGCGGAGTGTTGAACCGGATTGGGCTGGCGTATTTTTTTACGGGGATGATTTTTTGTGGGTGTTGGCGGCAAGGTGCGGAAAACTTTTTAGAAGGTAGCTCATCCTCACCCCTGCCCTCTCCTCTAGGAGAGGGAGAATCATCTTCAGCGGGTTTGGAAAAATTGAACGGAAGGCAGCGATGGCGCGGGATGGCGGCCTGGGCGGTGGTGTTGCTTGGCGGTTATTGGGCGGTGATGACTTTTGCGCCGATGCGGGATATTCGGTTGAACAAGGAATCGCTGGAAGGGGAAGGCAAACCAGCGATGGCGGTTTTTTTGAGCACGACCAATTGGACGCGCGGAAAATTCGAGCAGGGTTATAATGTGGCGAACCAGATTGATTACCTATACCTGCCGGGTTTCAAGGGTCATGGGTATTATGATCCGGATGGGTTGTTGACCACCGTGCCGGTGGTGGTGACGTGTTTGCTGGGGGTGTTCGCCGGATTGCTGTTGCAGAGCGGGAATTTTTACGACAAATGGAAGTTGATTTATCTGGTGGCTTTGGGCGCGGCGGGAATTTTGGCCGGATTGCTGTGGAGTTTGCAATTCCCCATCGTGAAACGGTTGTGGAGTCCGTCATTCGTCCTCGTCACCGGCGGGATCAGCAGTATCTTACTGGGATTATTTTATTGGCTGGTGGACGTGAAACAATGGCGATGGTGGTGTCAGCCGTTCGTTTGGATCGGAATGAATTCGGTGACCATTTATTTCAGCCGGTCGCTTCTGGATTACACGCGGGTGGGGGCAAGGTTCACCAGCAGCCACCATGAATTGTTGGCGGCCATCACCGGAACATTGCTTGGCATTTTATTGTGCCGGTTTTTGTATGTGCGAAAAATTTTCCTGCGGATTTAATGCCCGCGAAACAGGCGAAATGACGCGAAAAATGAAATTTGTTTGGTTTTTAATTTTAGCGACGGCGACTCAACTGTTGGCCGCCGATTGGCCCCAATTTCTCGGCCCGACCCGCAATGGCGTTTCCACCGAAACCGGCCTGCTCGACAAATGGCCGACCAACGGCCCGCCCGTCCTCTGGGAAAAACAGATCGGCACCGGTTACAGCGCCCCTTCCGTGCGCGGCAACCAACTCGTCCTCTTCCATCGCGTCGGCGGCGAAGAAGTCGTCGAATCCTTCCAAGCCGACACCGGAAAACCCATTTGGCGTTACGCCTATCCCAGCAGCTTTGTTGATCCCTACGGTTACAATAACGGCCCGCGCGGCACTCCCCTGCTCACCGAAACCGCGTGCTACACCTTCGGCGCCGAAGGCGTGCTGACCTGCCTCGACCTAAAAACCGGCAAACTCCTCTGGAAACGCGTCACTGCGGAAGATTGGAACATCCCGCCTGCCTTCTTCGGCGTCGGCAGCACGCCGCTTTTGGAAGGCAACATCCTGATCGTCATGATCGGCGGCCAACCCAATTCCGGCGTGGTCGGCCTCGACGCCAAAACCGGCAAAACGATTTGGGAAAGCGTCGGCGAGAAAAACTGGACCGGCGTAAAAATGCTCGGCTGGCCCGGCGAACCGAATTGCGTCTGGAAAAATTACGACAAACAAGCCAGCTATTCCACACCCGTCGCCGCCACCATCAACGGCCAGCGCCAGGTCCTCTGCCTCACCCGTCAGGGCCTCGTCTCGCTCAATCCGAAAACCGGCGAAATCAATTTCAGCTTCTGGTTCCGTTCCCCCGCCAACGATTCCGTCAACGCCATGAATCCCGTCGTGGTGGACGACATGATTTTCCTTTCCGCCGCCTACTTCAAAGTCGGCTCCGTCCTCCTGAAAGTCCATCCCGACAACAAGGGCGTGGACGAAGTCTGGCGCAGCACCGCGCTGGAAATCCACTGGACCACCCCGATCTATCACGACGGCTACCTCTACGCCTTCAGCGGCCGCAACGAACCCGACGCCCGCTTCCGCTGCATCAACTACAAAACCGGCCAGCTCCTGTGGGACCGCGACGAAAGCTGGCCCCATCACAGCGCGGAGAAGCCGATCGTTTACGGTCGTGGCTCCGCCATCATGGCCGACGGCAAACTGATCACCCTCGGCGAAGGCGGCATCCTTGGGATGTTCAAACTAAATCCCAAACAGCCCGAAGAGATCCGCCGCTGGCAAGTCCCGCAACTTCATCCCCCCTGCTGGGCCGCGCCGGTCTTGTCAGATAAACGGCTTTACTTGCGCAGTGAGGATCGGTTGATTTGTCTGGGGTTGGGGAAGTGAGGTTTAACCGCAAAGAACGCAGAGAACACAAAGATTTTTGGGGTTGAATCACGGACGGAAAATGCAGTAATTTCCAAGGTGTGGGCATGGAAGCAGGCAACAGTATGAAGCGGGTCACAACATTCGTCAGGCTGGCGAGTTTGGCGCTGCTTTTTCTTTTTACCTCCCGCTTGCACGCCGAATTCATTTTTACCAATTTTTCCACACTGGATACCTCCAACGAGAATTCTTTGATCCAGGATGCTGATGGCAATTTTTATGGCACGGCGCAGAACCAGATTTTCCAGGTAACCCCCGACGGTGTAAAAACATTCCTAGCAGGGCCATCGAATATGAATGACGGTTCGAATTTATTTGGAGCCGTTCTGCGCGGGATGGATGGATATTTATACGGAACAAGTCAGAGTGGCGGAACAAATGGAGGAGGCACCGTATTCCGGGTCGGGACGAATGGTTCCTTTACGGCGATCTGCTCATTTTCCATGACGAATGGCTCCGGACCACTTTCGTTGGTTCAAGCAAAAGACGGCTCTCTTTATGGCGTTACGTTCAGTGGCGGCAATTCCGGCGACGGCACGGTTTTCAAATTAACCACCAACGGATTTCTGACCACCCTGGCCACGTTTATTGGAACCAATGGGGCCCAGCCGTCTTCTCTTATTTTTGGAAACGATGGAAATTTATATGGGGTCACCCATTCTGGTGGGATAAACTCGTTGGGAACTGCATTCAAAGTGATGATCAATGGCACGACGCCCACACTCATTTCATTTCCCTTTCCCAACAATGGTTATCTCCCCTCTACTCTTATCCAGGGAAATGATGGCTATCTGTATGGGCTGTCCGAAGGAATCAGCTATTTTGCGGTTCAATCTTACGCCGGGGCCATGTTTCGGATGACAACCAATGGCAATATAACCTTACTGGCCGGGCTTAGTCATACGAATTTAATATTCCCCGACCCAGGTTATAATTCCTTGATCCAAGCCAGCGATGGTAATTTTTACGGTCTGACCTTCGGTGGGTATCCGACCGACAAAGGCTCTCTCTTTCAGGTGACTCCCTCTGGAACAGTCACCACGCTGGTTTCATTCACTGGAACCAATGGAGCATTTCCTTCAAGTTTGATCCAGGCGGCTGATGGAAATCTGTACGGGCTCACGCAACGAGGTGTCAGCAGCAATAACTTCGGCGCGCTATTTCGACTCAGCCTTCCCAAGGAACCCGTATTAAAAAATCTGACGCCAACAAATGGCACAATCACGCTGACGTGGAACGCGTTTTTAAATAAAAAATATCAGGCGCAATACAGCTCCGACATGAATCCAACCAATTGGCATGATTTGACCGATCCAATTACGGCAACAAATGCGATGATATCCACGACCGATTCCGCCGATCCGCAAACCAGCCGATTTTATCGAGTGGTTTTGTTGCCATAATGAAAAATCCGAAAACACATCAAAACCCCCAGTCCAAAGCCTCCCGCTTGCAGTAATAAAGCAGTCCCAGCAAACGCATCTGCACCGTCATAAAGTAGAGCGAAAAGAATCCCTCGACCAATGCCGTCACCATCGGATAATCGACATATTCTGTCAATAAAATCGACAGGCCGATATTGAGGGTCAAGAGCAACCCCAGCGTCAGGCAAAGCACGAGATATTCGAGCGGCACCCGCAGGATGGAAAGGACAACCGTCAACGGATTTAAGGCGATCAATGAGCCGGACAATGTCACCGCCAGCAGCCCCATCGGCCAATATATCGCACCGGCCAGCGCCAGAGGAAGACTGCACCACTTCCAAGATCCGGGCGCAAAAACCAGACAGGCCCACGCCGGGCCAAAGCAAAAAAGCAAAATGCCCACCAATTCCAGCCAGGCCCGGATGCCGCTGTCCCAGACATTGATAAAATCCGGCCAGGACGGCATCTCCTCGTCTCCCATGACACTGGTGCTAATGATGTCCTGCTGATAGGTAAAAAGATAGCCGCTGACAAACGCCCCAAGAAAACCGGCAGCGGCAAAACCAAAGCCGTAACCGTGAATGAGGAATAAACCGGCCCCGCCAAAAAAAATCGTGCCAGTAACGAGAAGAATGATTCCGTCCCGCTTGAACGGATATTGGAACGCGCCCAGAATATTCTGATAAAAATTCGTCGGACGCTTTGATTTGCCCAGCGGAATCAACCGCGCCACGCGACGAGGCGGCGGCGGCGGAAAAGGCGGCGGAACCGGCAAATTGTTTTCCTGGTTTGGTTTAGGAACCAACACGGGTTCGGGCTGCGCCATGGTCACACAAAAGGCCGGTTTCACCACCGGCGCCGATTCCTGCAAAAATTCAACATCACCCAACCGTAATATCTGCCCGGCCTCCAATTGCTTTTCTTTAATTCTTTGCTGGTCAATAAATGTGCCGTTCGTTGAACCAAGGTCTTTGACCAGGATGGTTTCATTTTGCAAAGTGATTTCACAATGGTGCCCGGAGATGGAGGGCGCATGGATCTGGAAGTCGTTGCTGAAAGCGCGGCCGATTTTATTGATGCCCGGTTGCAGCTCGATTTCTCGGGGCGTCACACCATCGGTTTTTATGGTTAGCTTGGCCATGCTTGGTGATGTGACGCGATTCTCGCCATTTCTGCCGTAATGTCAATCCGTCTCCGATTACAGGGTGCGATCAAAAGTGATGGTCAGTTCTGACGGAGCGCGCCTCTGTGAGGCGCAGCACATTAGCGGGAGAATTATAAGATCTTTTTGTTGGCCACGTGCTGCGCCTCACAGAGGCGCGCT
>CAIYOY010000187.1 GCA_903927905.1 uncultured Verrucomicrobiales bacterium | reverse complement strand
CCCTGGAGGCCTTCCTGGCCATCAAGACGTTTGACCCGGTGGCGCTCCAGCGGATCGAGGCCGCCTCCCCGATCAACCACGTCCGGCCAGGCATGCCGCCTTATCTCCTGGTGCACGGAAACAACGACCGGGTGGTGGCCTACGAGCAGTCGGTAAAAATGGGCGAACGTTTGCGGCAGGCGGGAAATTCCTGCGAGCTCTACACGGTGGAAGGGGGCGCCCACGGCATGATGAATTGGGGCCAGATGCCGGGTTACAAGAAAAAGATGGTTGACTGGTTGGATCAAGTGTTCCACCAGCATCGCCACAAAGATTAAATTAGCTTATTTAAGCTGGCGCGTTAATACAGATGCGCTCGAGGCTCAGAGGCCTAATGAACGAGCCCTGTTACCCCGGTAGCATAGGATTTCAATTGATCCCGTAAGCCCTGAAACTGCTGGTTGTTCGGATCCGCTCGCAGGGCGTTCTCAACGATCGGCAGCGCCTCAGCCGCGCGATTTTGCCCCATCAGCAGGCTGGTATAACGAAAAACCACTTCCGGGCTCTCCGGGCAGATCTGCGCGGCGATCCGGAATTCCTGCTCCGCCTCGGCGGTGAATTTGCGGTCCGCCAGCAACCCCGCTTGCGCTGAAACCAATTTCGAGTAAGCCTTCCGCGCGTCCGAGCCTGCGGGAGTGTCCGGGTCCGCCAGCAACCGGTCCGCAGCGGACTGCCAATAATCCACCGACTGAGCCGCACGCTCCGAGGTAAGCGCCGCCTGCTGGTCGCGAACGCCCAACTCCATCACGGAGCCGAGCGGGCTGGCCGAGCCGAACATGGAGGTGAACGGAAACGATTCCTCGAGGGCGAAGGAGGCGTCCGGGTTCTTCGTCATCAGCATCTGGAACAGTTTCTCGTTGATGGCCATCACCGCGACCTGGCCGGAAATCTGCACCCGGCCATCTATGATCTTAACATCCTCCCCTGGCCGCAACTGTTTGGGTTCATCGGGAAATTCCTGGTCGTGCTGCGCACGCTTCTGAGCATCCGCGATATAATCCTGGAACGCCTTCTGGGAATCCTCCTTGGTGAGCGTCGCCATCCGATCCCCGTAGAGAGAATTGAGGTAATCAAGATAGGTGGCATCGGCGAGCGCATTTTGCGTGAGCACGATGTGCCGTTCGCCGTCGCTCGTATCGTTCATCATGGTGGGAATGAAGCAGCCCGAATCCGTCCCCCCGGCATAGATCATCCCGGGACGGAGGGAGTCGAGAATGGCGTTGCCGTAATCAAGCAGCCGCTGGGCGGGCCAGTTGTGCGCCTGCTCGGCTGCGCCATACGCCTCCTGGATCGGGCGCCAGACCGGGCGCAGTTCCGGAGATCGCGGGCCGCTTGAGTCTCCCAACGCCCGATGCGCCGCTTGAATTTCCTCCCACTTGCCACCCGCCACGGCCGCGAAAAAACGCTCCACCTCGGGCGTGAGGGTGAGGTTGAGTTTTTTGGCCATGTCCATGACAACCTGGCGCCGGATTTGGCCGAACTGCGCGAGCTTGTGCGCCACGATCTCTTGCGCGCTCGGCTGTTCCTCGGCCAATGAGCGATGAATGCGAGCGCGCGAGGATTTTTCGCGGTAAACATTCGACTCCGCGCCGCTGGCCGCTGATGTCTGAGGCGAATGACCGCCGTCGAGGTCAGCTCGCGGCATGAGCACACCAATGACCACCACCAGCACACAACCCCCGGCCAGCCACCACGGCCAGGACGAGCCGGGCGGGCGGCCACCCTGGTTTTGCAAATGCTTTTCGTTCATAAAATGACAACCGTCACCTGAACAGACACCGCTACGGACAGATTTGTATATTAAATGATGGAAATTTGTTTTTTGCCGCTGGCGCGGTGATGGCAGGCTCTGCCACCCGGGCGGAGGAGGAAATCAACCGTTATCACAATTTCAGGCCCGATCATTGCACGACAATTTCATATGACAATACCATAAACAGGCGCGTGATACAAAACGCCGAGGCTGATCCGGTTTCCAGAGGGGTGCATCTGATCATTGTCCTTAATTTTAGGCGTCGGAAAGAGCGGAGAAATTAGAGGAAGAATTTTAAAAGCTCGTCCTCACCCCGGCCCTCTTCCGAGGAGAGGGAGAATCGTATCCAGCGAATTGGCCTGATTTAAGTCCTTGGTTGATAATGGTTATCTCGGGAAAAGACAGTGATGCGATGTACCCCTTCCAGAGAATGCGCCCCAAACATGATTGCGCCAGCCGACATTTTGTCCGATGATAAAGCCATGGCAGCAATCAAAGCTTTTGAAACCCGATTAAATAAATGGCGGTTTCTCGGGAGCCTGTTGTTTTTGTTTGGTTTGATGTCCAGCGCACAAGCGCAGAACGAATCTGTCGTCCATTGGATCAATGATTCAGGTGCTGATGCATTTTCAGTATTATCGGCGGGTGGCGTTTTCGTCACCAGTTTCAAGCAAACCAACGATGTATCCATAACGGCAGTTTCAGGTCCGCCCGGAGGCCTTATCATGTTAAATTTCGGCGAAACATTGCCAGGGAACAACCCGTGGTATATCACTCAATTCCAGGGCAAAACCAATAATGGGACGGGAAATGGCACCAATGGATTCATCAACACTTTTTTTCTGACATTTAACGCCACCGTAACCATGCAGTTTGATTTTGCTTCGCCGTTGACGCCGAATGACAGAATTATTTTGACCGATATTGACAGTCAAGACGCCTATACTTTGCAGGCTTATATCCGCAACGGCATATCGTATCAGGCGGTTAATATGACCGGTTGGTTGTTCACAAATTATTCCGGCCACGTCGGCACGTTGCCGGATTCTAGATGGCCAGTTTGGAATGCCGCAGCTCAGACTTTAACTTCTGGAACCAATCTGGATTTATTTGAGGATATATGTGAGTTAAGGGCCGATCGGAATATTGATCGGTTTACCATCTCCCGAACCACTTCATCCGGCGGTGGGAGCGGGATACAATTTCTTTCTCCCGGGCCTTTGGCCTCGTTAAAAATTCGCTCCGCCGCGACCAACTCGGTCATTACCTGGCCTGCGGTATTTAGCAATTTGACTCTTTATGCAACTGCCAACGTGAATGGATCATGGACAAACGTTAGTGGCACTCCATCTGTGAACAACGGTTTTTGGACATTCACCAATTACACCACAAACCGGCAATTGTTTTATCGGCTTCAGGGGCAAAATTAAAAAGGGCCGAAAAGGGAGGGCGGTGCAAGGTGTTGTCATGGAAGGAAAACCAAAAGCCCGTTTAAGCTTGCCTTTTCGGGCTGTTCCACCAATGATTCCCGGCTCTAAATTATGGATGCCCAAACAACAGAATCGTCAGCATTAGATATGTATAAGTGGATCGACTGGTTGAGTAAAAATCGCCAGAAAGTCCTGATCGGCCTCGGCGTCGTCGCGGCCGTCGGTGTGATCGCGGGGATTGTGACCTGGAAGAAGGGCCAGGACGAATCCAACGCCAATGATCAACTATTCACTTACGCGCCCGTTTTGTCCTCCAAAGCCCCGGTGCCGTCCGCCACCTTGCAGAAGATCGCGACGGATTATCCCGACACCAGCGCCGGGGAACAGGCCGAATTGCTCACCGCCAGCACGCTGTTTGACGAAGGCAAGTATGCCGAGGCCCAGACGCAATTTTCCAAGTTCATCAACGACCACCCCGGGAGCGCGTTGGTTCCGCAGGCGAGCGTGGGCATCGCCGCCAGCCTGGAAGCGGGCGGGCAAGCGACCGAAGCGATCAACAAGTATTCGGAATTGCTGACGCGTTATGCTTCGTCAGCCAATATCGCCTCCCCGGTGAAGTTGACCCTCGGCCGGTTGTATGAAGAGCAGAACAAGCTGGATATGGCGTTGAAGAATTACGACGACCTGGCCAAGAGCATGAATCAATATGACCCGTTCGCGGCGGAAGCTCGTGAACGCCAGGTCATGTTGCTGGCGCGCCATCCGGAATTGAACAAGGCCGCCCCCACGCAAAGCGCGCCGACCATCAAGATGTCTGCGCCGCAAGCTCCAGGCGCGACGCCGACGCCCGCGCCGGGTGTGTTGGTGTCACCGAAACAATCCCAATAATCCAACAAAAGGATCAGTCCCATGTGTTGCAAAACAACCAAGCAGTGCATTGCGGAATTTATCGGAACGTTCACGCTCATTTTCATTGGCGTGGGCGCAATCGCGAATAATCCCGGGCTTCTCGGTGTGGCACTGGCCCACGGGCTGGCGATTGCCGTCATGGTTTCGGCCACGGGCGGAATTTCTGGCGGACATTTGAATCCGGCGGTGACGTTCGGTCTGCTCATCGGCGGGAAAGTGGATATTAAAACAGCGGTGGCCTACTGGATCGCCCAGTTGGCGGGCGCGGCTGCGGCTGGTTTCCTGTTGTTGGCGATTTTTAAACCGGAAATTGTCGCCGCTGGAACGCCGGATCTCGGCTCCGGCGTCAGTGTGACCACCGGTATATTGGTGGAAGCGGTCCTGACATTTTTCCTGGTTTTCGTGGTCTATGGTTCAGCCGTGGATGCGCGGGCGCCAAAGATCGGTGGCTTGGCCATTGGTTTGACTGTGGCGCTGGATATTCTTTTTGGCGGACCAATTTCAGGCGCGGCCATGAATCCGGCCCGCACGTTCGGCCCGGCCCTGGCCAGCGGGCATTGGAATAATCATCTCGTTTATTGGATTGGACCGATGCTCGGCGGCGCGATCGCCGGTCTTGTTTATGGCCGCTGCTTGATCAAGCAGGACGAGGCAGCGTAGAAGAGGAGCGCGGCATTTATGCCGCTTCACCATGAAACCTGCAAAAAAATTATTTCAGGGAAGCAAAGGAAGAGAAATTCAGCCGTCCCTTCGGGACTTAAATTTTTTACTATTCCTACCCGGCATTGAAATGCCGGGCTATTCTCAGGCGTCCCTACGGGACAAAAACGGCGCGCCCGGAGTGACGCGCTCTACTTTTTAAAAATCCATGAAACTCACCATTATCGGAACAGGCTACGTTGGATTGGTCACCGGCACATGTTTCGCCGAAGCAGGACACCACGTCATCTGCGTGGATAAAGACGCCGAAAAGGTCAAGATGCTCAAAGCCGGCGGCATGCCGATCTACGAGCCAGGCCTTGAAGAGCTGGTCAAAAAGAACGTCGCCGCCGGTCGCCTCAGTTTTACCTCCAGCACCGACGAAGGCGTCGCGAATTCCGACGTCATCTTCATCGCCGTCCCCACCCCCGCCCACGCCGATGGCTCGGTGGATTTAAGTTTTATTGAAAGCGTCTCGCGCGAAATCGCCGGGGCCATGACCGCTTACAAAATCGTCGTGGACAAAAGCACCGTCCCGGTCAAGACCGGTGAAAAAGTCGCCGAAACCATCAAGCGTTATTGCAAAGCCAAGGTGGATTTCGACGTCGTCAGCAACCCGGAATTTTTGCGCGAAGGTTTTGCCGTGGACGACTTCATGAAACCCGACCGCGTCGTCATCGGCGTGACCTCGCAACGCCCAGTCAAAGCCATGCAGGAAGTTTATGCGCCGTACAAAGCACCGATCATCGTCACCGACATCAATTCCGCCGAATTGATCAAGCACGCCGCCAATTCCTTTCTCGCCCTGAAAATTTCCTACATCAACGCCATCTCGATCCTGTGCGAACGTTCCGGCGCCAACGTCCAGGAAGTGGCCAACGGCATGGGCATGGACGTGCGCATCGGCCGCAAATTCCTCGATGCCTCCCTCGGTTTCGGCGGCAGTTGTTTTCCGAAAGACCTCAGCGCCTTTATCCAAATTTCCGAAACGCTTGGCTACGATTTCAATTTGTTGAAAGAAGTCCAGCGCATCAACGCCGATCAAATGGATCGGTTCGTCAAAAAGATTCTGGAAACCTTGTGGGTCTTGAAAGGCAAAAAACTCGGCGTCCTCGGCTTGGCTTTCAAGCAAAACACCGACGACGTCCGCATGTCCCCGGCGATTGATCTTTGCCAGCGTTTGCAAAAAGAGGGCGCTGCGCTGCGCGTGTACGATCCTCAAGCGATGGAAAAAGCCAAAGCGGTTTTAAAAAACGTGACCTACGTGGAAGACATGAACGCCGTCGCCGAAGGCTGCGATGCGTTAATCATCGCCACCGAATGGCCTGAGTTCAAAAAGTTGGATTTGGAAAAGGCGCGGAAGGCATTGACCCACCCGATTCTATTCGATGGCCGCAATTTATTCGACCCCGCTGAAATGGAAAAACTCGGTTTTCTCTACAAGAGCATTGGCCGCGGCAAAGCCTAAGGGCGGAATTTCATTGTGCTTTTTCCACCACGCGCTTCGCACTGGCCGTGATCAGATCTTCCACCTCATCGCCCCACCGCAACGCCGGCAGGCCATAAACCGTGGTGGCCCGCGAACCTTCGTAACCCCAGCCAGGTTTCATGGAACCGGGTTTGTCTTCATCCAACACCCGACGCGTTGGAATATAATTCATCACATCGTTGCAATAACCCGCCACCCAGGTTTGCGCGCCGAATTCTTTTTTAAATTTAAGGGCGTAATCCACCACCGGCTCGCCGCCCAATGTCACCAGCAATTGTTCCCCGCCGAATTTCCACGCCTGCACCGGGAAAGGATAATCACGGATGAATGTTTTTCCGGCCTTTTGCTCGGACAGCATCCGTTCGGCCCAACGATGGGTGCCGGGAGCTTTATTGGCTGTCAGTTTTTCCAACTCCGCCTCCGAAGGCAGCGGCCCCAACGGCAGGGTCACCATTTCCAAGGAAGTCTTCAGTTCCGGTGAGAGATTTTTCGGTGACAGCGCCAAAGCGCTCTCAACTCCCGCGGCCAGCTTTTTGCCGTAATTTTCCGCAAATTCCTGCCGATTGCGCGGCAACGGGTTTTGGTCGCCGCCGCACCCCATAAAAAACATCGCGGTGGTTTCGGGATGATTTTTCTCCAGGGCCAATTGCGCGAACCCTGCGTAGTCGCCCGACCATTTGTTATAGCTCATCACCGTGTTGTGACAGGCGTAGCCGAATAACACCGCCTTCAATTTCCCATCGGGCAAATAAACCGCCAGCACCGGGACCGAATGATCCGTCGGCCCTTTCAAGGCGCCCTGCGCCCGCAACTTCGGGACTTCTTTTTCAGGATTCTCCCGGCGATTCACCGCGAAATCTGCCGTCCCTTGTCCTCCGGCCAGCCGGGCCGGAGCCAGGTCCGCCAGTGCCTGGCCGACTGTTTCCACAATCTGTCCTTCCAATTTAATGGCGTAATTTTTAATGACCTTGCGCTGCTCGTCGTTCAAGGGATAAACATCGTTCAACGCTCCATCCACCACTGGCGTGCAATGCGAGTGCGACGCCGACAAAATGATCTGGTCCGGCTTGAGCTTGAATTTTTTCCGCAACTCCGCGCAACTGTGTTGATAAATGGACTGCGGAATCCCCAGCAGATCGCTTGTCAAAATCACCGCCCGATGTCCTTTGGCGTCTTCCAGCGCGAGAGCCTTGATCCATAGATCCATCACTTTGCCATCCGAGACGTTGGTTCGCGAGCCATACCCCGCCAGCCACATTGGCTCAGTCGGAGTGATATTGGCTCGGGCAGTGCCGGCCTTCCAGCCGGCTCCGTCCGCACCAAAACAAGCGCTGCTCAAGACAAAGACAAAACAACTGCGGCAGAATATAAGGATCATATTTTTCACCTAGCCACCATGCCTCGAGAGTGAATTAAAAGCAATTTTCCATCCGAATAGTTAAATTAGAAGAACTTATATTATATGAATTACATATTTACAAAACTAATTACATGGCTATACTCATAATTATGAATGCGCCAATTAACAAAGATCGGGAGTTCAAACAAATCATGATCTGGGGCAGTTCACTTCCCGCCGGGGCCATCCTGGCGGCTTTGCAGGCCTTGCAGGCCGATTATTCCTTTAAAACCTCCCTGTTTACGTTCGTGGCTTTCATTGTCGGCACGAGCATTGGCTTGATCTTCTGGAAAATTATCTTTGAGACTACCCGTCCCATTTGGAGGATGATCGCTTCCACGGTGATGACCTTTGGCGGAATCGCCGCCTTTCTTTACCCCTTGCGTTTTATTCCGGTGAGCAAGTTGGCGGAGTTGATGACTGGTCTTTCATTTGCGGTGTTTGCGTTATCTCTTGCCGCCATCATGATGTTGAAACTAAGGGATTTCTTCGACGAAGATGACCGCGTCAATGCCAACGCCAACGCGCGCTGATTCTGGCGTGGATGCTCAATCGTCCGCGTCTTTCGCTCCGGGAGTGATGGCCCAGACCGGATACGGTGCCGATCCCTTTTGCGCGTTCCACAAAATCCGATTCAACAAATCCTCCGGACATTTGTCCGCTTCGCGCAACGGTAATCTATTTGACGTCAGCGCATACAGACGTTTTTGCGGATCGCCGATATTTCGCGCCAGCGGATTCAATTGGTCGAGCGGGATTTGATTCGGCACGGCGTTGAACGGTGTCAAATCTGGCACATCGGTGAAACACTCGAACATCGGGGTGGCGCTGGCGTCCATTTGGTTCATGGGCGGAAGTCCGAGGATCAATTCCATCGTGCGGATCACGCTGGTTTGATTGTAACTGTGATGAATGGTCGTGTGACGCTTGGTGTAAGCACTGGCGACATAGGCGGTCGTGCGATAGCTGCTGACATGGTCCCAACCCGCCTGCGGATCGTCCTCGATGGCAAAAAGACAGGTGTCCTTCCAAAAAATACTGTGACTCAACGCCTCGAGAATCTGGCCCATGGCGAGATCGTTATCCGCCACGCGCGCCGCCGGGGTCGGCCCGCGTTCCCTGGTGCCAGAGGTGTGGTCATTGGGCAGGCACATGATGATGAAATTCGGCATCGCGTCCTCGTGTTCGAATCGTTTCAGATCTTCGCTGAATTTAGCCGCGCGAAAAACGTCGGGTACTTCCATGCTCCAGCCGACGCTGTTGGTCGCGAGGTAGGGCGCAAAAGTGGGAATGTTAGCCCGCGAATAAACCACGGTTTGATTGCCGCCTTTTAAAAAATCCTGATAGGCGTCAACAAAACTTGGCTCACCTTTTCTCTTTGGATCGCGCCAGCGCACGCCGCCACTGGTGAACTCGCCGTAATTGCGCATGGTCTGGCCGTGCGACAAAACATTGTCCCAAATAAAACCGGCGGGCGAATAAGCCATGGAATCCACCCCGCCGTCCATGCCATCGGGATAGCTGCGCGGAAAACCGCAAAAAGATTTTTCCATGTAAGCGGTGGCCATGGATTCATCGCACCATTGATGGCCATCGGCGCTCAACACGCCGGAACAGCAAGTATTGTCCAGCAGGACAAACTCGCGGGACATCTTGTGCTGGTTAGGCGTGACCCTCTCACCAAAGACACACAGATCGGAATTGCCGTTGCCTTCTTTCATGTCGCCAAGAACCTGGTCGTAGGTGCGATTTTCTTTGATGATATAAATGACGTGTTTGATCGGGCTGGGTTCACTGGAGCGTTCGGGCACGGGTTTTGGTTTGGCGTCCGCTCGTGGCGGGAGCATCGCTTGTTCAATCACTTCGCGCCGAAAACTTTCGAGGACAACGGTGGTTTGTTTTTCCAATTCGCTTTTGCCACCGAGGGGGATCAGGGAAAGTGTGCCGAAAAATTGGTGTGAATTAAATTCACCTTTGTGCCCCTCGGCGTCTGGTTGGCCGGAACCTTTGCCTTTGATATTGGCCACGTAAACCGCTCGGCGTTCGGCATCGTAAGTGATCGCGCCGGGGAACCAGCCAGTGGGGATGAGGCCAAGGATTTTGGATTTGCCGGGATCGAAAGCGACGACGGCCACAGCGTTTTGTCCGCCATTGCAGACATAGAGATTTTTTCCTTTGGCATCGAAAGTCAGCGCGTTTGGGCTGGCGCCGAAAAGATCGCCGTCATGCCAACGAAGCGAAATGGTTTCGACAATTTCATCGGTGCGCGTGTCAATCACAGTGACGGAATCGCTGTTATCATTGGCCACGACCATGTGGCGTCCGTCCGGCGACACCGCGACAGCGGAAGGATGCAGCCCGACCATGATTTCTTTTTTAACTTTGCCGAGTGTCAAATCTACAATGGTGACAGAGCCTTCATTGGCGATGTGCCGTGCGTCCACGCGAACGGTTCCGGTCGAGCCAATTTTTCCCGTGAAGCTGGTGGCATCCACGCGGCGTCCACCCCAGTTGCTGACGTAAATTTTTCCGTTGGCCAAGACCACGCCATAGGGAAGATTGCCCACGTTGAATTCACGCAAAATTTTCCCGGTGGCAGCCTCGAGTTCGGCCAGTTGATTGGCGACGTTCAAGGCGACGTAAAGTTTTTTGCCATCGGGAGAAAGCGCGAGGCCGGTGGGGATTTCGCTGGCATGGTGGCGGCCACTATGAGGGGCCAGGACAAAAGAGCCCAACGCTTGCACGATGTGATGGGCATTGATCCCAAAAACTTTAATACTGCCATTGACGGCGGAAAGGTAGAGGCGCGAGCCATCGGGGGAAAAGACCAGACCGTTGTAGCTCACCTGGCCGTTTCGATCCGGCGCGAGGATGCGCGGAGAAACGGCTTCCTGGACTTTCAGAGAATCCGAGGGCAGCGCCACGCGCTGAAGAATTTTCCCGGTGTCCGGCGTGAGAACGATCAGTTCGCCGGTCTTGCCGGAGGTGGCGAGGATTTTTCCATCGGGACTGAGGGCGATGACTTGCGGGCGTAAACCGGACAGGTCAACCTGAAGCCCGGCCGGTTGAAGGATTTGATTGACGGGCACGGAAACTGGTTCAGCCATAACTGTGGCCGGAATCAACAAAGTGAACACAATGGAAAAGCAAACGTTACGCATTTTTATCATGCTAGCGTGAGGAAAGTTAAAAACTCAATCGGATTGACGAAGTTCGAGCGCCAAAAGACAGCTAGATTTTAGGCGGAATGGGGCTACCATTATTATGAATGAAACCTTCGAACGCAGCTCTACTTTCAGCTATTTGTGCCGGGAGTTTAACGTCGTTCTTATCGGCCAAATGCCCAGAACCTTGGGAGCCCATATTATACTGGGCAATGCCTGTCTTTCATAAAATCTTTCCCCCGTGGACAGCGGGTCCGAATCCCAAAGCCGCCGGGTGTGCTTTAATCGTTGATGCCCTTATTTTGACTGGCTTGTTTTTTTGGTTGTTACGGAGCAAAGGAAAGCAAAATGCGCGGATGAGTTAACAGATTTACGCATTTTAACCATCTGGGCTGATCGTACGAAAAGCAGAATACCGCCTGAGGTAAAAGACAGCTAGATTTTGGGCGGCGCGGAGGGTAGCTTTAGAGTTTATGAAACCGAGGCAATTGTTTTTCGGGTCTCTCATTTTTGCGCTCGCCTTCACGGCGCGGGCTTCCGACTCCACCTCCTCCTGGCCGCAATGGCGCGGGCCGATGGCCACCGGGGTCGCAGATCTAGGCGCTAATCCGCCAGTGGAATGGAGCGAAACCAAGAACGTGAAATGGAAGGTGACCATTCCCGGCGACGGGGATTCCACGCCGATTGTCTGGGGCGATCGCGTGTTCATTTTGGCGGCGGCCCCGGCAGGCGGAAAGGCCGACACGGAAACGCCCAGCATCGCGCAGCAATTCAAGGTCATTTGCTACGATCGGCCGAGCGGAAAAATATTGTGGCAGAAAGTCGCGCGCGAAGAGGTGCCACATGAGGGGCATCAACAGAACAATACCTACGCCTCGGCTTCGCCGATGACGGACGGAAAATATGTCATCGCCTTTTTCGGCTCGCGCGGTCTGTACTGTTACGATTTGGAGGGCAATCTCAAGTGGCAAAAGGATTTCGGCAAGATGAAGACGCGAAATGGTTTTGGCGAAGGCGCATCGGCGGCGTTGTCCGGCGATATCGTGGTGGTGCCGTGGGACAGTGAAGGTGAGGATTTTGTTGTCGCGCTGGACAAGGCAACGGGAAAAGAATTGTGGCGGCAAAAACGGGACGAAGCAACCGGTTGGACGACGCCGTTGATCGTGGACGTAGGCGGGAAAAAGCAGGTGGTGCTGAATGCGACCAAAAAAGTGCGCAGTTATGATCTATTGACCGGTCAGGAAATCTGGCAATGCGGCGGACAGACCGTAAATGCGATTCCTACCCCGGTGACCGCGAATGGCATCATTTATGTCACCAGCGGTTTTCGCGGGAGCGCGTTACAGGCGATACGACTGGGCAAAACCGGCGACCTCACCGGCACTGATGCCGTGCTCTGGTCCCACGATAAAAACACTCCCTACGTTCCATCGCCTCTCTTGGTGGATAATTTTCTTTATGTGGTATCGGGCAACGACGCGATCCTTTCGTGTTTTGATGCGAAGACGGGTCAGCCGCAATTCGAGCGCGAACGTCTCGAGGGACTTTACAGCATTTATGCTTCACCGGTGGCGGCCAAAGGGCGGGTTTATGTCCTCGGTCGCGAAGGCGATTGCGCCGTGTTGAAGGAAGGGCCGAAGCTGGAGATTTTGGCAAAGAATAAATTGGATGATAAAATGGATGCCTCGCCGGCTCTGGTCGGGAAGGAGATTTTCCTGCGCGGTCATCACAACTTATATTGCATATCCGAAAAATGAAAATTATTGGGGTCATTCCAGCGCGTTACGGTTCGACCCGGTTTCCCGGGAAGCCGCTGGCGCGCATTGCGGGCAAGATGTTGATCGAACGGGTGGTGGAACAATGCCAGAAGGCCAAGTCGTTGAGCGAAGTGATCGTGGCCACAGATGATACGCGCATCTGGGAGGTGGCCCAGGAATTTTGCCGGGTGGAAATGACGCAACCGGACCATCCCAGCGGCTCGGATCGGATCGCGGAAGTGGCGGCGAATTGTCAGTGCGACGCCATCGTGAACATCCAGGGGGACGAGCCGTTGATTGATCCGGCGGTGATTGACGCTGTGGCGGGGGCTTTGGCCAAGGATGAGATGTCCACCGCCGCCACCGCCATTCGCAGTCTGGCGGAATTCGAAAGTCCCGATGTGGTAAAAGTCGTTGTCAACGCCGCCGGTCGGGCCTTATATTTCTCGCGGCGTACGATTCCGTATGTCCGTGACGCCGCCACCAGTGCTGAACAGATGGCGGCGTTTCCGTTTTTGAAACATCTGGGGATTTACGGTTACCGGCGGGAAACGCTGTTGCGGCTGGTGAAGTTTCCGGTTTCACCGCTGGAACGCGCGGAGAAGCTGGAGCAGTTGCGGGCCTTGGACAATGGCATTCCGATCGCGGTGGTGAAAGTGGATTATGACAGTGTGGGTGTGGATGTGCCGGCAGATGTGAAACGGGTGGAAAGTATTTTGGAAAAACGGTAAGTTAGATTTTATGAAGCGGCTAACATACGAAATTGTGATTGAGCGCGAAGAAGATCCGAAGGCCGGATTTTCGGTTTATTGCCCGGATATACCGGGATGTTTTTCAAATGGCGGCACGGTGGCGCAAGCCAGGAAAAACATGATTGAAGCAATGTTGCTCCACTTGGAAGTATTGCGCGAGTTGGGCAAGCCCGTGCCAAAGCCAAAGCATCGCGTTATTGTCGAAGAACTCACTCTGCCACAGGCGGCATGAGTCGTTTTCCGACCATTCGAGCCGTCGAATTGGTGAAGTTTCTGAAAAAGAACGGTTTTGTGCCTATTCGTCAAGCTGGCAGTCACTTGACACTTTACCATCCGGACCGAGATGTCGCTGTAACGGTTCCGATGCACAAAGGGTTCGATTTGGGGCGGGGATTGACCATGCGCATTTTGAAAGACGCGGGTTTTACGGCTGATGATTTTCTGAATTGGCGCTAAGCATTTATAATACAAATGAAATATATTTTTGTCACGGGCGGCGTGGTGAGTTCATTGGGCAAAGGCCTGACGGCCGCGTCCCTCGGCACCCTGCTCGAAAATCGCGGGCTCAAAGTCACACTGCAAAAGTTCGATCCCTACCTCAACGTTGATCCCGGCACCATGAGCCCGTATCAGCACGGTGAAGTTTATGTGTTGGACGACGGCGCAGAAACCGATCTGGACCTCGGCCACTACGAACGTTTTACCAACGTCAAACTGACCCGCACCAACAACCTGACCAGCGGACAGGTTTATCAAACGGTGTTGGACAGGGAACGGCGCGGGGATTATCTGGGCAAAACGGTCCAGGTCATTCCACACATAACGGATGAGATCAAAAATCGCATCCATGTGCTGGCTGAGCAATCCAAGGCCGATATAGTCATCACGGAAATCGGCGGGACGACGGGCGATATCGAAGGGCTGCCGTTCCTCGAGGCCATCCGGGAATTTGCGCTGGAAGTCGGTTACGGCAATGTGGTTTTTATCCACGTCACTTACGTTCCTTTCATCAAGGCCGCCGGAGAACTCAAGACCAAGCCCACGCAACAATCGGTGGCGAAGCTGCGCGAAATCGGCATCGCTCCACACATTCTGGTTTGCCGCTGCGAGAAGCCGTTGGACAAAGAATTACGCCAAAAAATTTCGATGTTCTGCAATGTCCCTTACGAGGCGGTGATTGAAGAGAAGGACGTGGATCATTCCATCTATGAAGTGCCGCTGATGCTGCAACGCGAGCGCATGGATGACATCGTTTGCAAACTGCTGCATCTGGACGTGCCGCCCGCCAACATGGTTCATTGGCAGGAAGTGATCCGCAAACTGATCGCCCCGCAGCATCGTGTGCGCATCGGGGTGGTCGGCAAATATATTGAATTGAACGACGCTTACAAATCGGTCTATGAAGCCATCATCCACGGCGGCGTGGCCAATGATTGCGGCGTGGAGATTGAAAAGGTGGAAGCGGAAGAGATCGAAAAGTTTGGGGCGGAAAAAGTTTTGAAAGGACTGGGCGGAATCCTGGTGCCGGGCGGATTTGGCGAGCGCGGCATTGAAGGAAAAATTCTGGCGGCGCAATATGCCCGCGAAAAAAATATTCCTTACCTCGGCCTTTGCCTGGGGATGCAGATCGCCACGATTGAATTCGCCCGCAACGTTTTGAAATTGCAGGGCGCGCATTCCACGGAATTTAATCCAAATTCCCCGCACCCGGTCATCGCTTTGCTGGACGATCAGAAGAAAGTGGCCCGCAAAGGCGGCACCATGCGCCTGGGCCGGCAACCGTGTCAACTGGTCGTCGGCTCAAAGGCGGCCCAGCTTTACGGTGCCTTTGTCATCAATGAACGTCATCGGCACCGCTACGAATTCAACAATGCCTACCGCGAAAAATTCGAGCAGGCCGGATTTGTTTTCAGCGGTTCGTCACCGGACGGCAAGCTGGTCGAGCTCATTGAAATCCCATCGCATCCATTTTTCATGGCCTGCCAGTTCCATCCTGAATTCCAAAGCAAGCCGAACGTGCCGCATCCGTTGTTCAAAGGATTTATCGAGGCGGCGCACGCCAAGTTTCATCACAAGCCGTTGTGAACCTCTTTCAGAGAATCAATTTTGAGGCCGGAAACCGGCAATTAA
The DNA here is from genome assembly GCA_903927905.1 of uncultured Verrucomicrobiales bacterium. GTDB lineage: Bacteria > Verrucomicrobiota > Verrucomicrobiia > Limisphaerales > Palsa-1400 > CAIYOY01. Next base: position 32,826 of record CAIYOY010000187.1, on the reverse strand, counting down.
AATTTTTGGTCATCGGGGGGCTGGCGGTAAATATTCATGCTTATCCAAGAGACACGGCAGATTTGGATCTATTGGTATGCCAGGACGCGCGGGCGTCGTGGCTGGAATTATTTTTGCAACTTGATTACACCGTGGATCAGGATGCCAACGCCTTCATCCAGTTTGCGCCACCCCAACAGGAAGCGTGGCCGGTGGACTTGATGCTGGTGCGCCCAGCCACATTTGATCCAATTTTCCAAAGTGGAATACCGGTGGATATGTACGGCGTGAAACTGCTTATTCCCACGCTGGAACATTTGATCACCCTTAAATTGCACGCCCTGAAACACAGCCATGCGGGACGTTTTATGAAAGATTTCCTGGATGTTGAAAATATGGTTCGCAAAAACAAGTTGGATTTGCGTTCAGATAATATTCGCCAATTATTCCTGAAATATGGCAGTATGGAGCTATATGAAAAAATATCCCGAACCGTTGCCAACGGATAGTTTTTGTCTTAGAGAAACTTCCGGCCACGATACGCTGGAGTTTCCCATTTCCGATTTCGTTTCGCATCCCCCAAAAATTGAATTGCAAGCCATGCTGCGGCGAATTGAGGAAAACATGCCTTGGCGCAACCAGCGCCCTGGTGCCAGAGAGCAACGGTTGGCGGAAAAAATTTCTGCGGAATTCGTGCTTTAATTCCTGACCCTGACTTTAAGATTTTGATCAAAATCAGGCTTTGACCCCGGAAAAGTTCGGGTCGGCAATACCTTCCAATTCCCCGGTGCTGTCGGCAAATTTTGGCATCGGACTGCCCATGCGGGTGAGCATGGAACGGTATAAATTACAGAGCGGGGTTTGCTTCGGATAAACCAGGTGCCGGCCCGTGGCGATGCCGCCGCCGCCTTTGCCGGCCAGAACGAGCGGGAGATTGTGCGGATTATGGGCGTTGCCATCGCGCATCCCTGCGCCGAAGAGGACCATGGAATTATCCAGCAGATTACCTTCGCCTTCCTTGATGGATTTCATTTTTTCCAGCATGTAGGCGTATTGCTGGAGATGCCAGATGTTAATCAGCTTGTACTCTTCAAGCTTGGTGGCATCGTCCTGGTGATGAGAAATTTCGTGATGACTGCCTTTGACGCCGTCGAGGAAGGAAAAATTTCTGCCGCTGACGGCATTGCCGAACATAAACGTGCTGACCCGGGTCGAATCGCTCCAGAAGGCGAGCACCATCAAGTCAAGCATCAAGCGGACATGTTCGGTGTGGTCGCCGTGATGCTGCTCCGGCGCGGCGTGATAGGCTTGCAGGCGACCGCGATAATTTTCCATCTCGCGGGCGAGGAGCGGATCGGCATGGTATTCGCCCAGGACTCGTTTGCGGTCAAATTCAATGCGGCGTTCAACGGAACGAACGGAGTCGAGGTATTCGTTGAGTTTGTTTTGGTCGGCTTTGCCGACTTTGCGCTGGAGGCGTTTGGCGTCTTCGAGCACGAGATCAATGACGCTTTGGTTTTCTTCCGGATTGCTGCGGGTGGCGGCATTGTCCGAACGGAAAAGGCGGTCGAAGGCGAGTTGCGGATTGATCTCCTTGGCCAGCGGTGTGTTCGGCGTGTTCCAGGCGATGTGCCCGCCGTAAATCGTGGTGAAGCCGACCTGAGTGTCAACAAAAGTCCAAGTGGGTTCGATGCCGAGTTCGATGGAAGGCAGCGGAGTCAGGTTGCCGATCCGTTGGGCGGCGATCTGATCCATGGAAATGCCGCCGCTGCAAACGTTGCTGCCAGTCGTGCGGGTGATGGTGGTGCCGGTGAGAAAACCACCGGTCTTAACGTAATGCCCATCGCCGGTGTCGGAGGCGGCATTCCAGAGTTCGGTCAGGACGAGGATGTCGTCTTTGACTTTAGCGAGCGGAGAAAGAATCGGCGAAAGTTCAAAATCACGACCGTGTCCGGTCGGGGTCCAATGGTGTCCATTGACGCCGTTGGGCATGTAGAGGACGGCCATGCGGACGGGCAAGGACGGTTTCGCCGCTGCTTTTCCAAAGCCGGCCAGTGGCGACATGGCTTCGAGCAACGGCAAGCCCATCACCGCGCCCACGCCTTTCAGCATGGTGCGCCGGGAGATTTGCCAGGATTTCGTGCTCATAAATTTTTTTAAAAATCGAATTCCGAAGCTCGAAATTCGAAACAAATTTCAATGACTGAAGTTTCTAAAATTCGCGCTTCGAATTTGTTTCGTGCTTCGGACTTCGTCATTCGAGTTTCAAATATCAGAGTCTCGTTACCTCGACTGCTACGATTAAAATTGGCTGCCGCGCCGGTATTGGAATGGATAACTTTGCACGATTTGCATGATCAATGTCGAGCTTCGATAATTATCTTTGGCCAGGGCCGTCGTGATCTGCTTGAGCGCGGGGCGATCGTAATATTCCAACCCGCGACCGAGCGCGTAAGACAACAGGCGCGCACTGAAGTTTTTGACGAAGGCGTCATGCTTGGTCATCAAAATATCTTTCAACTCCGCCGCGCCCTGGAATTTCTCGCCGGTGGTCAATACGCCTGCGGAATCAACCGGCAACCCGCCGATTTTTTCGCGGTAACGACCGATGGCATCGAAGTTCTCCAAACCGAACCCAAGCGGATCCATCCGCGCATGGCAGGCGGCGCACTCGGCTTTGGAACGGTGTTTTTCCAGGCGTTGCCGGAAGGTCTCGCCAGCCAGTGGCTTATCGTCGGTGGAAAGGCTCGGCACGACGGGCGGTGGTGGTGGCGGTGGGGTGCCGAAGATTTCGTCCAAGACCCAGCGACCGCGCAAGACCGGGCTGGTGCGTTGGGGATAGGAGGTCAAAGTCAACACGCTGGCCATGCTGAGAACGCCACCGCGATTCGGGTCGGTCAGCGACACACGGCGCATTTGCGGGCCGGTGATGTTGGTCAAGCCATAGTGCGTGGCCAGCGTTTCATTCACGTAAGTGTAATCAGCTTTGAGCAAATTAAGCAGGCTGGCGTCGTCCTGGAGGAGGGAATAAAAAAACTCGACCGGTTCCTGGAGCATGGCCTGACGCAAGGCCGGCGTGTACGTCGGAAAAATTCCCTGGTCGGGTTGGAGGTTGGCTTCGAGGCGGCGGATGCCGAGCCATTGGCTGATGAAATTGTCGGCAAGCGCCTTGGCTTTGGGATCAGCCAACATGCGGCGCACCTGGACTTCAAGCACGTCTGACTGATGTAATTTTTTCCGCGCGGCGAGTTGAAAAAGTTCGTCGTCCGGCATGGAAGACCAGAGAAAATAAGACAGGCGTGAGGCCAGTTCATAATCGTTCAACGGCGCTGGAGCTTTGCCCGCATGATCTGTTTCCACGCGAAACAGAAAATCTGGCGAGATCAGCACGGCTTTCAAGGCGAGTTTGAGGGCGGCTTCATCGCTTGCGCCCCGCCGACGGCTTTTGTCATACAGCGAAAGCAGCGGGGCGATGTCTTCGTCGGTCACGGGGCGGCGATAGGCCAGTTGAGCAAAGTGCGCAAGATTTTTACGGGCGGCGGAGCGTTGGCTGGTAAAAAATGTGGCGGTATAATGGATGATTTTTGTGGATTTCGTTTGGGCGAGGACTTCATCGGCGGCGGCGAAATATTTTTCCATCAAGAGCGCGGGGAGAAAAAGAGTTTCGGCGTTGTTGTCGAAACCGCCGCCCCCGCCGCCGTCGGTGGGAAATTTGTCGGCCGGTTTGCTGTCCACGCTGAGAAGGTCGCGGATGGTGTTGTTATATTCGAGGCGGTTGAGGCGATGGATGATTTTGCGGCCAGGGTCGAGGCCAACGAGCTTGGGGTTGTCGAAGGTGTCGTCAACCCAATCGGCCAGGCGCGTGCGTTGTTCGCCAGTGGGTTGAGGTTTGTCCTCGGGCGGCATGGATTTTTCATGCAACTGGGTGACGACTTTCAGCCAGGTTTGCGGGTCGTGGATGACGGAAGTGGTATCGGGGAATTTTTTAAGATTGATGCCGCCCTTGGTTTTTTCGCCTCCGTGGCATTTGACGCAGAATTGGTCGAGGACGGGACGAACGTCGTTTTCAAAAGTGGCCGCGCCCGCAGTCAAAGCAGACAAAAGGGCCAGAATGAGAAAACGTGTGTTCAAGAGCTTAAAATAACCTGAAGGACTGACTTGGGCAAACAGAGTTGTATTCAAGGGAATTGCCCCGCACGATCACAACTCAAAACTTAGTCCGCGCTTTTTTATGCGCTCATATTTTTTCGAGTCGAAAGAATAAAGCTGGGCCGGACGATGCGCGCCAGTGGTGCTTTGTCCTTTCACTGGCGTGAGAATGTCCAGGGCCATCACTTTTTTGCGGAAATTCCGTTTGTCCAAAGTGATCCCCAACACCGTTTCGTAGAGTTGTTGCAATTGGGACAGCGGAAATTTCAACGGCAACAAACCAAAGGCGATCGGTTGATAACGCATTTTGCTGCGCAGCCGCTCAAGTGCGATCGGCATTACCTTGCCATGGTCGAAGGCGAGTTTCGGCAGTTCTTCCACTGGAAACCAATGTACTGCGGCGGCGTCATCGCCCGCCTTGGCCTCGACCTCCGCCAGCCTCACCAGCGCAAAATAGGCCACACTGATCGTTCGCCCGCGCGGGTCACGGCCCGGAGTGCCGAAGGTGTAAAGCTGCTCCAGGAAAACTCCGGTGACGCCCGTTTCCTCGGCCAATTCCCGGCGCGCCGCCGTCGCCAGATCTTCATCCATGTTGATGAAGCCGCCGGGCAAAGCCCAATAACCCTTGAATGGCGAGTTATTGCGCTCGATCAACAGGGCTTTGAGCATCCGGCCGTCAAAGGCAAAGATGACGGTGTCCACGGCCAGCGCCGGGCGGGGATAGGGATAGGAATAGGGCATAATGACTCTGCGCTTTTTTTGTCGCTCGCCCACGATTAATAGTGTTTTATTAACACTATGTCAAATCAAATTTTCCGGGAGGAAATCTGTCCTGAGCAGAAAAGGATTACTTCATCGCCGCGTAAACCCGGTGAACATCGTCGTGATCGTCGAGGCTGGTGAGGAAATCGCCGACTTCTTTCCGCGCGGCGTCGCTTAGCTCGGTAAAATTCTTGGCCACATAACGGATTTCTGCCGCGATGATCGTCCAGCCGGCGGCTTTGAGCGCTTTGGAAGCGGCATCAAGGTCTTTGATCTCGGTCATGAACCGCGCGCCCCTTTGGCCTTCGGGAACCTCATCGGCTTCCAGCGCTTCGACTTCCTGCGCACCGGCTTCGATGGCGTCCGATTCGGCATCGCGATTGGCATCGGTATGGGTGGCTTCGACCACGCCCAGGTGATTGAAGAAAAAGGCCACACTGCCGGGATTGCCCATGGAACCGGCTTTGAACAATTGGCGGATTTCGGGTGCGGTGCGATTTCGATTATCGGTCAGACATTCGACCACCACGGGGACTTTGTGCGGGGCGAAACCTTCATAGACGATGGTTTCAAAATTAATTTTTTCATCCAGCAGGCCGGCACCCTTCTTAATAGCACGTTCGATCGTGTCACGATAAACGGAACTTTTCTTGGCCTTTTCAATGGCGGCGGCGAGGCGCGGATTGAGATCAGGGTCGGCCCCGCCGAGTTTGGCCGCGACCATGATTTCGCGCACAAGTTTGACCACCATCTGGCCTTTCTTCTGCGCGTTCGCTTCTCTGCCTGCTTGTTTCCATTGTGCACCCATAAGTGTCGCGTATTTTGGCCCCGGAGGGACGCGCTTCGCAAGTCCCTAATTATTGATATTTCCTTCGCGTGCATTTCCACTGGCGCAAAGGCCCCGGAACCATGCTAAGCTCTTCCCGTTATGAAATTGGACGAGACACAGAGTAAAAAAGTCGCGGCATGGATCGAGGAAGGCCTGAAACTGGCCGACATCCAAAAACGCCTGGAATCCGAGCTGGGCCTGCGCATGACCTATCTCGACGTACGTTTTTTGGTGGATGATTTGAAATTGAAACCGAAGGATCTAACGCCACCGCCTGCTCCCGCTGTTCCGGCCGCGCCTGCGCCCGGGGCCACCGATGCCGCCGCGATTCCCGAAACCGCCGGCCAACCCGCAGGCCGCGTCAGCGTCAGCGTGGACCAAATCACCCGTCCCGGCGCCATGGTCAGCGGCAAAGTCAAATTCAGCGATGGCATCAGCGCCGATTGGTTCCTCGATCAAACCGGCCGCCTTGGTCTGGCTGGAGTGGACAAAACTTACAAGCCCACCCAGGAAGACGTGCAGGAATTCCAACTGCAATTGCAGGTGGAGTTGCAGAAGTTGGGAATGTGAGTAGAAGTGGGCAAGGGAGAAAGTAAGTAGTGGCGCTCGCTTCTGATAGGCCCGGGGGTTATAATCCGTGCGCATGTTTTGTCAGCGTCAATGGCTGTTTTTATTTTGCGTGGCGTTTGCCCTGACCGCCGGAGCGGAAGACACCTGGTGGTCGCTCAAACCGTTGCGCAAACCGGACGTGCCCACAACAGTTTCAGGGAAAGACAAAAGCTGGCCACGCACGCCGGTGGATCAATTCGTTTTGGCGAAGTTGCAGGAAAAGGGATTTCATCCTTCCGCTCCGGCGGACAAGCGGACTTTGTTGCGCCGCGTTTATTTTGATTTGATCGGACTGCCGCCGACCCCGGAAGAAATGGATGCTTTTCTCAAGGACAAATCTCCTCGCGCTTATGAAAAGGTGGTGGATCAGTTGCTGGCCTCACCGCGCTACGGTGAGCGCTGGGCGCGGCATTGGCTGGATGTGGTGCATTATTCCGACACACAAGGAAATGATCAGGACCGGCCCCGGCCCAACGCGTGGCCCTATCGGGATTATCTGATCCGTTCGTTCAATGAGGACAAACCTTATGCGCGATTTGTCGAGGAACAGTTGGCGGGCGATGTTTTGTTCCCGGATGATCCGCAGGGGATTGTCGCGCTCGGCTTCATCGCGGCGGGGCCGTGGGATGAAAGTTCGCAGGTCTTCATCGTCGAGGACACCGTGGACAAGAAAATCGCCCGCAACCTCGACCGCGACGACATGGTGATGACCACGATGTCCACCTTTGTCAGCAGCACGGTGCATTGCGCGCGCTGTCACAATCACAAATTCGATCCCATTCCCCAGGCGGATTACTATAACTTGCAAGCGGTCTTGGCCGGCGTGGATCGCGCCGACCGGCCTTATGACCTCGATGCCAAAACACACCAGATGCGCCAGACCTTACTGAAGAAAAAACGCGCGCTCGAAGAGGCCCCGAAAACGGCCAAACCTCAACCGGCGGAGCTGGCGGCCGTGGAGAAAGCACTTCGCCAAACACTGGCAGATGACGCCTCCATCTGGATCGTTTTAAATCCCGATTCCTTCACTTCCTCCGAAGGCTCAACCTTGACCAAACAATCCGACTTCTCCATTCTCTCCTCCGGCAAAAAACCAGACAAAGACACTTACACCATCACCGCCCGGACTGATCTAAAAAACATCACCGCCGTCCGGGTTGAAGTTTTGACCGATCCCAGCCTGCCGCACCAAGGGCCGGGCCGGCAGGACAATGGCAACTTTGCCCTCTCCGAATTTCAACTCATGGTCGCAGATAAAACCGTGCTATTACAAAATTCCACCGCTGATTTCAATCAGCAGGATTGGGCCGTGGAAAAGTCCATTGATAAAAACCCCTCCACCGCCTGGAGCATTTATCCTGAAGTCGGCCAGCCACATTTTGCGGTGTTCGAATTGAAAGAACCCTTGGAGAACAACGGCAGCGCACCGCTGGCTTTCACCCTTGATCAAGTCCACGGGGGCAGCCATTTGATCGGGCGCGTGCGCCTTTCCGTCACCACCTCACCCTTGCCCTTGCGGGCCGATCGCTATCCCTATGCCATCATCAAAATTCTGGCCACGGAAGAAAAAAAACGCAGCGATCAGGATAGATCCATGCTCGTTTCCTTTCAGGAACTGAATCCGATTGAACAGAAACTCGCCGCGCTGCCGCCACCGCGCCTGGTCTTTGCCGCCGCCAGCGATTTCACGCCGCGCGGCAATTTCACTCCGGCCAAAACCCCGCGCCCGATTTATGTGCTCAAACGCGGTGATGTCACCAAGCCGCTGGGACTGGCGTCGCCCGGGGCGTTGTCCTGTGTCTCAAATCTGGCTCCGAGTTTTGGCTTGTCTGATACCAACAACGAGGCCAGCCGCCGCGCCGCTCTGGCCCGATGGATCACCGACCAAAAAAATCCACTGACCTGGCGGTCTATTGTCAACCGAATCTGGTCTTATCATTTTGGCCGGGGAATCGTGGATACGCCGAGTGATTTTGGCCACATGGGCGGGTTGCCGACGCATCCCGAATTGCTGGACTGGCTCGCAACCGCCTTTCAGGAAAGCGGCGGTTCCATCAAACAATTGCAAAAATTGATCGTGACCAGCGCGGTCTATCTCCAGTCGTCGGACGATAATCCCGTATTTTCCAAAACCGATTCCGGCAATCAATATCTCTGGCGGATGAACCGGGCCCGGCTGGACGCCGAATCCATTCGTGATGCCATTTTGCAAATCACCGGCAAACTCGATCTGACCATGGGCGGGCCGGCGGTGATGCAGTTCAACTTGGAGGATCCGAATCCCAGCAACACGCCGATCGTGGACTACAATAAATTTGACGTGGAAGATCCAAAAAATTTTCGGCGCAGCATTTATCGTTTTCTTTTCCGGACGCTGCCCGATCCCTTCATGGATTGCCTGGATTGCGCGGATGGCTCGCAATTGACCGCGACCCGAAATGTTTCGCTGACGGCGTTGCAAGCAATGGCCATGATGAATGATCGCTTCGTCGTCAGTCAGAGCGGTCACCTGGCGGAACGATTGGTCAAAGAGAACAAATCGCTGGCCAGACAAATTGAAGCTGTCTGGCAACTGGCGCTGGGCCGTCCGCCTAGTAGCGGTGAGTTGCACGATTTTAAAGCTTACGCCGCAAAATACGGCTTGGCCAACGCCTGCCGTGTCCTGTTGAATAGCAATGAATTCATCTTCGTGAATTGAAAACGCCGGAACATTTTAATTTTAGCCAGCAGTCGCGCCGGGAATTTCTCTGGCGGGCTGGCGGCGGCCTAGGCGGCATCGCCCTGGCGCATTTGCTCGGACAGAACGAATTGCTGGCGGAGACCAAACCTTCGATTGATCTGAACGGCGGGCTGCATCATCGGGCCAAGGTCAAACGGGTGGTGCAATTGTTCATGAACGGCGGGGCCAGCCAGTGCGATACGTTTGACTACAAACCGGAACTCATCAAACGAAGTGGCGAAAAATTTGATCCGGGTGAAAAAGTCGAGGCCGCCACTAGCACGCCCGGAACGATCATGAAAAGTCCGTACGAATGGAAACAACACGGTCAATCCGGACGCTGGGTCAGCAGCATTTTCCCGCATATAGCCACGTGTGTGGATGATCTGGCTTTTATCATGTCCATGGCGACGAAGACGAATGTGCATGGGCCGGCGGTTTACATGCAGAACACCGGGTTTGTGTTGCCGGGATTTCCGTGCATGGGCTCGTGGATTTCTTACGGCCTCGGCAGTTTGAATCAAAATTTGCCGACGTTCGTGGTGCTGCCGGACCCGCGCGGGTTGCCGTATAATTCCAAAGGAAGCTTTTCCTCGGGATTTTTGCCGGTGGCCCATTCGGGCACGATCATCAAAGCAACGGCGGCGGATCCCATCGCGGATCTGTTTCCGCCAACTTCGGCTAAAAATATCACGAAAGCGAGCGAACAGGATGGGCTGGCCTTGCTGAATAAACTGAATCGCGAACATTTGGCCCAACATTCCGGTGATTCCCGGCTGGAAGCGCGCATCGCTTCTTATGAACTGGCAGCCCGGATGCAAACGAGCGCACCTGAAACCCTCGATATCTCCGGGGAAAGTGAAGCGACAAAAAAACTTTACGGCTTGGACGACAAGGCCACGCAGGATTTTGGGCGAAATTGTCTGGCGGCGCGGCGGCTGTTGGAGCGCGGGGTGCGCTTTGTGCAGGTTTGGAGTGGGATGGCCGGCGCCACCGGCAATTGGGACAACCACGCCGACATCAGCAAGGAATTGCCGCTGATCGCTGGCATGGCAGACAAACCGGCGGCGGCGTTGGTCAAGGATTTGAAAGCGCGCGGGATGTTTGAGGACACGTTGATTATCTGGACGACGGAATTTGGCCGCATGCCGTTCAGTCAAGGCAGCACCGGTCGCGATCATAACGGCGGGACGTTTGTGTCGTGGCTCGCGGGCGCGGGCATCAAGCCCGGCACGACGTACGGACAAAGTGATGAATGGTCGTGGAAAGCGGTCAATCCAACGTATTGCTACGATCTTCACGCCACCATTTTGCATTTGCTGGGGATTGATCATACGAAGCTGACCTTCCGGCATAATGGCAGCAATCGCCGGTTGACGGATGTTCACGGTGAAGTGGTCGGGGAAATTCTGGCGTAAGATTTTCATGATTCGATTGACACAAAAGCAACAGACCTGGCTGGTGAGCGCCGGACTTTTCGGGCTGACCCTGGCGCTGTATTGGCCGGTGCGACATTTCGATTTTATCAACTATGATGACCCGGATTATTTCGCGAACAACTGGCTGATTCAGCAGGGTTTGACGATGAAAGGTTCGATCTGGGCGTTTACCGAGGCGCATTTTTCCAACTGGCACCCGCTGGTTTGGGTCTCGTATATGTTTGAATGTCAATTCTTCGGCGTGAAGCCAGCCGTACCCCATCTGGGTAATGCGATCTTGCACGCGACCAATGGCGTCCTGCTCTTTATCCTGTTGCAGAAATGGACCTGGGCCATCGGGCGGAGCGCTTTGGTGGCGGCGCTTTTTCTGTTTCATCCGACTCGGGTGGAATCGGTGGCCTGGATTGCGGAACGAAAGGACGTTCTGAGTGGGCTGTTTTTTATGCTGACACTGTGGGCTTATACGCAGTTCAAGGTTCAAAGTTTAAAGTTTAAAGCAGAGGACGCATCGCTGGTTTCCGTCCGCTTTCCTTTATCCTCGCGTTATTATTATCTCGCATTGTTTTTTTTCGCTCTGGGCCTGATGTCCAAGCCGATGCTGGTGACACTGCCTTTTTTGCTTTTGGTTTTGGATTTTTGGCCGTGGCAAAGAACTGTTCTGGATCAACCTAAAAAATTCCTGCCGTTGGTGATGGAAAAATGGCCCTTCTTCGTCTTGGCTGGGTTGTGCAGCCTGATCACAGTGATCACGCAAAGCCATGGTGGTGCCGTCGCCGACCTTCCGTTTTACTTGCGCTGGCAAAAGCCGGCCATGACGGTTCCGGCTTATCTGAAGGAATTATTCTGGCCCGGCGATTTGACCGTGCTGTATCTCAGTCCGGTGACCTGGCCGATCGTTTCCGTGTTGGGCGCGCTGGCCATCATACTGCTGATTTTCGTCGCGGCGCTTTTCCAGGGCCGTTCCCGTCCATGGTTATTGACAGGCTGGCTGTGGTTTTTGGGCATGCTGATTCCGGTCATGGGCATTGTGCAGGCCGGCGTTCAATTTATTGCGGATCGTTTCACTTATCTGCCGGCTGTTGGCATTTTTCTACCCGTGGTTTGGGGAGGGTGGGAACTGCTGTCCCGGCTTCCTTTTCCGTTGAGAAAAATAAGCGCGATTATAGGTGCATTGGTTTTGGTCATGTTGTCCGTTGGACTCAGCCGCCATCAACTTTATTACTGGCAGGATTCGAAAACACTCTGGGAACACGCGTTGCGCGTTGATCCCAAAAACTATGTCGCCCATAACTCTTTGGGTATTTATCTGGCGGACCATGGCAACGTTGAAGCGGCCATCACAGAATATGAAACAGCGGTCCGACTCCAACCCAAGTTGACCGCAGCCTGGAACGGCCTTGGCTTGATCGCTCTGCGTGGAAAAGATTACAGCAAAGCGGCCGATCTGTTTCAGCGGGCCTTGGCCTGCGATCCAGACAACCCATTTACCTTGGCCAATCTGGGCAAAGTCTTCGACCGGGCTGGCGATTATGCCAGGGCCGGCTCTTTTCTTAAAAAAGCCCTCCAACTGGATTCCGAAGACATCAATGTCCAGAGGGCGGTGGCCGCCTATTTTGATGATATTGGAAAGATTGACCAAGCCATTCCGCACTATCAAAAAATCCTGGAGCATCATCCTTCTGATGCTGTCAATCACTGCAATCTTGCCATTGACCTGATGGCTGCGGGCCGGCCAGCTGACGCCCTAAGCCATTACGAAACCGCCCTGAGCCTTGATCCCGGCGTTCCGGACTTTCATTATTACCATGGTTCCGCTCTCATCGCCGGAGGCCGATGGCAGGAGGGAATTGTCGAACTGCGCGAAACCCTCCGGCTCGCCCCGAAACATCTCGGTGCCCTCAATGATCTGGCCTGGCAATTGGCCATCCATGCCAAAGATTCGGCGGGAAATGTGCTTGAAGCCCTGCCTCTGGCGGAGCGCGCCTGTGAATTGACCGGCCAAAAAGATGGTTCTTCGCTTTCTATTTTGGACACGGTTTATGCCTCGCTCGGACGTTTTCCTGAAGCCGTAGCCACGGCGGAAAAAGCCCGGCTCGCCTTTCTGGCTGCGGGCGACACCAATTACGCCCAAAAGGCGGAAGCCCGCAGCCTGCGTTATCGTGCCAGCCAGCCGTTAAAAAACTGAAAGTAACCCGTGTTTTCTTTTGCCAAAAAAAATCAAACGTGGCTGATCAGCCTGGCGCTGTTCGCTGTGACTTTGGCCGTCTATTGGCCGGCGCGGCATTTCGACTTTGTCAACTACGACGATCCGGATTACGTCATGAATAACTGGCTGGTGCAGCAAGGCCTGACCAGCAAAGGGATTGCCTGGGCTTTTTCTGGAATGCACTTTGCCCTGTGGCAACCGTTGGTCTGGCTTTCCTTCATGTTGGATTGCCAGTTATTTGGCCCAGGGCCGGAAGGGCATCACCTCGTCAACATCGGGTTTCATGCGGTCAATGCAGTTTTGCTTTATGTTTTGTTGCAGGAAGCGACCGGACTGCGCTGGCGGAGCGCTTTTGTGTCTGCGCTCTTTGCCCTGCATCCGCTCCGGGTGGAATCGGTGGTATGGATCACGGAGCGCAAGGATGTTTTGAGCGGGTTCTTTTTCATGCTCACTTTGCTGGCTTATCTGCGCCACGGCAAAAGTAGGGCATCATATCTGCCTGCGCCACCGCCGTTTTTCGCTTCGCGATTTTATCTCCTGGCGCTGACTTTTTTCGTTCTGGGACTCATGACCAAGGCCATGCTGGTGACCACGCCTTTCCTGCTGTTGCTGTTGGATTTTTGGCCGAGACAACGACTCGGGCCGGGCCGGGAAAATAACTGGCGGACTCTCCTTTTTGAAAAAATCCCGTTTATGGCGCTGGCCGTGGTCATCAGCGCTATCACCTATTTGACTCAAGTGCATTTGGGCACGGCCAAGAGCCTGGCCCTGGACACCCGCTGGTATAAGATGGCGACCACGATCCCTGAGTACCTGGAATTTTTTTTTTGGCCCACTCATTTATCTGTGCTATATCTTGATCCAGCCTCCTGGCCGATGGGCCGGGTATTGTTTGGTGCGGGGCTGATGGCGCTGATTTCCCTGGTCGTCATGGCCCAATGGCGGACCCGTCCGTGGTTGGCGGTGGGCTGGTTTTGGTTTGTTGGCATGTTGGGACCAGTCACAGGGATTGTGCAGGTGGGGGAGCAGTTTGTTGCCAGCCGGTTCACTTATCTTCCGTGCATCGGTCTTTTTATCATGGTGACTTGGGTTGCCAGTGAACTGCTTTTGTCCAGATGGCCCCGACCGGGAAAGATTCTTCTGACCGGCGTCGCAGCCGTCATTCTGGGGTTGTGCGTCGGCGCGACCCGGGCGCAACTTTATGTCTGGCAGGATTCCCGCAGTTTGTGGGAACAGGCGCTGCGCGTTGATCCGAACAATTATATCGCCCACAATTCCCTCGGAGTTTTTCTGCTCAGCCAAGGGCGCTCAAAAGCAGCCGAAGAGGAATTTCAACTGGCCGTAAAATTGAATCCCAAGCTGGTGGAAACCTGGGACAATCTCGGCCTCATCGCGATGCAAGACAAGGATTACGGCCGGGCGGCGGACTTGTTTCAACATGCTTTGAACATCAATCCTAAACGCCCCTTGTCTCTGGCGAATCTCGGGAATGCGCTGCGCATGGCCCGTGACTTCACTGATGCGGAGACGATTCTGCAAAAGGCCCAGCAGCTTGATCCTGAATTTCTCCCGACGCAGTTGACGCTCGGGAATTTATATGATGACCTCGGGAAATTTGATCAGGCGATTCCGCATTATCAAAAGCTTTTGGAATATCATCCCACGGATGCTCTGAGCCGCTGCAATCTGGCGATTGATTTGCAGGCGATTGGGAAACTGGCCGAGGCGGTGCCGCAGTATCAAGAAGCCCTGCGGCTGCAACCGGCTAATGCCAGCTTTCACTATTACTATAGCACGGCATTGTTGGCGTCGGGCCGTTTGGGCGAGGGGCTTGTGGAATTACGCGCCACCCTGGAATTGGATCCGAAATATTTGCGAGCGTTGAATGATCTATCCTGGCTGCTGGCCACCAACCCAAACGATTCCGTCCGCAATGGACGCGAGGCGGTGCAACGGGCGGAACTGGCCTGTCAATTAACCGGTGGCAAGGATGTTCGTTCGTTGTGCAGCCTGGATGCGGCTTATGCCGAGGCGGGGCGTTTCCCGGAGGCGATCACCACGGCAGAAAAAGCGCGCGAAGTATTTCTGGCAATGGGCGCGACTAATTTCGCCAACAAGACGGAGGCGCGCATTCAACTCTACCGCGCGAATAAACCGTTTCGGAATTAAAAAGTATTTCCCATTGACAAAAACTACCGCAGTAGTATTATCGCGGTAGTTATGAAATCACCCGATGCTCATTTACGTCTTGGCGAACTGCAACTGCGCATCTTAAAGGAATTGTGGGCGCGCGGGGAGGCCAGCGTGGCCGAAGTCCATGCCACCGTTGGCTCCGAGCGATCGCTGGCCCACACCACCATCGCCACCATGCTGCGGAAGATGGAAGAGCGTGGTTTGGTCGAACATCGCGAAGAAGGCCGGGCCTTTTTCTATCGTGCTGCCGTCCGGGCTGAAGAGGTCAACCACAACGCGGCCCAACATTTTTTGGAGCGATTATTTGAAGGCAGTCTGACGAGCGCGATGAGCCATCTGTTGCGGACCCGCGATGTCAGCCGCGAAGAGCTCGACGAACTTGGAAAGATGATCGCCGAGGCGAAACGGAGGACGAAATGATACCGACGCTCTATTCGTGGATTTTATTTGCGGGAATATTTGCCGCTGAAACAGCCTTGATCGTTGTTTTGACCACCGCTGCCTGTCACTGCCTTCGAAGCGCGAAGCGACAACGCGTTTGTTGGCAGGCTGCACTGATCGCCATGACCCTGATTTCGATTAACGAGTTGACCGGATTGCGCGCGCACATTCCTGCTTGGCGGCCAACGCAAATTGCACAAGGCCGTTTGGTGGTAAGACTAAGCGATCCGCTAAACAAGCGGGACGCGCAGAACAGTTCGCGCCCGACCGTGATGACCAACGATCCAAACGCGGAAACAAGGCATCCGGTTACGTGGCCAGGCTGGCTGTGGATTTCTGGAACCGTTACACTTTTGCTACTTACCGGAACAACTCGTGCATGGCTTCTGGCCGAACGGCGCAAAATGCAACCGGCCAGCCCGGAAGTTTGGTCCATGGCCAAACCGTTGTTCAAACCGCTTCGTCTTCCATACGCCAACATTCACCTCTGGCGGCGAGTGCGAGGCCCGGTGGCTTTTGGTTTTTGGCGGCCAACGGTGGCCCTTCCATTGGATTTTGCCGAACGGTTCACGGCGCGGCAACGGCAAGTAATGCTCGCGCACGAATTGGCGCATCTAGCGGCCCATGATCCGTTCTGGTTCGCATTGACCGATTTTTTTTGCGCTGTAGCCTGGTGGCATCCATTGGCGTGGTGGATGCGGCATGAATTTCGCCGGACATGTGAAGGCTCGGCCGATGAAGCCAGTGCCCTGATTCCGGAAGGCCCGGCCACACTGGCAGAATCACTTGTCGCATTCGGTCGTGAGTTGAGCCTGTCGCGACCCACGGGCGGACTCGGGGTGGCTGGCAGCGGTTTTCGATCGGATCTTGCCTTGCGCGTCAAAGCCCTGTTGGAAAAATCAACCGGATGGCAGGAGCTGTCTCTAAGCTGGCGTTGTGTTCCCGCCGTGTTTGGGATTATCTGCGCAGCGATGACCATGGCACTCCCGATCCGGGCGGCCAATCCCGCGTGGTTGTTGGCAGCGGCAAGTGACCACCTGAAAGTCAAACCGGACACAACCCGTCCGTTGATCAGCGATGCAAAAAATGTCAGTTCCACTCGGACAGCTAATGACGTCACCTCCGGTGGCAATGGGCCAGAATCCAACTCAGTCGCCTTCGTGGTCAAATTCTTTTCCGTTCCGGAAAACAACAACCCAGGGCGACGCGAACTTGACTCGCTCTTTGGCCCGCATCCCGAAGAACCCCAGAAAGAAGGCAGGTTGCCGAACGTTTTTCGCACTACAAATTTTCCATCGCTACGCAACGTCACTGCCGATTGCTTGAAAACCGAAGGCCAAGTGGTGGTGCTTGACGACCTGAAATTCACAAAGGTAAGAGAAAGGCTGTTGGCCCAGGGCTTGACTTGCTTGGCAGCGCCACGCGTGCAAACGCAGACTGGACGCTTGGCGCAAATCTCAACCATGGACGCAACGGAGATTGTCTTCGATGTGGAAACAACCGATGCCACCCCAACCAAACAAGCGGAAATGATGTATGTAACCAGCGATGTCTTCCTTGGACCGTCGGCGGAAATTCTGACCCGAGCCGCTGACCATGGCTGGAGCTTCGATGTCCAGGCAAAGTTAGTCGAGTTCCTTGGCTATGACGACCCCGGAAAGGCAGTGCCCAAAGTGCGAAGTTGGGACCCCGTTTCCAAATCCTTCGCTGAACCATTAACCGGAGTGCTGCCATTGCCCCATTTCCGTGTGTTCCAATCGCAAGGGACGGCAGTCGTTAAACCGAGCCAAACTGTTGCCCTCCGTGGACCGCTCATTACAGAGACGAAAAAATTAAAAGACAAATTCTTGCAATCCAACAAAACCCAGACCACCACAAACCGGTTTTATGTTTTCGTTACCCTGGAACCGGCTCAAAAGTAAGAGCGCCTGCGTCCAAAACATTTTAGGCCAGAATCCCTTTGACCACGTTTCGCTCTTCCACACCGGTCAGACGCTGGTCCAATCCCTGAAATTTGAAGGTCAAACGGCGATGATCAATGCCCAGGCAATGTAAAATGGTGGCGTTGATTTCGCTGATATGCACCGGGTCTTTGACCACGTTGTAACTGAAATCGTCGGTCTCGCCATAGACGGTGCCGCCCTTGATGCCGCCGCCGGCCATCCACATGGTGAAGCAGCGCGGATGGTGATCGCGCCCGTAGTTTTCATGGGTCAACTTTCCTTGACAGTAAACGGTGCGGCCGAATTCACCGCCCCAGACGACCAGGGTGTCATCCAACATGCCGCGATTTTTCAGGTCTTTGATCAAACCCATACAGGCGTGGTCCACGTCGCGGCATTGCAAGGGGAGGTCGCGGGTCAGGTCGGTGTGATGGTCCCATTCGCGATGGAAAATTTCGATGCAGCGCACGCCGCGCTCGGCCATCCGCCGCGCCATCAGACAACTGTGTGAGAAGGTTCCCGGCATGGTCACTTCCGGCCCGTATAAATCCAGCGTGGCCTTCGATTCCTTGGTGATATTAGTCAAGTCCGGCACGGAGGCTTGCATCTGAAACGCCATTTCATATTGGGCGATGCGGGTGTTGATTTCCGGGTCGCCAATTTTTTTGTATTCGGACGCGTTTAATTTGCCGAGTGCGTCAAGCATGTTACGTCGCCCTTGTTTATCCACGCCGGGAGGATCGTTCAGATAGAGGACTGAATCACCTTTGGCACGAAGGCTGACCCCGGAGTGTTTGGTCGGTAAAAACCCCGAGCTCCACAAACGATTGTATAACGCTTGCGCATCGCGCTTGGCGGACCAACTGGGCGTCATGACGACGAAAGCGGGCAAGTTATCACATTCACTGCCCAACCCGTAGGAAAGCCACGAACCAAGACTCGGCTTTCCCGGGATTTGGAAACCGGTCTGGATGTAAGTGACGGCGGGATCGTGATTGATCGCTTCGGTGTACACGCTCCGGATCACGGCCAGTTCGTCGGCGACTTCAGCGGTTTTGGCCAGCAGTTCGCTGAACCACATGCCCGATTTGCCGTGTTGTTTGAAAGCGTATTTGGACGAAGCGATGGGAAAACGGGTTTGCCCCGAGGTCATGGTGGTCAACCGCTGGCCATTGCGAATGGAGGCGGGGAGATCGGTGTCGTAAATCTTTTCGAGGCCCGGTTTGTAGTCAAGTAAATCAATCTGGGACGGGCCGCCGTTCATGAACAGATAGATCAGGCGTTTCGCCTTGGGCGCAAAATGGGGCAGACCCGCAAGAGCCGGATGAGCCAGGCCGCCCACTTTCTGGGCCGTGGCCGCGCGCATAATTTCCGGATACATCAACCCGGCCAACGCGATGCGGCCCATGGCCAATCCGGTGGATTTGAAAAAATGACGGCGGCTGAGCATGAAAGGGTTCATAAAATTAATTCTTGTTCAACACTTCATCCATGTTCAAAAGCGTGCTGGCGACCATGGTGTAAGCGGCCAGTTCGGCTGGTTTGATTTCTTTATTGACCGGCGATTCGCCGACCGAGATCAGTTTTTTTGCGGCCTCCTCATCCTTGCCATATTTGGCCAGATTTTCCGCGAGCAATTCTTTCAAGATGGATTTTTCATCCCGAGACGGATGACGGGCGGTGAGCAACTGGAAGGCGAAGTCCAGACGGTCGTCCACGTTATTATCCAACTCGATCATCCTTGCGCCCAGATGCCGGGCGGCTTCGACGTATTGCGGGTCGTTCATCACGACCAGCGCTTGCAACGGCGTATCGGTGCGTTCGCGGCGGACGCAATATTTTTCACGAGATGGCGCGTCGAACGTGACCAGCGACGGCGGCGGTGCGGTGCGTTTCCAGAACGTGTAAAGACTGCGGCGATAGAGGGCGTTGCCATGATCCTGCACAAATTTTGCGGTGTTGCTCGCTGTGTAACCAACCGCCTCCCAAACACCCGCTGGTTGATAGGGCTTGACCGAGTGCCCGCCCATTTCATCATCCAGCAGTCCGCTGACATAGAGCGCGTTGTCCCGGATTTCTTCCGCATCCAATCGAAAGCGCGGCCCACGCGAGACGAAGCGGTTTTCCGGATCAATCTGCAATTTTTCCGGCGTGACCTTGTTGTCCTGGCGATAAGCGGCGGACGTGACCATGAGCTTGTGCATCTGTTTGACATCCCAACCGGTTTCCATGAAATGACAGGCCAGCCAGTCAAGCAGTTCCGGGTGCGACGGCCATTCGCCTTGCGAACCGAAATCCTGCGCCGTCTTGACGATGCCCGTGCCGAAAAACTGCTGCCAATAACGATTCACAATCACGCGCGCGGTCAACGGATGATTGGTCGAAACCAGCCACTGGGCCAGCGCGACGCGGTTCGTCTTGTCCGTCTTGGGCAGCGGCGGCAGAAAATGCGGCACACCGGGTTGCACTTCATCGCCCCGCGCATCGTATTGGCCGCGCTTGAGGACGAAAGCGCCGCGTGGCTTTTCCATATCCTCGGAAATCAGAGTGCTGGGGATGTTGTTTTCATATTCCGTGCGTTTCTTTTGCAGCGGTTCCAGTTTGGCGTGGAGCGGGCCGAAAATTTGCGGTGAGCCGGAATAAATGTTTTCCAGGTAATAATTTCGCACCAATTCCTTTTCGCGCTTTTCGGTCTTCTTCGCGCCCGCCTTGATGATCCGGGAAATCTCTTCGGGCAATCCGACTCCGTTGTCTGCGCGCATATAGGTTTCCCAAGCGAATTGCGATGTGGCTGACAAGTCTTCCTGTTTATATTTCGTCACCGCGCCCACTTTGTCCCAATACACCGTTCCGCCCGATTGCGTGAAGGCCAAGCCATTGATCCGCTGGCCGGGTTTTATTTTTAAATCATCCGTGCTGACTTCCAATCGCACCCATTGTCCGGTGGGCGGAAGTTTGCCGGCCAGGAACTTGGTGGGCGTTCCTTTCTCACCAAAAGGAATTGCATCCTCATCGCCCCAATTCGCGCGAAACATCCAGTCGGTAGTGTGGAATTGCAGCATGATCGCCTTGGGCGGATTCGTCGGGTCCAGATAGACGTAGGCGAATAACGTGTCCTTTTTACCAACCACCATCGGGGCGCTGATTTTTTCGAAAACATCCTGCGCCAAGCCGGTGGCCGTCCGTTTGATCGAGCGGTTCCCGCTGAAAACGGGTCCGTTCGTCGCCGTCACCCATTGCAGCGCTGGATTGCCTTCGGTCGCGGTGATGGTGGCACCTTTGGGCGATTCATCTTCCAACCAGACCGCATCCTTTGGCTCGGAGAACATTTCCAAGCCGCGCGGATTGGAATCTTTGTATTTGAGATTTGCCAGCGCGTCATCAATTTCTTTCTTCACCGGAGCGATCTCGGCGTCCATCTCGGCGATGGTTTGCTTGTCCTTCGTGCTGGGAATTTTCATGGAAGGCGGTGGCAGCAGCGCGTTTCCATCCATCGCTTTTTCCCGACCGTTGTTAAAAAACCAGTAAAGCGAATAAAATTCCTTTTGCGAAATGGGATCGAACTTATGGTCGTGGCAAACGGCGCAACCAGCGGTCAAACCCATCCAGACCACGCTGGTCGTTTCCGTCCGGTCAATCGCGTAACGCACATAAAATTCCTCCTCGATTGCCCCGCCTTCGCTGGTGGAAACATTGCAACGATTGTAACCGGAGGCCACTTTTTGTTCCGGGGTCGCGTGGGGCAATTCATCACCCGCGATCTGCCAGATGGTGAACTTGTCGTACGGCATGTTTTCGTTGAAGGCTTTGATCACCCAATCGCGGTACGGCCACATCGAGCGCTCGTTATCGAGGTGCAAGCCGTGCGTGTCGCCGTAACGCACCGCATCCAGCCAGAATCGTCCCTGCTGCTCGCCATAACGCGGCGAGGCCAGCAACCGATCCACCAAACGCTCGTAAGCGCCCGGCTTTTTGTCCGCGAGAAAATCATTCACCTCGATCAAGGATGGCGGCAAACCTGTCAGATCAAAGGTCACGCGCCGTATCAACTTCTCTTTGCTGGCTTCATTTTCCGGCTTCAGTTTTTTCTCGGCTAATTTAGCGGCGACGAAATAATCTATTTCATTCTTCGCCCACTTTTTGTTTTTGATCTGCGGGAGTTCGGGTTTCTTCGGCGCTTCAAAGGCCCAGTGTCCCTTGTATTCCGCGCCTTCCGCAATCCAGCGCCGCAAAGTCTCGATTTGGTCCGCCGTCAATTTCTTGTTGGAGTCCGGCGGAGGCATGAGGTCGTCGGGATTTTTGGCATTGATGCGCCGCCACAATTCGCTTCCGGCCAGATCTTTGGGTTTAATCGGCGTGGTATCGCCGTGGGCGGCGGTGGCGTTATCGCGCTGGTCGAGGCGGAGTTTCGCTTTGCGGTGTTTTTCGTCAGGACCGTGGCAGTATAAACAATTGTCCGAGAGGATAGGCCGCACATCGCGGTTAAAATCCACCGATTTCGCCTTGGGGGCGGCGGCAGACAGGGCCAGGGCGCTGGCCATCAGGACAGCACCGCCAATCAATTTCCGACATGGGTTCATTACAAACACTAGCAAAGCATAGACGCCGGAAAGATGCAAAACCTTCAATCTTTCGGGAAGACCACGCCGGATCCTGGTTGCGTGTTCCAGAACGACCCTTTTACGCGAAAGGGACAAAATTCTTAAAATAGGTGCCGTTAGGTCGCGTTGACTCGCGTTAGGTGTCGTTAGCTGTAGTTTTGCGTCGCTTCGTGAGGGTTTGGTGAAGCTTTCCAGAAGGGCGGCAAGGGGATGAAGGAGCAAATTCGAAGCACGAAATCCGAAATCCGAAACAAATAAGAAATCCCAAATTTTAATGAATTGGCCTTCGGTGTGGTAGAATGGTTTTCTGAATAAAACTTTTAACCGCGAAACACGCAGAACATCTTCTTTCGCAAGGCCTACGGAAGACAGGCGCGAAAAAGAGATTTGAAACAACGAATCAAGGAAAAGTCCAAATGGGGCGAGGTGTTTTTGATTCCCGGCCCGGTTCTGGATTTCAGATTCCATTGTGTCCCATTCCATGTGGTGGGCAAGATATTGTAATTACTTCATTTTGTCAAAAGTGTTTTTTTGAAATAAAAATCTACAAATCTATGGTTTGACCCCTTCACTATCTCCAATCAATGATTGGCGGCCTCATTGATTCAAATATTTCAAGTTTAGACGGACCCGCTGAAAGACATCTCCATACACCCTCCTCTTTATGCCAGAAAACGGTAGAATATGATACAGTGTAGTTTGGAAGTTCGATGAATTTGCAAATGAGAACCGCTTCGTCAATATTGGTTCCGCCATAAGAATTCTCAAACTTAGCAGATAAAATATCGTAGTTTATCAAACCCCAGTACTTTTCAGATTTTTTTGCCTTTGCAAGATAATCAGATTCCAAGACATCTTCTCTGTAGGCTTTTGCGCGCAATTCATAAGTTTCTCGCCATTTTTTCTCTCGCAATAGTTGATAGAATTTTTTCAGATCAAATGTTAATGACTTCACAGCGTCCATCATAGATGGATTGCCATACTTCACAGTCGCATCTAATATTTTGGTATCGGGGTGCCAATCATTAGGGTTTACAGATTGAGAGTCAGCGCCGCAGACGACTGAGGTCAGAATCAAACAAATCATTGATAAATGGCAGTATTTCATAACATAAAGGTAAAGGGTGCTCCGCGATTATCCAGCATGCATTCAACCGAGCCGGAACGGGATCTTTAATTCTTCACAGAGCAACTTAAGTTCTTTCTGGACCGCTTCTTCGATGAAAATTCCGCGCTCCAGATTTTCCTGGGCTTTGGCATGGGAGCGCTCGCCGGGGATCAGGATTTCGTTCACCCCAGGTTGCTTGCGGCAGGCTTTGATTTCGTCAATCGCCTGATCCATGCGTTGTTTGAATTCGGACGGATCAATGAACGCCGCGATATCGAGCAGGCAGAAGAAATGGCCCACGTCCTGTTTGCG
The DNA here is from genome assembly GCA_903927905.1 of uncultured Verrucomicrobiales bacterium. GTDB lineage: Bacteria > Verrucomicrobiota > Verrucomicrobiia > Limisphaerales > Palsa-1400 > CAIYOY01. The sequence goes on along the minus strand of CAIYOY010000187.1, from coordinate 9,536 downwards.
ATCCATGTTCTTATACATCGAGCCGATGGACGAACCAAACGCCGCGCCGGACAATACGCCGGAAAAAACTTCCACCATCAACGCCAGGGCGTAGCCCTTATGACCGGCCATCGTCAGCACCGTCCCGGCCAGTGCCGCAGAAGCGTCGGTGGTCGGCTCGCCATCCACGGTCAACGCCCAACCGGGGGGGATCGGCTGACCGCGCTTTTGAGCGGCAATGATATTTCCGCGCGCCACGATGGAAGTGGCCAGGTCAATTTTTACGGGATAACCCTTGCCGGTGGGGAAAGAGGCGGCGACCGGATTGGTGCCGAAGTAAGCCTGGCATCCGCCAGCGGGAGACATCGCGGGTTCGCCATTGGTCATGGCCAGCAGAATCATGTCCTGCGCCGCCGCGTGGTTGCAATAATAGGAGAGGGCACCGAAGTGCTGGGAATTGCCAATGGTCGCCATGGCCACACCATTTTCCTTCGCCATGGGCATGAGCTTCTGCAACGTTTTGACCGCCTGCACCTGGCCCAGGCCATTACCGGCATCCACCGCAAGGGTGGAACCGCGCTGGCGATTTACGATCAATTCCGCTTTGGGATTGATCAGCCCTTTCTGCATGCGGCGGACATAAATGTTCAGGCGCGACACGCCGTGGGTCGTGATGCCTTGAATATCAGCATCCACCAGCGCATCGGCCAAAATGGCCGCGTCCGATGGGGACACACCCACCGCGACGGTGATGGCGGCAGCAAGTTGTTTGATTGTTTCCGGGCGATAACGATTTGCGATCTTTGCCTGTTCTTTCATTCCCTTCACGCTTGCTTGGATGGACGACAACATCAATCGTAAAAATCATCGGAGCGGATGCTCCTTAAGACATTTGAAGCATCAAACACAGACGTTAAAAAGTTAATATAAATTGAACCTCCACCACATTGAAAACATGAGCAATGTGGTGGAGGTTCAATTTTAAAATCTATGACAAATAAGACAAGCAAAATAAAACACGCCGGCAAAAACGCAACAGCAAAATACAACTTCAATCCAATCCGCAAGCCCACCGCGCGCGTTTGAGAACTTTTTGCGCCAAGGTCCGCGCCTTGACCGCGCTTTCGCGCAAGGTTTGCTCAACGTAATCCATGTTGCCGGCCAATTCAGCACGTTTAGTACGGGCGGCGGCGAAATAATTCCAATAATTTTCGAAGAGAGCTTTCTTTAGATCGCCGTAGCCCAGGCCGCCGACGCGGAGGCGGTCTTCGTAGTCTTTGGCAATTTCCGGGGTGGCGACGAGTTTGAGGAGTTGGATGGCGAGATTTTTTTCGGCATCGGGTTTGGGCTCGGCCGGGGTGCGGCTGTCCATGACCAAGCCCATGATTTTTTTGCGGAGCGCTTTTTCTTCGCCGAAAATTTCGATGGTGTTGCCGTAGCTTTTGCTCATTTTTTGGCCGTCGGTGCCGGGGACGGAAGCGACATCGTCGCGGATGCGCGGCTCGGGAATGACGAAGGTTTGGCCGTAAGCTTCGTTGAATTTGATGGCGATGTCGCGGGTGACTTCGACGTGTTGTTTCTGGTCACGCCCGACGGGGACGACGTTGGAATCGTAGATTAAAATATCGGCGGCCATGAGGACGGGATAGGCGAAGATGCCGTGATTGGGCGCAATGCCTTTGGCGACTTTATCTTTGTAACTGTGGCAGCGTTCAAGCAGGCCCATCGGGGTCAGGGTGGTCAGAATCCAGGCCAGTTCGGTGACTTCCGGGACATCGGATTGGCGGAAGAAGACGGCCTTTTCCGGGTCAAGACCGCAAGCCATGAAATCCAGCGCGACATCGAGGGTGTTCCGGCGGCGTTCGGCGGCGTCGAACAACGAGGTCATGGACTGGTAGTTGGCGATGAAATAGAAGGCCTCGCCCTGCGTTTGCAGTTCGATGGCCGGTTTCATCATGCCGAAATAGTTGCCCACGTGCAGCGCACCGGAGGGCTGGATGCCGGATAAAATTCGCATTCGCGCTCAGTTAATCAAATGTGTAAGCTAAGCGCCAGTGGATACGCAAACGAACAGATGGGGATGGCGGCGCCTGTGGCGGGCGATCTTTTTCTGGGCCTGCCTGACAGCGACGGCCGCTGATCAAAAGTCCTCGAATTGGCGGGTTTATAATGTGCATGACGGTTTGGCCCAATCACTTTGCACGGCGGTGAGCATCAGCCAGCGGGGTGATATTTGGGTGCAGCACGATACGCCGGCCCTGGCCAGTTTGTTGGATGGCTATGGCGTGAAGAAGCGAAGGTTGCTGGGTTTAACCACAGCACACCTCTACGAGAGCCGCGTCGGGCAAATATGGGCCGGCGTACCCGACGGAATCATGGAGCTGCGCGAGGAAAACTGGCTGCTCCACCCGGTCAGCGAAATCCGGACTCAAACCCAACGCAACCGTGCATTGCCGTTGTTGCCCTTGCGGCAGGGGCACGTCTTGTTTCTCTTGCCGGATCGGCTGATGGAATTAAACGCTGATCCGAGCCAGCCCGAGGAAGCCGTGGTGGTGCGCCAAGCCGCGCAAACCCGTCTGGACCAGTTTTTTGATTTAGTTCAGGCGGCCGATGGCGGCCTTTGGATCACTGGAAAACGCGGGTTGGCCAAAATCCCATCGCCGCGCCCAGCCAGTCCACAAACTGTATGGGAGGAATTTTTAACGGATGAATCCATCGCGGCGCATGATCTGCAACATCCTTTTGAAGATGACCAGGGCGGCGTCACCATGATCGGCGAATCGGGTCGTGATCATAAAAAAATCATCGTCTATTTCGACGGCAAGCAGTGGTCTTCGCCACCCACCAAGGCCGAAGATATTCGGCTGGCCTGGCGCGGCCCGGACCAGGGTTTTTGGGTGCTCACGCCGAAAGCGCTTTTTCACCTCGAAAAACAAAATGATGCCTGGATCGAAACTGAGGAACATCTGGCTCAAAATTATTATGATGCCGCGAGCGAGCCGGGCGGGGTGTTTTGGGTGGCGACATCGGAGGGGCTTTTTCGGTATGCGCCCTTGACCTGGCGCGAGGCGGCGGGTGAACGCAGTCGGCCACCCGTCAGCACGATGCTGCAAGAACGCGACGGCCCGATCTGGATGGCGCGCTCCAACAGCCTGAGCCGTTTTCAAGATGAGCAATGGCGCGATTTTCAACCGGATCCGGCGGTCAATATTCCGGCGAACGAGTCGCTGCATACTCTGCCGGATGGGACTTTGGTTATCGGCACGGGAACGGCGCTGCTGCGGTTTGATCCCAAAAAGGAAGCATTTAATCTGGTGCCGCATCCCACGCAGGCGGGCGTCAAAACCCTGGGGCTGCTGACCAACGGGCTGCTTTGCGTCCAGATATTTGACAACCGGGGCGCGACCAACGGGGCGCATTTGGAAACGTTTGACGGGCAAACCTTCCGGTCGTTGGCGGATTTGCCGGGAAGTTGGAACCTTGGAGCCGACTTGCAGGTGTTTTTTACCAGCCAAAATGGAACCATCTGGATCGGCGGCAGCGGGGGGCTGGCCCTTTATCGCGATCAAAAATGGCTGCGCTTTGACACCGGGCAAGGCCCGGCGCCGGAAAGCGCGTGCTGCATGATTGAACTGGCTGATGGCAAACTCTGGTGCGGCACCCGTGACAAAATCTGGCAATACGACGGCAAAAACTGGACCGTCTTGCAATCTGACTTTGACCATATCAACGGGTTTTACAAAAGCGACGATGGTAGTGTCTGGATTGCGTCCAACAGCGGCGTCACCCGTTATTTCCGAGGCGAATGGGTGCTCAATGGTGCGCCGGAAGGGTTGCCCAGCCCGGTCGTCCGTCAAGTATTGCAGGACCGCCGGGGCCGAATCTGGGCCGCGAGCGTCGGAGGTTTAAGCCTCTATCATCCCGAAGCCGATGCCGAACCGCCCCAAACTTTCCTCGAACAACCCCGGAATGTCGGCGTGATCACGGAAGGGCAGATTCAATTTTCTTTCGGTGGGCGAGACAAGTGGAAACGCACGGCGGCGGATCGGCTGCTTTTTTCCTATCGGCTGGATGAGCAGGAATGGTCGCCGTTCCGGTCGGAACGGGCGGTCTCGTTTTCTGATTTGTCGCGCGGGCCGCATTTTTTCCAGGTGCGGGCCATGGACCGGAATTGGAACCTCGATCCCAAGCCCGCCCTCGTGGATATTCTCATTCCGCTGCCGTGGTACGAAGAAACGCGGTTGCTTTGGAGCGCAGCCATCGGCGGCGCGGCGGCCCTGTTTTTCGCCGCGCTGGCGTTCAATCGCCATCGCCGGCTGGTCCGAAGTTATGCCGAGGTGGAAAAAATAGTCGCCCTCCGCACCCAGCAATTGGACAAAGCCAACCAGCAATTGTTTCAGGGCCAGAAAATGAACGCGCTCGGCACTTTGGCGGCGGGTATCGCCCACGATTTTAACAGCATCCTGTCCATCATCAAAGGCTCCGCCCAAATCATCGAAAGCAATCTGGAGAATCAGGAAAAAGTGCGGACGCGCCTGGACCGGATCAAAACGGCCGTGGATCAGGGCGCGGGCATCGTCAAGGCGATGCTCGGTTTCAGTCGCTCGACCGAAAGTCAGGCGGCGCCATGCGACCTGAATGCTCTGGCTGGCGAAACCATTCAGCTTTTGGGGGATCGCTTTCAGCGCGATGCCCAGATTCAATTTCACCCTGATCACGAAGTGCCCGAGGTGGTGACGACCAAGGATTACGTGCAGCAAATCCTGTTGAATTTTGTGTTGAACGCCGCCGAAGCGCTGGACGGGCCTGGCCAAATTGTGGTGCGCACGGGGGGGGTGAACACCCTGCCTTCGGACATGGTTTTGTCGCCCGCCGGAACAGGGTGTTATGTGTTTGTGGCGGTGCAGGATTTTGGATGCGGGATTGCGCCGGACATTTTACCGCGGATTTTTGAACCGTTTTTCACCACCAAATCGTTGTCAACCAAACGAGGCACCGGCTTGGGTTTGAGCATGGTCTATGAACTGGCCAAGACCATGGGCGCGGGCCTTATGGTCCAATCAACGCTGGGACAGGGCAGTACTTTTACTTTGGTGCTGCCGGCGGAAAAATCGGGGGCGGCCGCAGAATGACGCGTGCCTGGTTCGATCGGATTTGACGGATTTACGGATGTGGCCCGGGTTGGAAAAAGTAAACGGAATACCTTTTTGGACTTCATTACATTTCTTTAATTCCATCTAAATCCTCCGGCTTTGCCGGAGAGACTCCCGAAGTTTGACAGCTCCGGGAGTCTCGGGGGAGTCTTCCTTTCGTGAACCGCTCAAAGTTTACGAAAGAAGAACCAATGTAAACATATGAAACACTGAAACACACAACCTGGGAATGCAAATATCATATTGTGTTCATTCCCAAATATCGGAAGAAGGTGCTGTATGGGCAGATCCGGCGGGAGTTGGGAGAGGTGATCCGGGAGTTGGCCCGGCAACGAGAAAGTCAGATAGAGGAGGGGCATTTGATGGCCGATCATGTGCATATGATGATCTCGATTCCACCGAAGTATTCGGTGGCGCAGGTCATGGGTTATATCAAAGGGAAGACGGCGATCCACATCGCGCGGGTGTATGCGGGACGGAGGCGTAGCTTCGTTGGGCAGCAGTTCTGGGCGCGAGGCTACTGGGTCGCCACGGTCGGCCGGGATGAAGCGGCGGTGCGTCGCTACATCCGGGAGCAGGAGAAAGAAGATCAGCGGTTGGAACAACTGACGCTGATGCCGCTTTGAGCGGCTAACGGAAACATAAACCGCTTTGAGCGGTTCACGCTATTTCAAGCCTCCGGCTTGGCCGGAGGTCGTTGACTGGGAGAACCACCCAGGCAAGCCAAGCGCGTAAGATTGACCGTGAATTCGGGGGATGATTCCTATTTCAATCTTGCACTGTCCCAGCAGTATATAGCTCCAGCGTCCTCTTGCCTATCAACAACCCCGCCTCTTCCAACTTCTGCCCCTGCTGCCGATCAATACCCGATGATTTCACATCTTCCGGCTGCACCGCATCGTGATCGCGATAAACCGGATCGTGCCAGCCTTCGATGTTCAAATCTGAATCATATCCCGCCCGCAGCAATGCGTGGACAATCTCCGCCCAGCTCGATTGGCCCAAACCCGGAAACCGATGCTCCGCCACACCGGGATGACAGAGGCCGTAAGTTTCCAATAAGGGTTTGTTGATCCAGGCGTCCTTGGCGTGGACATGAAAAATGCGCGGGCCGAATTTATGGATGTTGCCCACCGGTTCAATCAGTTGACAGATGAGGTGGCTGGCATCCCATTCAATCCCGAGATTTTCGCACTTGCTCTCGTTGAACAATCGCTCCCACATCGCCGGTTTGCCCAGCATGTTGTAACCCATGATCGGCAAATGCCACACTCCCTGCGGGCAATGTTCAAAGGCGATGCGCACGCCGAGGTCGGCGGCGAATTTGGCCATCGGCTCCCAGAAGGCGAGCAGTTGCGGCATGTGATTTTCGAATGGTTTGTAAACGGGGTTGCCGCCGCGCTCGTTCATTTCCAGTTCGATGACCGCGCCGGGGAAGCCGCACACCGTTTTTACGCCGATGTGTGACGCGACTTCGATGGCGCGGCGAAACATGGCGCGGGCGTAGTCCGTCTGTTTCGGGTCGAGCGGATTTTTGTAATATGCGCCGATGGCGGAGATGCGGATGTCGCGCGCTTTGGCTTCGGCGGCCATTTGGGCGGCGAATGGTTTCCAATCGGCATTGGGTGGGGCGGCGGGGCTTTCCGCAAAGCGCAGCCATTCAATGGAACGAAAACCGAGCCGCTTGGCCCAGTCCAACTCCGCGAGTCCCCGGCATAAAACTCCAACTCTCATGCACGGAGAATGGCCGCGAAAAGGCGCAAAAGACACAAAAAAGAGAAGGGGAAAAAGTTAGAGCCGATTCACATCGGCTGCTACGAGGGGGATATTTGCGCCTCGGCGCAATGGCGGTCGCATTCCGGAAATTACTTTTGGCGCTTGGCCTGCCCGGAAGCTGTGGAGGGATGTTTTTCACTCTCCACTTTCCACTCTCACTTCCCAACTAAGGCACGGGCGTCGGTTGCGTCGGATGGTGGTGGTGATGGAAAAGGCGTTCGCGGTTTTGGAAGAGGTACCAGACGAAGACCATGTTCATGATGAGGACGATGAAAACCCACCAGGAAAATCTTTTCATGGAGGAGACGTCGTAGAATTCGATGGGGATGAAAAAGGCGGATTCGCCGATCGCCAGCCAGCCGGCCCAACCGGCCCGGAAGATCATGCCGATTCCTTCGACCAGTGAAAACGTGCTGTAAATCAGGGTGCCAGCCGCCGCCCAAAGCACATTGGACTCGGTCAATTGTCCAACTTGCTCGGCCAGGTGGGTGAAGAATTTATTGCCGGGATGGATCCGCAATGTCGCCATCAGATTTTGAAACTCCACTGGCAGATCATTATCCGACTTGCAATACAGCACCACGGCCAACGAGAGAAAGAGGATCCATTTGACCAGCTTGTAAACAATGATGATGATGAGCATGGGCGGACGCTGGAGCAGAAGCTCCGGCTCATTCGACGACGGTGCAACAACCGACACTTTTTTCTCAGGGGACATTAGCGGGTCTTTTGTAACAGAAGAGACACCAGTTCGTCAATCTTGACCCGCGTCTGTTGCATGGAGTCGCGTTCGCGCAGGGTGACGGTGTTGAGCATTTCGGGCTTCTCGCCCAGGGTGTCGAAATCTATGGTCACACCAAACGGCGTGCCGGCTTCGTCCTGGCGGCGATAGCGGCGGCCAATGGCACCGGCTTCGTCGTAAAAGACGTTCATGTGCGGACGAAGCAGGTCGCGGACTTCGATGGCTTTTTTGACCAGCTCGGGTTTGTTTTTGAGCAATGGGAAGATGGCGACTTTCACCGGGGCGATGCGGGGATGGAAACGCATGACGATGCGGGATTCCATTTTGCCTTTTTCGTCGGGAGCTTGATCTTCGCAATAGGCGTTGGCGATCAAAGCAAGAGCGAGGCGGTCCACACCGGCGGAAGGCTCGATGACGTGCGGGACGTAATAACCTTTGGCCAGGGCTTCGGCGTCTTCGCGCGCTTGTTTTTCGGCTTTCTCGGGGGCTTCGCCGGTTTTGATGAGGTATTTGGAACGGGCATCAAAATAGCGTTTGGACAATTCGGCTTGTTTGGCCGGGTCGAGTTTGGGCCACGCGGCTTTCAATTCTTCATCGAAGAAAATCATCGGCTTGCCCGAGAAACGCTGGTGCTGGGAAAGATCAAAATCGCTGCGGGCGGCGACGCCTTCGAGTTCTTCGCCCATCAATTCGCCTTTTTCATCGCGTTTACTGAACGGGAATTTGTAGAGAATATCCACGGTCGCGCGGGCGTAATGGGCGAGTTCTTCGGGCTTCTGCCAATATTCGACGAGCGAAGTGCGCGGGAGCCCGATGTTTTCGTAAAACCGGATGCGTTCTTCGACCCAATATTGATGCCACATTTGCCAGCCCCAATTGGGCTGCGGTTCGCCGGGATGGCCGGGACCGGCGGGTTTGGCGACGGTGCCGGAGATGGCCTCGACGGCTTCGTCGGGCTTGATAAAAAACTCGAGTTCCATCTGCTCAAATTCGCGCGAGCGGAAGGTGAAATTACGCGGCGTGACTTCGTTGCGGAAGGCTTTGCCCATTTGCGCAATGCCGAACGGGACTTTCTGGCGCGAAGTTTCGAGGACGTTCTTGAATTGGGCAAAAATGGCCTGGGCGGTTTCGGGACGGAGATAGGCGACGTTGTCTTCGCTTTCGACCGGGCCGACGTAGGTCTTGAACATCAAGTTGAACGGACGCGGATCGGTCAGGAGACTGCCGTTTTCCGGGTTGTAACGGATGGAGTTTTCGACTTTTTCAGTGCGTTCGCCTTCGGGCGTCGGTTCGGTCAGGCCGCGTTGTTGATAAAATTGTTTGGCGACTTTGCGGGCGCTCTCGGGGTTTTTGCCGGGAGCGAGGAGGACGGAGTAAGCGTCGTTGGATTGTTTGCCAGCGGCGTCTTTGGCACCGGTATAGAAATAGATCACGCCGCTTTGCGCATCCACCTGATCGGCGCGAAAGCGTTTTTTGCTGACGAGACATTCGACCATCAGATCGCAAAAGGTATCAACGTGGCCGGAGGCCCGCCAGATCTGGGGGTGCATGATGATGGTGGCTTCAAGGCCAACGACGTCATCGCGGAAATGGGTCATGGTGCGCCACCAGGCGTCTTTGATGTTGCGCTTGAGTTCGGCGCCGAGTGGGCCGTAATCCCAAAAACCGTTGATGCCTCCGTAGATTTCGGAGGATTGAAAAATGAAGCCGCGCCGTTTGCACAGCGAGACGAGTCGTTCCATCAAATCATTTGCTTTAGGATCGGCCATAAACAGGAGGGTTAGCTTTCTTCAACCACCCCCGGATGTCAAGACGGCCATAACGGTGGGGTGCGATTTAAAGTGCCGGGCAAGCGGGCCTTGTCCGAACCGAAGGCTTGGGTAAAT
>CAIYOY010000186.1 GCA_903927905.1 uncultured Verrucomicrobiales bacterium | reverse complement strand
TGCAACGCCTTTTCCGCCACCAACAGTGCGAACAATTCGCCTTCGGTGATCTGCAACGTGGGAAAGCCGCTGACTTCCTGGGTGTAAAAATAACCGTTATGCGCATGATCGTATTCCAGCGGCAATTGGAGCCGATCACGCATGAACTCCAGATCGCGATGAATGGATTTGGAGCTGACCTCGAGATCCCCCGCGAGCTTGGTGGCATTGGGATAACCGCCGGCCTGGATGGCCTGATGGATCTGCAACATCCGCTCCAACGGCGGACGGGAATGCAGGGTTCGCACAGGGTCAGGTTTCGTCTTGGAACTCATGGATAAATCAATCTAGCGTGATTTCAAATTCAGTTGCAGTAATTAGCCGTCAGGGATCAGAATTAAAATCTTTGTTTTTTTGTATCTTGCGGCTAAGCGCCTCCTTGCTGATAGGGCAAAACAATGTAATGGTCGCGCGGTCATTTGCAGCCATCTCAATATCAGCAATAACTTCGGCATAAGGCTCTAATTGAATTGGATATTTTTCCAATCGAAAATTGTACCGGGCATCGTATGAAAGTTGAACATCACAGATGGTTATTTGTTTTATGTCAGCGACTTTAATTCTTCGTTCACCGGAAAATTGCACTTCCATTACCCGCGCCCTTCCTTCTTTTATCCACGCCACCAACTCGTTCCGTGTAGCAACGGCGATTTCCTTTACCGGAATCAATTGAAACCATTTAATATCGAAATCACCGAGTTCTTCCCGGGTTTCAAATCTGAAATGCACCTCTTGCCCGAGGCATCCGATTCCATCAATAACCCTCCGAAAATCGATTCCCATGTCAGATGGTTCAGTAATAAGTTTGTGCGTTTCCGGATCACCACGGGTAACAAATCCTGGATAATACCTCGGTTTCAAAAGATCGGCTTTGGAGAGTTCATTCGTTGGGATCTCTAGGTTTTTAAGCATGATTTTACCCAACTCTAATGCTCGGTTCGCATCTGGCACGTTGGTCATCACCTGCATCATATAATTCGTGCGATTACGAAAAAAAATCAGACCTGTATTTGTATCTATGTGCCCGCCAAGGTTAAGCACATACGATTGCACGGCCGGTGAATATTTGGCAGGACCAGTTTTATAGATTTTTAGATGGGCCGGCAGTTCATTGGTCGCTGCCCAAATAATCTCGGCCTTGGGTGCGTAGAAGGAAACGTTGTCTGGATCATCTTCAAACGGCAACGCGGCCTTGGCCGCGAAATCCACAAGCAAAACTGCCAGCACAAAAATATGACGTTTCGGAATCATTTATTTTCCGCCCTTTAATTTCTAGTTAGTCACCCATAAACAACCCCGGCTCGTCAGTAGCCTCGCCCCACCAGCTTTTTCCTGGTTTACACAATCTTCGACAACAACTCGTCGTTCGTCTTGTGTTTCTTGAGCGCGGCCTGGAGGGTTTCCATGGCTTCGATCGGGTTCAAGTCCACCATCATCCGGCGCAGTTTGCGGATGGATTCGATGTTCTTGGGATTGAACAATTTTTCTTCTTTGCGCGTGCCGCTCTTGGGAATGTCAATGGACGGATAGAGGCGGCGTTCGGACAGTTTGCGGTCCAAAATCAATTCCATGTTGCCGGTGCCTTTGAATTCCTGGAAAATCAGTTCATCCATGCGGGAGCCGGTATCCACCAGCGCCGTGGCGATGATGGTCAGCGAACCGCCTTCTTCGATCTTGCGGGCCGAGGCGAACATCTTGCGCGGGATTTCCAAAGCGCGGGCATCCACGCCGCCGGTCATCGTACGACCGCTCCCGCCGTGAACGCTGTTGTAGGCGCGGGCGACGCGGGTGATGGAATCAAGCAACACAAAAACATCCTTACCGCACTCAACCATGCGGCGGCAGCGTTCAATCATGAAACGGGACAGGCGAACGTGGGTTTCCAAGTCCTGATCGTTGGAAGAAGCGACCACTTCGGCTTTGACCGAGCGTTGGAAATCAGTGACTTCTTCGGGGCGCTCATCAATCAGCAAAACCATGCAGAATATATCGGGATGGTTTTGGGTGACGGCGTTGGCGATCTGTTTGAGAATGGTGGTTTTGCCGGTGCGCGGGGGGGCGACGATCAGGCCGCGGGTGCCTTTTCCGATGGGCGTGACCAAATCAATGATGCGGGTTTCGAGCTGGTCGGGAGCGACTTCGAGGTTGATCTTTTCAATCGGGTCAATTGTCGTAAGGTTCTCGAAACGAAGCACCTGGGTATATTTCTCAAACGGCAGATCGTTGACCGTGACCACGGTTTTGAGCTGGGGACTGTTGCCGCGATGGGGAGGTTGGGTCTCACCGGCGACGAGGCAGCCTTCGCGCAGGAAAGCGCGTTTGATGGTGTCCGGCGTGACAAAGATGTCGCTGGGCTTCGGGTGATAGTTATTCTCCTTTGTGCGGAGGA
>CAIYOY010000185.1 GCA_903927905.1 uncultured Verrucomicrobiales bacterium | reverse complement strand
CGGCCAACTTATTTCGGCGCGGCCACTTCCACGGTGAAGTCAGCGGTGACGGCTTTGTCGCCTTCGACTTTGATGGCCTGGGTCACGCCCGGGCTGGCTTTGCCGTGGGTCTTCACATGATAAGCGGTCAGGGTGTATTCGCCAGCGGGGAGACCTTTGATGGTGAAATTACCGTCTTTGTCGGTCACCGCGAAATAGGGATTATCCAACACCGCGACGTAGGAAAGCATCCATTCATGCACATTGCACATGAGCTTGATGCAGACTTCTTTCTTGGTCATTTTCTTGGCAAAAGTGGTGTCATCCACGGAACCTTGGGTCGGCTGGGCAATGTTGAATTCGGAATTTCCATCCGCTTGGGGCATGGCGTGAACGTTGTGCATCACGGCGTCGGAATTCTTGATCTTCACCGTTTGGCCAACCATCGCGGCAGACAAATACGGGGTATAAACGCAACCCTTTTGGTCAAGTTCAACAGCTTGCGACGGCACAGGGAAGCTCTTGCCTTCCAAGCCTTTGGAGACATAAACCAGCACATTGGCCAGTCCGCCATCCTTGGCGACTACGTAACGATGGGTGGTTTCGCCGTCCGGGTGCATTTTGCCGCAGGTTTCATCGAGGCGAAGGGTGATTTCCGCTGCGGGCGTGCCCTTCAGCGTGACCTTGCCGGAGACATCACCGGCGAAAACTTGTAAAGAGCCAAAAGCGGTCAAAGCCGCCAGAATAACGATAGATTTTTTCATATATGTATTAAATAACAGCCAAACTTACTGACGCTAGACGCGTCGAGACCCTTCAAAGTTACCAAGCTGGATGGGGAGCGCAAGTACTTTGTGAAATATTTCACAAGCGGGTATTTATTTGCTTCCCAAAAACTATTCCGCTAGATTTGAAACATGGACAGCGCCATTCTTGCCCGCGAAGTTTTGAAACTTCCAGCCTTGGAACGAGCTCAAATGATTGATGCCCTTTGGCAAAGTTTTGATCCCGCAGAACAAGCGACCATTGACCAAGCTTGGCTCAAAGAGTCTCAAGCCCGTCTGAAAAGCTACCGGGAGGGCAGAATTGAATCCTTGGATGGTGCAAAGGCGTTGAAAGAAATTGAAGTCGGATTAGGCCGATGAACTTTCGGCTCCTTCGTCCGCTTTCAAGGAGTTGCAAACAGCCGCAAGGTATTATGAAGAGCAAGTGCCCGGACTTGGCTTCGATTTTATCACCGAGATCCGAACCATAATTAACCGGATCATTTCCTTTCCTGAGGCATGGGTCCAACTGGATGATGAGATTCGTCGCTGCCGGACCCACCGTTTTCCTTACGGAATTATTTACACTGTTGAAAAAGAAGAAATCCTGATTATTTCAGTGATGCATCTGCATCGCCATCCGGAGTCGTGGCGGGGTAATCTCTAAGACAGATTGGGACTCTTAATCGGAGCTTTTCGTGGCCAGGGTTTTCATCACCCGCGCCATTTCTAATGCAGTTTGCGCTGCCTCCATCCCGCGATTGTGTTTCTTATCCAAACAACGGACTTGGGCTTGTTCTTTGTTTTCCAGAAGGAGGACTTCGTGGATCACCGGCAACGCGAACATGATCTGGAGTTGGGCCAGGGCGTTGCTCACGCCGTTGGCGATCTGTTGGGCGTGATCGGTTTGGCCGCGCAGAATGACGCCGAGGCAAATGATGGCGGCGAAGGGTTCTTCGGCGCGGGCGAGTTTGGCGGCGACGGCAGGGATTTCGAAGGCGCCAGGGACGCGGACGACTTGGACTTCGACTTTGGCGCGTTTTAATTCGGCGGCGGCGGCGTGGAGCATGGCGTCAACGTACTTGGCGTTGTAGGTGGAGGCGATGAGGGCGAATTTGCCGGCGACCTGACTTTTTTTGGATTTAAGATTTTTGCGGAGCATATTTTTAAGAATGAGGATGAAACCCTTTCAGGGTTTAAGATGGGCGGTCATCGTAACCCAGGGTAGCTCGTTCCTCGCAACCCTGGGCTGAGTTATACAACCCCTTTGGGGTTTAGGAAATGGCGGATGGCAACCGGTAGTCATAGGGACATTCTTTCGTCATTCGTACTTCGACATTAGACTTTCACAACAAGTGCCCCAACTTGTCCTTCTTCGTCTTCAGATATTTCTCATTGTGCGGATTGGAACGAATTTTGATCGGCAATTGTTTGACGATTTCCAGACCATAACCTTCCAAGCCCACAACTTTCTTCGGATTGTTGGTCAGGAGACAAATGGTTTTGAGTCCGAGGTCGCAAAGGATTTGCGCGCCGAGACCGTATTCGCGCAAGTCCATGCCGTAGCCGAGTTTCAAATTCGCTTCCACCGTGTCGAGACCGCCTTCCTGCAATTTGTAGGCCTTGATTTTCGGTGCCAGCCCGATGCCGCGTCCTTCCTGACGCATATAAACGATGACTCCCCTGCCCGCTTCGGAAATCTGGCGCATGGCATGATGCAGTTGCGGGCCGCAATCGCAACGACAGGAACCAAAAACATCGCCAGTCAAACATTCACTGTGGACACGGACGAGGATGTTCTTTTTGCCAGCGACATCACCTTTGACCAAAGCGATGTGGTTCTGTCCGTCGGTGTGGGACTGGTAAAGGTATAAATCAAAATTGCCGTAAGCGGTGGGAAGTTTGATCACTTCGACGCGTTCGACCAATTTTTCCCGGGTGCGGCGATAGAGAATCAAATCTTCAATCGTGCAAATTTTCAGTTTGTGTTTGCGGGCAAATTTTTTGAGTTCAGGCAGGCGGGCCATGGAGCCGTCGTCGCTCATGATTTCGCAAATGACGCCGATGGGACGGCCACCGGCCAATTTGACTAGGTCCACGGCGGCTTCGGTGTGACCAGCGCGTTGGAGGACACCGCCGCGTTTGGCGCGCAACGGGAAAACGTGGCCCGGCTGCACGAGGTCATTGGCCACGGCGACGGGATCGGCCATGATTCGGATGGTGCGCGCGCGATCAGCGGCGCTGATGCCGGTGGTGATGCCTTTGGCGGCATCCACACTAACCTGAAAATCAGTTTTGAAACTGTCAGCGTTTTTGGCGACCATTTCTTCGATGCCCAATTGTTTCAAGCGATCGTAGGTGGTCGGGACGCAAATCAAACCGCGCCCATGTTTGGCCATGAAATTGACCGCTGCCGGGGTGACCTTTTCCGCCGCCATGATGAGATCGCCTTCGTTTTCGCGATCGGCATCGTCCACAACGATGACCATTTTGCCTTTGCGCAAGTCGGCGACGACGGATTCAATTGAGTCAAACTGATGCTTCATTTACGGAGGAAAGGGTAATAGGTGGAGAGGGAAAGTCGAGATTGGAGAATGGAAACCACAGATGGACACAGATTATCACAGATGGGAAGCCGGAATTTTAACCGCAAAGAACGCAGAGAGCGCAGAGAAGAAGAAAATGCGAAGTAATGTTTGGGGTCTCCGATATGGAGCAACGGTGTTAATTGGCAAGTTGGAATTTATCATTTTTGAGGAGGCGGTTCATCAGGATGATGAGTTTACGCATGCAGGCGGTCAGGGCGACCAATGGTTTTTTGCCGTTGGTGCGTAGGCGCTGATAGAAGTCCTTGAGGATGCGGTCATGGCGGACGGCGCTGAGCGTGGCCATGTAGAGAGCGGTACGAACTGCGCGGCGGCCACCGCTGATCCGTCTTCCTCCCTGTTGTTCACCGCTGTCGTGATTGTAGGGAGCCAACCCAGCCAGGGCCGCGACCGCAGGTGTGGTCAACTGGCCCAGTTCCGGCATTTCGGCCAGCACGGTGGCGGCGACAATCGGGCCGACGCCTGGAATGGCTTTAAGCCGCTCGGCCTTTTTGGTCAGGACGGGGTCTTGGGCGATGAGGCTGGTGATGGCTTCCTCGCATTGGCCGATCTGCTTTTCCAAAAGTTTAATCAGTTGGCGGGCCTGCCGGAGTTGGAAGGCGTCGGTATAATGTTCGGTATGATTGCGTTCGATGAGCAACAGGTGGACCAACTGGCGGCGGCGCTGAGTCAGGCTGGCTAATTGCTGCTGTTGCGGACTGGGCGCAGTGGTGGGGGCGGGGGCAAAGGTGCGGCCATAGGCGGTGAGAACGGCGGCATCAATGGGATCGGTTTTGGCCCGCAGCCCTTGGGCGCGAGCGAAATACCGGACCCGTCCGGCTTCCAACACACTGACCGGAATATCGGCCGCTTGCAGGACGCGCACCACGGCCTGTTCGTAACCGCCGGTCGCTTCGCAGACCAAGTGGGCGGTGGGATGAACGCGCAAGAGCTTAAGCAATTGCTTATGCCCTTTGGGATCATTAGTGAGGGAGTGAAACGAGCCATCGAGATGGAGTTGCAAAGAGAGCTTGGCAACATCGAGGCCGACGTGGAGGATAGGATTGTTCTGACTCATACTTGTGAAATACGAGCTGCGCAGGAGGTGAAGCCTGTGCGCTCAAGCAACGGTTCGAGTTTAGGACAAAGGGCACGAGCGGAACGGGCTCCAAAACGCCTC
The DNA here is from genome assembly GCA_903927905.1 of uncultured Verrucomicrobiales bacterium. Classification (GTDB taxonomy): domain Bacteria; phylum Verrucomicrobiota; class Verrucomicrobiia; order Limisphaerales; family Palsa-1400; genus CAIYOY01. The sequence goes on along the minus strand of CAIYOY010000185.1, from coordinate 25 downwards.
ACGCGTAAGCGTAGGCAGAGTGCGG
>CAIYOY010000184.1 GCA_903927905.1 uncultured Verrucomicrobiales bacterium | reverse complement strand
TTGAAAATCAACCCGCTGCGGGTCACAGACCCGCGCTCCGCCAAAGCAGCACCGACAAAAATCCTTACATAAAAAGTTGCCGCGCAGATAGAAACATGTTAATAATAAAGACGTGAACAGCAAAGTAGCCATTATCGTGATTGTCCTCGCCTTCGGGGGACTTTGCCGTCCGGCGATGGCCTCGGATTGTGCTGACTGTGACAAAGCGGTGAATGAATGGGGTTCTCTGGCTGGGACTATTTGCGCCAGTCAGGGCCGAATCATCGGGCCAGCCTTCATGGATCCGAGCTTCGCCAAAACTTCCTTTACCAAGTCCGGTTTTACGGAGGCAAATTTCAGCAAGCCGAATTTTTCCGGAGCCGCGTTTACCAAGGCGCAATTCACCGAGTCTTCCAAGCTGAAACCCAGTTTCACCAAGGCGACCTTCGCCGACCGGTGCGTGTCCAGCGCTCCCAAGAACAAGGGGATGGGCAAAGTCGTCGTGATGGCTTTTCATAACGACCGCGCTCTGAATTTTGGCATTTCCCATCATCACTGATTCCTGCGGGCGATCCTTCGATTAGCTGGAAATAGCTTGCTTTTTTTGCCCGTCATTGGCACACTCCTTTTTACTGCCTGTTCGGATATCTCTACTGCTCCGAAAACAGTGTGTGAGAGTCCTTCGATCGTTTTCGATGAGAGCGTTTTTAAAACAGCATTGGGTGCATGTGACGTCCAACTTCCTGCTGGACAGCCTGCTCTTCGCCATGGCCTTTGTGGCCGGTTCCTATTTCCGGTTGCACGATGGGATGATTCTCAAGCTCTCGTCCTATTGGCCCGGTATTTTCATGGGATCGCTGCTCTTCCCGAGCATGATTTATATCTTCGGCCTTTACTCGCCGCAAAGTTCAAATCAGGGGCCATTCAAACGATCGGTGATCATCCTGTTTTGCCTGGCCTGCACGATGGCGCCGATGATGGGATTGTTCTATGTCAAAAAGTCCATCGCCATCGGCCGCACCGTGATGCTGGTCAGCATGCCGCTGGCCTATCTTTCCATCCTGATCCATCACGGTCTGCTGCTGCGCTTCCTGCGGGGTTATCGCGAGCGGGCGGCTTTTATTGTCACCAGTTCGTTTGATGAGCTTGAAGCCAAGTTGTTCGCCCAATTCGGCCGGCAAAGCCTCGATCTCGTCGGGGTGGTCCGGTTTGACGAATATCAGCCTACTGGAGAAATGCCATTGCTGGGCCAGACGAGCGATCTTTCCACCATCGTCCGAAGCGAACGGCTGGAACGCGTTCTTTGCAGCAACAAAAGCATGGCCGATCCGGCCATGTGCAAAAATTTTTGCGAACTGCGCTATTCCGGGATCACGGTGATGCCGTTGATCCATCTTTTTGAAGAGATGCATCAAATGGTGCCGCTGGAATTGATCTCGCCCGAGTGGCTGCTGAGCGCCAGCGCGGGGCCGCATGTGCTTTACATCCACAAGGTAAAGCGCGGTTTCGATGTGGCGGTGTCAATTCTGGGACTGATTTTTCTCGGCCCGGTTTGCCTGCTCGGCATGCTGGCGGTAAAATTAATTTCGCGCGGGCCGGTGCTTTATCGCCAGACGCGCAGCGGTCGTTTTGGCAAGCCGTTTCAGGTCATCAAATTGCGCACCATGAAAGTGGATGCGGAAAAGGACGGGGCGGTTTGGGCCGCAGCCAATGATTCGCGGACCACCCTGGTGGGAAATTTCCTGCGCAAATTTCGCGTGGATGAAATCCCCCAGCTCGTCAACGTCCTGCGCGGGGAAATGTCTTTCGTCGGCCCCCGGCCGGAACGCCCGGAATTTATCAAGGATCTGGCCCGGGAGATCCCCTATTTCCAGGAGCGGGTGATGGTGCAGCCGGGCATCACCGGCTGGGCGCAGGTCAATTATCCCTACGGCGGGAACGTGGAAGACGCCCGGCGCAAGCTGGAGTTTGATCTGTATTACATCAAAAACATGAGCCTGTTTTTGGATGTTTTTATTTTGCTGGATACGGTGCGCATTATTTTGCGCGGCGGGCTGGGTGAAAACCACAAGCGCGCTTTGATTGACACTTCGTTTTTACGGCGGGCGGGCCTCAAGGCGTCTCCTTTTAAACCGGCGGTGTAGTCGGCGCGACCGGGTGTTATTTTTTTACGCGCCGCCGGGTTTCGGCGCAATAGGCCTCAAATAATCGGGCGGCGGCGGACCAGCCGAATTTTTCGCGGACCATTTTCAGGCCGTTGCCGCCGATGCGATCGCACAATTCCGGCTGGGCCAGCAACTCGCAAATTCGCGCGGCGAAGTCAACGGGGGCATCGGCCAGCAGAATGTTTTCACCATGGGTTACTGGCAGTCCTTCCGCGCCGATAGTGGTGGAGACGACCGGGATCCCGGTGGCCATGCCTTCAAAAATTTTTATCCGGGTGCCTCCGCCCACCCGCAACGGCACGATCATCACTTCGGCTTCACCCAGGTAAGGCCGAACATCGTCCACCGTCCCCGTCACCCGCACCCCCGGAATTTTGTCCGCCATCTGCTTGATTGCTGGCGTCGGATTCCGTCCCACAATCGTCAATGTGGTTGCTGGAAATTTTTGTCGAACCAACGGGAAAACTTCGTCCACAAAAAACTTCGCCCCGTCAACATTCGGCATCCAATCCATCGAGCCCAAAAATACCAAAGACTGCGGACGCCTTTCTCCCGGAGTG
>CAIYOY010000183.1 GCA_903927905.1 uncultured Verrucomicrobiales bacterium | reverse complement strand
GCTGGAAGCCTGCGCTACGGGGCGGGTGGCGAGTTTGGGCGCATCTGGAGGGCGTGTTGCCCAAAGCAAATTTCGGAGGGACGAGTTTCAGGAGTCCCTAACTCGATTTCCAAAATTTCAATAAAAGCCTTATCTCTTGAAGAAATTAAATGGGACTCCTGAAACTCGTCCCTCCGAAAATAACCGCAGGCGGTTTGAGCAACACGCCTTGGACACTGTCCTTATCGCCTTAAACCATTGTTAAACCAAGGGCTTAAGTCAGGCCAACCCGCTGGATTACTTTCTCCCCTCTCCTCGGAGGAGAGGGGCCGGGGGGACTTGACCTTTCTTCCTCTAACTTCTCGCTCTCTTCATCGAACTTATTAAGAACAGTGTCCAGATACGCCCGGCGAGTTTCATCCAATTGCAACAACATTGCCAATCCGCCGCGTTTGAACCACAATCGGTGGCGCACAAATTAATCACTCAATTTATGAAAAACTGGCGGCAAAATCTTTTGTTACCGTTCACGCTCTTGTTCCTGCTGGGCGGGCTGACGCTTAATCTCTCCGCTCAAACCGGGCAGCGCTCCCTTTTGTTCGTCAATCATCTTGGCTTCCTGCCCAAGTCGCCAAAATTTTTCGTCGTGACCAATCCATCCACCAACGAATTCCAGATCCTGCGGCGCGCGCGCGCGCAAAGCGTCGCTTACACCGGCAAACTGGTTCACGTGGACAGCGATCTGGGCGACGCCTGGGTGGGAGATTTTTCCGCGCTGGAAGAGGAAAATAATTATTACATCCTCGTTGGCGGCTATGGCGTCGCCCCCGGCTGGATGGTGACGATCTATTCCGGCATTTATCAGACGCCGCTGCACACGCTCTATAATTATTACCCGGAACAACGTTGCGGCGACAGCGACACCGGCTGGCACACCCCCTGTCATACGAACGACGCCAAGCGCGCCGATACCGGCGAGCATGTGGATGTGACCGGCGGCTGGCATCAGTCGTGCGATCTGCGCAAATGGACTTTCGGCACGGTCTTCGGCCTGTTCGGTTTGTCGGAGTTGAAAATGCTGCATGCGCCCCGTTGGGATCGCGGGCAGATCGAGGAGGAACTGCGCTGGGGTAATGCCTTTTTTCTCAAAATGGTCCAGACCAACGGCGCGTTGATGGACCATGTCGTTGTGCCGCTGGGCTGGGGTGCCGAGCGCGATGTGTATGCCAATGATGCCCCGCTCTCCACCGCCTTCAATGTCATGACCGGCGAAGCCCTCGTCTCGCGGGTCTTCCACGACAAAGATCCCGCTTACAGCAAAAAATGTTTGGAAATCGCCGAACGGATCGGCCGCTATCTGAACAGCACCAATTATCCCAAAACCCAATACAATCCGCCCATCGTGCCCAAGTATCACGAATGGCTCCCGGGGTTCTTTAGTCAAACATATACCGGATCAGCCCTGGGCGAAGGCGCAGGGTTGTTGGCTTCCACCGCCATGTTCCGGGCCACGAGCGCGACCAATTGGCTGGAGGACGCCGCCCGCCGGGCCACGGCTTTGACCAAATTACAAGTCGGCGGGGACGTGGCAACAAATCTGTCCGCCGCCTGTTTTTATGTGTCACCCGGAAAAACCAGCTTTGCCTGCGCGTCGTATGACGGCTGGTTCGGTCCCATCGGTTTGTGTGAAGCGCTGGAATTGATGCCCAAACATCCCGACGCTCCGCTGTGGCGCACGGCCGTCGAACGCATCGCCAAACAACAATGTATCGTGGCCAATCGCAATCCGTGGGGGTTGATCGCTTCCTATTGGTATGCGGAAAAAGTCCAAGGCGGACATCCGGGCGGATCGGGTTACTACCGCTATTTCTATCCCGACCCGCCCATTGGCGTGAACCAGGAAATTTTGGCCGCCGCGCTTTTTCTCCTGCGCGCGGAAAAAATCACGGGTAATCCGATGTGCCACACCATCGCCTGTCGCCAGGTGGATTTCGTCATCGGCGGCAACCCGGCCATGGTCAGCACGGTGGAAGGACTCGGGCGCAATCAACCCGAACGCCTGGTCAATGTCGGCGAATTTTTCCCACCCGTGCCGCAGATCCCTGGTGCCGTTATGACCGGCATGTGCGGCGATCCGATGGATAATCCCATGGGTTTCACCCCCGGCCTGCAATGCGAGTACGATATGCCCTCAAATGCGCTGTTGATGTGGGTGTTGACGGAGTTGTCGCACTCGTAAACTCAACTCGTTGATAAGGCAGACAATGCTTATGACTTCATCATTGCTGAAAGCACAAATTGAGGATAACCTATCAACATGAAAATGGTTACCAAACAGGAAGTGGTGCGAGGCTTTGATACCATCGGCGATTTGGCGCACGCTGGCGAGACGGTGATGGTCACGCTTGGCGGCAAACCTTGGATTAAACTGGTGCCCGCTTTCAAGGCGAAGAAGGGAAAAACGGCTGCTGCATTTAAAACCCGCCTCGACCGGATTGCGCCAAAACCCATTGCCGGAGCCGCTCAAGTCCTGCAACGGTTGCGCCGGTGAAATTTTACTTCGACACATCCTATCTGGTCGCACTCTACGTGCCGAACGATCATACCTCTGCGGCTTTGCGTCATCGCACGCGTTCTGACCGGCAACCGATTTTGTTCACCCCTTTGCATCGGCTGGAGTTGCGAACCACAGTCCGGCAATGCGTTTACAACGGGTTACTCAAACAATCCGCTGGACGACAAATCCTGCGAAACATTGAGGAAGACTTGGAAGATGGAACGTTGAAGCACGAGCCTTTGGACTGGATAGCATCACTCCAGCAAGCTGAGATGGTGGCCGAACGTCAGGCGTGGACAAAATCCTGTCGCTCCCTTGATCTTTGGCATGTGTCCTCCGCCTTGGAGATTCAAGCCGACATTTTTGTGACTTTTGATAAGGATCAATTTGCTCTGGCCCGCGCTGAAGGATTGCAGGCCATTATTCCGATATAAGGGCCAAGGGTGCGATTGCAAGTGCCGGTCAATTTTCGGACGGAGCGCGGCTGTGTGGGGGTGGGGGACCAGCCGCAGCGGGTGGCGCGCACCTGACGCGTGATCATTTACCCAAGCCTTCGGTTCGGACAAGGCCCGCTTGCCCGGCACTTTAAATCG
>CAIYOY010000182.1 GCA_903927905.1 uncultured Verrucomicrobiales bacterium | reverse complement strand
TGGCGCTAAGCTGTAAGCGATGTCTTGGCACTGTGCCTGTGACCCGCAGCAGCGTGGAATGGTATGGATGCGATAAAACGAAGAAACCCGTGCGCAAATCAAGGTCATTTTTATTCTTTTGTCTTATGACTGGCGACGCTGCTGCGGGTCACAGACCCGCGCTCCGTTCCTGACTCGTCACCCACATGAGATTGAAAATATTTACCGTTTCGGTTTTACACTGGCCCCTCCTGCGTTAATCATCGGCCCTCTTATATTTCATGAAGGAAAAGAAACTGACCAAATCGAAACTGGCCGAACAAACGGCGTTGCTGAATTTATTGCGCGCGATCCTGCCCAAGGTGGCGCCGGATGCTGCGTTAGCCGCGAAAATTTATTCGGCGTTTGAGGAGGAATTGCGCGCCAAGAACCGGGTGCAGAATTTTGAGAAGTATTGCGAACTGATTCCCCTGCCCGATCTGGAAGCGAAAAGCATCGAAGAGGTGAAACAGCAATTGACGGAAAAATTCGCCGACGCGGAATTGACCATTGAGCCGAACGATGACGGCAAAGGTTTGCGCGTGGATGTGGCGCTGCCGGACGGCACGGAATTTCACAGCCGCATTCCGGTGCGCGTTCCCGGGGAGGAAGCCAGCGAGGAACAGGAGATCAAACTAAAATTCGTTTCCTTCCCCGTCGCTCTGCCAGGCGACCCGGAATTGATCTGGACGCTGGCCAAGCGCGAAAACATGACGAACGAAGAAGCGGGTGTCGCGTTGAATAAACTGGAGGACGATTTCTGGGCCTCGAAGACCGGGCAGAAATTGATCCGCGATCGCGTGGAGCGCAGTTTCCCCGAGTTCATCTCTCGCGTGCCGGCGGCGGCGCTGACTGATTTGGGTTTGAAACGGCATTATAAATTGCCTGAGGCGTTGAAGGTGTTGCGGGCCGGTGCGGCGGCGCGTGATCGGGCCAAATAAGCCAGGTCGCAAAGAATATATGAACACAAGCGTCATTAAACGGATTTTAGAGTTGGCAGAAATGAGCAACCGGTCGCGAATGATGCAAACCGGAGTTGATAACTCACAAACCTTATTCTGGTTTATTCGGGGTATGAACGAAGCAGCATCACCAAACGAGCAAGAAGCGATAGGCACATTTACGGATTATTTATATGATAAATATGGCAAGTTCGGTGGCCATGGCTGGTATAAATCGTTAGACGAAAAAACTGGTGATACTTTTAAGTCTGTTGATTTGTTCTTTGAAGAAGCCAAGTCATACTTTGCCCTTCATTAAAACGATGCTTTTCTACTGGTGAAGTGTGGTATTGCTTGCATCAGCGAACTTTTCCTGCGGCCAAGGCCTTATAGCCCGCGAGTTTGTCTTCAAAATCCGGCCCGCCTTCCTGGAGGTATTGAATTTTTTCGCGGCGCGCGATCTGTTCGAAACGTTGGATGATGGCCGCATATTCCGGCCCGGCGAAATCCGGTCCACGAACGCAATTCACATACAGCAGCGGAAGTTCGGCCCGATCAACGCGCCGGAGCAGGACTTCGTCCGTGCCCGCCAATTGCCGCGCACGAGCGAAGATCGCCGCAGCCTCGCTCATGAACGCCTTGGTAAAAAATGGCGCATCCATCGGATAACGGATGCCGCCGGGCGGAGCGGCCATTTCCGTGGCATGTTCCACGCGCAAACGGCGCAGCAATCGGTCGTACTCCAGCAACGCCGACGCGGCGGCGCGATAATGGCCCTCGATGAAATCGCGGGTGAGCGCGTTTTCATCCCAAGACGGGTTCCACAGCAACTTGGCCGTGACCCAGCTCTTGAGTTGGTCCTGCTCCGCCGGGCCTTGATAACCGCCCTGGAGCATCACGCCTTCGGCGTGGTTCGTCGTCCAGAAACGGATGTTCGCGGCCATGATGTCCAGATTCGGCATGGGCGCGAGGTAATGGCTGAAGTTCACATTGTAATCCCAGATATAAATGCGATGACACACCGCGCTCCAGGCCTGCACGAGTTTGGCCACGTCGCATTGGTCCGCCCGCTGGAAAGGATAGGACCACGCACCGACGGAATCATTGCACAGGCGGATCGCCACGTTGCGCCGGGGCCACATCGTTTTCGGCACCTGGATCGTTTCCAGGTAAGCGAGCGTGTCAATCAAAACATCCGGGTGTTCGGCTTCGATCGCCTCGGCCACGCGGTTGACCAGGGTCAATTGATTGGCCATGTCCGATCCTTCCGCCGTGCGCAAGGCCGTGCAGCGGGGACAGAGGCAACTCAGCACGACATCGTTTTTCGAGACGCTGACGATTTTTGTGTGAGGATGGTCCTGCAACATCTTGCGGACATAAGCGATGACGATCCTGGCCACCTCCGGTTCCGTGGCGCAAAGCTGGGCGGTGGTCCGCGTGCCATCGGCTTGCTGGGCAAAATATTCCGGGTGATCCTTGAAATATTGGTCCGGCGGCACCATCTGCGCGGCGGTGTGAACGAACATCCCGGCATAATCCATATGCCCACCCTGCTCTTCCGGAACGGCGGCGCTGGGAGAATTGGCGCGGTTGCGCACCGACCAGACCGGATCAAACGCGCAGGCGTAGTAAGGATCACGGATCTTCAATTGCGGAATGAACCGGCGCGCGACCGGCGCCAGAACCAGCGTGTTAGTCTGCGGCAATCGAATGGAATCATCGGCGTAAAACCGACAGCCCAAGTCTTCCTCCAGCAGCGCGTAAACGGCATTGACGACCCCACGAGTTTTTCCGCCGGACAGGACGACCTTCCCGTGCTCGATCGCGATGGCATAGCCTTCATCGCCCAGAGAAGCGTCCGTGCGAATCAACAAAACGGCATGACGCGACGATCCAGCATTGATCGGCAAAGTCGCCCCAGTCATCTCCTTGACCCAATGTTGCAATTCCACGGCGGCGTTTGTTTCTTGAGGTGTGGGCTGAGCCGGGAGCTGGATGCCACCTTGCAGCTGGCCACGTTTGACAATCTTGACGTGTCCGGCAGGCCGACCGAGCGGTTTGAGCGTATTCGTCCATTCAGCGCGTGCACTCGAACACGCCACGCAAAAAAGCACTGCACAAAAGATTGATCGGAACGATAAATTCATATTACGACAAAATCGGCAATGAGGATTGGACATGGATTTTGGCGAAATATTCACCATGAAGAGTGAGACACGTAGCGCAGATTTGTAATCTGCCGTATCGCAGGTTTGCAACCTGCAGGTCGTGATAATTTCTTACGACTCTCGAAATACCATGCCCAGCCGATTGAAAATCGGCGATACGGCAGATTACAAATC
>CAIYOY010000181.1 GCA_903927905.1 uncultured Verrucomicrobiales bacterium | reverse complement strand
TGTTACTGAACGGGAATTTTAATTCCACCAATTCGGAGCGCGGGTCTGTGACCCGCAGCGCGTAACACTTCGGTAAACTCCACAGCTTTAGGCGATGCGATCGGCTGCGGGTCGCAGACCCGTGCTCCGGCAAAGCCGCTCGTAACCAGAATGGAAGTTGCGCCGAGCGATGCTCGGCGCTCCGATAATCGCCATCGTGGATTTCACTCATTTCCCTGCACCTTACGACCTGACGGCTTTTTACCCCCATGTATATATCTCCCGATCCAACCCTGTCGGAATCTCTGGTTTCCCGTGACAAAAGACGTTAGGCTGAGACTTTATGTCTTTACCGATTAAATTAATTTCGACGGATTTCGATGGGACGTTGTTTGCCGAATTTGAGAACCCGCCGGTGCCGGTCAAGTTGCAGAATTTGATCGGTGATCTGCAACGGCAGGGCGCGAAGTGGGTCATCAATACGGGACGCGATCTTTCCAGTTTGATGGAGACGATGGGGCGGTCGCATCTTTCGGTGAAGCCGGATTTTTTGGTGATCGTGGAACGGGAAATTTATGTGCATCGGAACCAGGAATATGTGGCTTCGGCGGAATGGAATGCGGCCTGCGCGACGGCACACGGGGAATTGTTTCGCAAAGTCCACGAGGACTCGCCGCGCTTGATGGCCTGGGTGGAGGAACGGTTCAAGGCGTCGGTTTATGCGGATGCGTATTCGCCGTTTTGTTTGATAGCAGAGCGGAATGAAGACGCGGATGTGATCCATGATTATTTGAATGAGTATTGCCGTGAGGTGCCGAATTTGACGGTGGTGCGGAATGATGTTTATGCGCGGTTCAGTCATGCGGCGTTTAACAAGGGGACGGCTTTGGCGGAAATTGGACGGCAAACGGGAATCGGGGCGGAATCAATTTTAGCAGCGGGGGATCATTTGAATGATCTGCCGATGTTGACTCGTAAACATGCGCGTTGGCTGGTGGCACCGGAGAATGCGATTGAAACGGTGAAAACGACGGTTCGCAGCGAAGGAGGCTATGTGAGCCATCTGTCTCGTGGTCATGGGGTTGCGGATGGATTGGAGTTTTGTTTGCGGAAAGCGGAAAGCAGTATGACCGCTCGTTAAGAAATAGAGTATTAAAATTAGCCCAGCTAATACATTTGGGCCTGTTTTGAGGCCCAGAGTCGAATTATTTGCTAACGTATTCATTTTAAGTAGCTTGCATCAAAGTCTCATCATTTGACTTTCTTATGGAAGAATGTTAATTTCGGGCCTATAACCTATGACGCCGAGGATTTAATAAGGGGTTGCTTTCCCCCGATTCGGCCTTAGAAAAATTTAACCTATATAGATATGAGTGAATCAACAGTGACGCCGCCGGTGTCGGCAAGTCCGGCCAAAGTTTCAAAAGTAACAGAAGCGGTCATCCGTTTCGCGGGCAATTCGCAGGACGGCATTCAGGCCATCGGCGGTTTTCTGGCGCGTCTCGCGGGCCGCAGCGAACAGGAAGTCATGACGTTCATGACGATTCCGTCCACCATTTCCGGAGGGCCCTCCATTTTCCAGGTGCGCATCGGTTCCGGCGAAGTGCTGAGTGCGGGTGATGAAGCGGACATGCTGGTCGCGTTTTATCAACATTCTTACGAAGACCATATCCATTCCGTCCGCAAGGGCGGAATTGTTTTGTACGATTCGGACCACGTGCAGGTGAAGCCGGAATGGGAAAGCGAATATCGCCATGTGGCGGTGCCGATCTCGAGCCGGACGATCGAAGCGATCGGCGGCACGGCGAAGGACAAGGGTAAAAATCTTTTCACGCTCGGTTTGGTGGCGAAGATGTTTGATCTGAATCTGCCGAAGCTGGAACGTTTGATCACGGAGCGGTTCACGGGCAAGGATGAGAGTGTGGTCAAGAATGCGATGATGGCGTTCAACGCGGGTTACGGTTTCTCGCTGGGGAATTTGTTCGAGACGTTTCAATTTGTGGAATCGCAAAAGCGCGACGGGCATCAGGTGGTGATGAACGGTAATGAAGCGATGGCGTATGGTTTGATCGCGGCCGGGATCCGTTTCGGCGCGGCGTATCCGATCACGCCGTGGTCGGATATCATGGAATTGCTGCGGCGCGAATTGCCGAAGTACGGCGGGACGTTTGTGCAGTGCGAAGATGAAATCGCCTCGATCTCGATGGCGATCGGCGCAAGTTGGGCTGGCCGCGTGGCGGTCACCGGCTCGAGCGGCCCGGGAATTTCTTTGAAGACAGAAGCGCTCGGCTGGGCGGTCATGGCGGAAGTGCCGCTGGTGGTTTGCGACATTCAACGCGGCGGCCCCTCGACCGGGATGCCGACGAGCGTGGAGCAATCGGATCTGAACATCGCGGTCTATGGCGGTCACGGCGATTCTCCGCGTGTGGTGCTGGCACCGACGAGTGTGGAAGATTGTTTTTACACGGCGATCGAAGCGGTCAACATCGCGCGCAAATACAGCACGCCGGTGGTCATCATCAGCGATCAGGCGATCGCCACGCGCATCGAAGCTTTCACCGAGCCGAACATGGAAAAAGTTTGCCAGGATATTTCGCCCGATCTGACTCCGGTGGCGGATTATAAGCCGTATCCATTGAATGCGCCGGATGGCATTTCGCCGCGCATCGCCCCGGGCACGCGCATCATGAGTGGCAAATATCCGATCGCGACCGGACTCGAGCACGACGAGATGGGACATCCGACCGGGTCGCCGAAGTTGCACACGCAAATGACCGCGCGTCGGCGTAAAAAATTGCAGAAGCTCGGTTCGGAATTGCCAGTGCCAAAAATTTACGGTCCGCCGGAAGGAAATATTTTGCTGGTCGGCTGGGGTTCGACCGAAGGTCCGATCCGCGAAGCGGTGGATCGCGCCCGCGCCGCCGGAGACAGTGTTTCCTCGGTGCATATCCGCCACATCAGCCCGTTGCCGCCGGGATTGGAAAATATTTTTGCCGGGTTCAACAATGTGTTCGTCGTGGAAATGAACGACGAAGGGCTTTACGGCTACGGCCAATTGTGCGGCCTGTTGCGCGCGCGTTATTGCGATCCGAAAATCCGCGGCCTGACCAAGACGGACGGCCTGACCTTCCGCGTCCGGGAAATTCTGGACCGGGCCAAGGCCAATGTGGCCGAGGGCCTGCGCAAAATGTAATTTTTAAATTAATTCTGAAATATTTTAATTCGTATGAGTGAAACTATTGTCCAAGCTCCCGCTCGCGGGAATATCACCGCAGTGCCCGCCATTGAATTGCCCGGCGCGGAACGCAAACCGATCACGAAAAAAGACATCTCCGCCGATCATCCGACCTGGTGCCCCGGCTGCGGTGACTTCTCGGTGCTCGCGCTTTATTTCAAGCTGATGGAAAAGCGCAAGATGTTGCATGAAAAGATCACGACCATCGCGGGCATCGGCTGTTCCAGTCGCTTCCCTTACTTCGTGCAGGCGCACGGCGCGCATTATATCCATGGTCGTTCGCTGCCGTTTTCCAGCGGTGTTTCGTTGACCCGGCCTGACTTGCATGTGTTTGTCTTCGGCGGTGACGGCGATGCCTTCTCCATCGGCGGCAACCACGTCAATCATACGGCCCGCAAAAACATCAAGATGACTTACGTCATCATGGACAACTGGGTCTATGGCTTGACCAAGAAGCAGACCTCGCCCACCTCGCCGCTCGGCTTCAAAAGCAAGACGGACACCTGGGGCGCGATGGATCAGCCGATCAATCCGATGAAACAGTTGATCTCCGCCGGCGCGACCTTTGTGGCCCGCGCGACGCACACGAATCCGAATCATCTGTTGCAGATGATGGAAGCGGCGATGGATCATGATGGTTTCAGTGTGATCGAATGTTTGAGCGAATGTGTGGAGTTTTACGAAGGCGCTTTCGATTCATCCAACCCGCGCAAAGGCGGGAAGTTTGAGTTGGTTCCGGCGACGCACGATGTGACGGATGAGAATGCGGCTTACGCTTTAGCGGCTGCGCCGTTCCCCGGGCACTTCGGAATTTTCTACAAAAACAATCGCCCGACCAAGAACGCCAACGAAGCCAAGATCAACGCGGCGGCGATGGCGAAGGTGGCCGGCAAGAAGGATTGGGAAATTCTACAGGCGACGTTCAATCGGTTGAAGTAATTTTCAGTCGAAACATTTCACGAAGCCCCGGTGTAATCCGGGGCTTTGTGCATTTCTCGGTCTTAACAGCGGCCTAATTCTTCAAGCAAAATTACTTCGGTTCTTCGACTGGTTGGTCCCTGAAGGCCTCTGTTTTGGTAAATCCGCCTTTCGGTGCTTTCGTTTGAACCGCAAAAGGATCGCGTTTACTCACGGTTAGCTGGCAATGGTTTTTTAGACTCTGCTTGGGAACCTGCACTTATTTAATTGGCTGATCTTCCAATTTGGAAGCTGCGAGATTTTATTTTCTTGTTTCTTGCCCGCTGTCAAACTGCTCTGCTACGCTCTCTCTATGCTAAAGGCGACTTCATCGGAAAAATTTGATATGCAAACACAACATTCAACCAACAGCCGTCCGCATGAAGATAGTGAATACATAATCCTTCATTTCGGCACTAAGCCTCACGAAATCGACGCCAAAACGTTACTTGAATCATTAGGAGCCATCGAAATAGCTCTGATGGGAATATCACGCCAAGGACATCCTGAAACCAAATTTCGTATTAAGGTGCAACCATTTCAAAAAGGGTCGTTTGAAATCCCCATTGAAGTCAAACAAATGATTATGGCAACAGGATTGAGCCTGATGTCACCAGACTGGGCGAATGCAAAAGAATCGGTAAAAATTCTTTTGGAGCTGATAAAGCTGAAGCTGGATTTAAAAGGCAAAGAGCCGAAAGTAGTGCGCCGAAATGGTAATATTGTGGAGATCGAAAAGAACTCACGGTGCACTTTCAAGATTGACCAGCGCACCTATAATATTTCTGTAAAAGATCCGACTGTGGGTGAAGCTATCGTCAAAGGATTCAAGGCTTTGGAAGCCGACACAGAAGTTAAATCCTTTACCGTTCTGGACAGAAAAAGAGAAAAGCTGTTGGATGTGCCTCGGCGTGCGTTCGGTTACATTAGCAAAGCCAAGAAAGAGCCGGTAGAGAATGAGCCGAAGTCCACCGAACGGCTGGAATTACCAATCTTCAAAGCCGTCTTGGATAAAAGTAAAGGGCACAAATGGGAGTTTTACTACCGAGGCATCAAGAAAATTTCAGCCGCGATTGCCGATGAAGCTTTTTTGGACCGAGTAAACAATGGCGAAAGATTTGGACGCGGAGATACCCTTGATGCGGATTTGGAAATCGCTAAAGAATTTGACGTTAATTTAGGCGTTTTAGTAAACAGAAGTTACAAAGTCCTTCGGGTTTACACCATTCAACGCCGCGAAGAACAGACCTTATTTCCTTCATCTTGAAATCCAACAGACATTTAACTTCAAATTATCCGAAATAGGGAATCTACTAAGCTTTTCCCTGACCGAAATAAATCAAACTCTCGGCGGTGGCCAGGACGGCTTCTTCACGGGAGCGGGGATTCCAGCCTAGGACGTGCCGGGCTTTTTCGTTGCTGGCGGCTTTGTGTTTTCTGAGATGCGGCAGGAGACCTCGGGCCATCGGGCTGAAGATAGCAGCAACACGCACGGTCCAATCGGGCAAGGTGCGGGTGGGGACGCGCTTCGCTTTTTCGCCGAGGTGAGTCCTCATGAGCATGGCGGCTTCGTGCATGAACATGAAGTCGCCGGAGACGGCCAGGAACCGTTCGCCTTTGGCCTCCGGTCGGGTCATGGCGCGGAGATGCAGATCGGCCACGTCGCGGACATCTACAATGCCAAAATTGATTTTCGGCAAGGCGGGAACCTTTCCATCGAGCATCTTCTTCAAAACCTGAAATCCGCCGGATAGATCGGCGTTGAGGGCCGGACCAAAAATACCCACGGGATTCACGGTGGCGAGTTCGAGAGCGCCGCCTTCGGTCTTCAAAAAATTCCAGGCGGCGCGTTCGGCCAGGGTTTTGGATTTCACGTAGGCGGATTGGCCGGGGAGATTAGGATCGGTCCAATCTTCCTCGGTATAAGCTGTTTCTTTCGGTGAATAACCGATGGCGGCGAAGGAGGAAGTCAGGACGACGCGCGTTACTCCTGCATCGCGCGCGGCTTTCAGGACGCGCAAGGTTCCCTCGACCGCCGGCACGATCATTTCGTTTTCGTCCTTGGGAATTTTAAGCGAGATGGGAGAGGCGACGTGCAGGACGTATTCGCAACCTTTCACGGCCGCGTCCCAGTTTTGGCCCGAAGTCAAGGTGGTTTCGATGAAGGAAACGTCGTCCAAATTTGTTGCGCCGCCGTAGCGGAGTGATTCCAGCACGGAATTTTTGCGCTGGAGAGAACGAAGCGTCGTGCGCACGGCGTAGCCCGCATTTAAAAGCTGTAAAATACAATGACCGGCGACAAAACCGGTGCCGCCGGTGACCAGAACCAGTTTTTTGGTGGAAGAAGCAACCATTTCAGCAAAAATTAAACCTCATTCTCAAAATACGCCACATTTGCGTTATGATAATGCGGCGCGAGATTGGGGGAAGCTTTCAAACGTTGGCTTCCGATATACCGAAAACCGCACGCACAGTAATAATCGATCAGCCGCTGATTGTCACCCCACGTATCCATCCGCACGCGGTCGCGGCCTTTCTCGACGGCAAAGTTGTTCGCTTGAACCAGGGCAGCGGACGCGAGGTTGTTTCCCCGGCAATCGGGATTGACGCAGATGCGATGGATATACACGGCATCACCTTTTTCTTTTCCTGCCCAGATGAACGGATCTGACAGGGTGATGGAAAAATAGCCAGCCAGGGTTTCATCCGCCAGGACGGCAGAAAAATGTCGGCCGGCGGCGATCTCTTCCAGGATAAGCTCGCGCGGATAAGCCGGCCATACAGGCAATTGCCGCGACTGTTGAAAAGCCAGTGCCGCATCCCAAAATTTGGTGAATTCAGGTTCCGCTGAAATCACGCTGGGTCGGATGGTCAAAGTAGTCATGTCGAAATCAGTACTCTGGCTTTCCCGGCACCAGGTTGGCCTGATATTTTTCCACTTCCTTCCGGATGTTGGCGATGATGTCGGGGTGTTCGGCGGCGACGTTGAAACGTTCGCCGGGGTCTTTTTCCAAATTGAAGAGGAGCGGCGGATCATGCGGGACGGCGGGGTCTTTACCGTAGCCGGTGTGGGTGACGAAGTGGGCTTTGTAGTCACCTTGGCGGAAGGCGAAGAAGTCGCTGCCGTAATAATAGATCATGGTCTGGCGAAGATCGGGGCCGGTGTCGAAAAGCAGGCCCGACATATCCACGCCGTCCATGATTCGGTCGGTCGGAATGGAGGCGCCGGCCCAACCGCACAGGGTCGGAAAGAGATCCATGGAGCAGGCGATATTATGATTGACTGTGCCGGGTTTGATCTTGCCGGGCCACCAAGCGATGCCGGGTTCACGCATGCCGCCTTCCCAGGTGCTGCCTTTGCCATCGCGCAACGGACCAGCAGAACCGCCAGTCTGGTTTTTCACCAGCCACGGGCCGTTGTCGCTGGTGAAGAAGACGAAGGTGTTTTCTGTCAAATGATTTTTCTTGAGAGCTTCGAGGATCTGGCCGACGCTCCAATCAATCTCCTCGACGACATCGCCATAGACGCCGCGCAGGCTTTTGCCCTGGAATTTTTTGTTGGCGAAAAGCGGGACGTGCGGGAAGGTGTGCGGAAAATAGAGGAAGAACGGGCCTTTTTTGTTTTGCTCGATGAACTTGACGGCCTCTTTGGTGTAACGCTCGGTCAAGGTGCTGAGGTCGGTGGGTTGTTCGAGGATTTTATCATTTTGCAAAAGCGTGGGGTTCCACCATTCGGGGTCCTGGACTTCGCGACCGGAGGCGTCGCGCGGAATTTTGGCGGTCGGCTCCATGTCGTTGGAATAACGCAGGCCGTAAAAATAATCGAACCCGCGATGGGTGGGGAGATATTGCGGCTCATGACCGAGGTGCCATTTGCCGATGCAGGCGGTGGCGTAGCCTTTGGTTTTGAGGGCTTGGGCGATGGTGATTTCGTTTTCGGGCAGGCCGCCGGTGGAATTGGCCATGAGGACGTGATGTTGATGGCTGCCGGCCATGCCGCTGCGAATCGGCAGACGCCCGGTCATAAGCGCGGCGCGACTCGGTGTGCAGACGCAGGCGGCGACGTAAAAGTCGGTGAAACGCATGCCTTCGGCGGCCATGCGGTCGAGGTTGGGTGTTTTGATGGTGGGATGGCCGTAGCAACCGAGATCGCCGTAACCGAGGTCATCGGCGAGAATGATGATAAAGTTGGGAGATTTGGCGGCGTGCAGCGGAAGCGTCAGGACACACAGCATGGCCAGGAAGATGGAATGGAACTTGGCAGTCATTTGTTATATAGTGACTCCGGGCAGGGCATCAGTTACAAGCATTTTGTAACCTTCTGTCGCGCAGTTCTCAAAACAGGACATTTTACATCGATTGCCCGCCAGTGGACAGGACGCAGACAAGACGGCAGTGGCTCAGTTTGAATCCAGCAAAGGGTAGTGACCCAGTTTGGTGAAAAAGGTGGGGTGAGACCACTTCGCACCTATGGTGCGCTTCTTTCTGTTGTTCTGACTCGTGAGGAGGGAGCATCCCCGCTATGGGGCTGTGACCGACGAGCAACGAAGTGGCCCGCTCAAAGATCCCTTCTCCCCGCCAAGGGTATTTATGAGATGGCTTCTAATCTTTTTTCACCAAATTGGGTTACTACCCCATTTTTCCCCTTGTCGTTGACGTGTTCGATTACCCCGAACCGGCCTCAAAACGCGGCAAGCTTCAGCATATGAAATCACCCCACAACAATTCGTGGAATCACTCGCATCAATTTGAATTAAGAGAACCGTGAGAAATATGGGAACGGTGTCCACCATGTACACGACAGCCCGCTGATTTCCTGCCAGACTCTTCCCCGATGGATCAGAAACAATCCTATTCAGCGATCAAGCTATGTCCCTCGCTCCCAATCGGAGGGAACCGCCCCGCCACGTCCCGCCCCTTCTTCCTTCCGCGTATTCAGCGGTTCAAAACCACGACACCAACACCCCACCTGACCTCGATTCAACCTGCCAACAGCGACGCCAAACTGCAGCTAACGACACCTAATTCAGAAACTGTTTCGCACCACTTTGCGGTTTTTGCGGGAAGGGTCATTGAAATTTGGAATTTCATATTTGTTTCGAATTCCCGTCCTCCAAAGCTTCAGCGGCGGAGGATTGATTTTCGAGTTTCGTGTTTCCTTCCTAAAGGCAAATTAAGACAAATTCAGGTAAATAAAGGTAAATTAAGCCAAATCAAGGTTCGCCCGCAGAAAATTTTTCTGTCTCCAACCCGCCGCCCGTGTTACTTCAACCCCACAAACAAATGCGTGTTCTAATAGCCACTGTCACTGCCGGTGCCGGACATTTGTCGGCGGCTGCCGCCCTCGAAGAAACCTGGCGCGCCTTGCGCCCGCGCGATGTCCTCGAAAAAGTGGACGTCCTCGATTTCGCCCCCAAGTGGTACCGCAAAGTCTATGTGGACGGCTACGTCAAACTCATCGAACACGTCCCCGAAGTCTATGGCATGGTTTTCAAAAAAACCGACAACTCCAAGCGCGTCCGCGAAGCCACCAATTTCCGCCGCTCCTTTGCCCATCGCACCAATAAAGGTTTTGTCCGGCACCTCAAAAAATTTGAACCGGACGTGGTTCTTTCCGTTCACTATCTGCCATTGGAAATCCTCGGCCATCTGCGAGCAAAAAATAAAACCGGCCTGAACCCGCTCAACGTCTGCACCGTGACCGATTTTGAAGCGCACGCTTTTTGGCTGGAGCCTGGGGTAGATATGTATTGCGTCGCATCCGAAGAAACCAAAGCCAGCCTCACCGCTCGCGGCGCGAACGCCGATGACATCACCGTCACCGGCATTCCCATCGCCACAAAATTTTCCACGCCGGTCAACGCCGCCGCCGTCCGCCGCCAGCTCGGCCTGCGCGATGACCTCCCGGTCATTCTCGTTCTCGGCGGCGGATTCGGCATGGGCCCGGTCGCGCAAATCCTCGGACAACTCGACAAACTCCCGAGCCAATTCCAAACCCTGGTCGTCGCCGGAAGAAACACCGAGCTCCGCCGCGAACTCGCCGGGCAGGACCGCAAACATCCCACCCACGTCCTCGGTTTTTGCAGCAACATGCACGAACTGATGGCCGCCGCCGATTTGATCATCACCAAACCCGGCGGCCTCACCACATCCGAAGCCCTCGCCATCGGCCGGCCCATGGTAATCCTTCATCCGATTCCCGGCCAGGAAATGGCCAACAGCGATTTCCTCCTCGAACGCGGCGCCGCCATCAAAGTCAATCGCCTCGACGATCTTCCTTTCCGCCTCGAACAACTCCTCAGCACAAAAAAACTGACCCAAATGGCCGCCGCCGCCCGCGCTCTCGGCAAACCTCATGCCGCGCGCGATATTTGCCAGGCCGTCCTGAAAAAACTCGATGCCTGACGACGAACCCATCATAGATTTGCAGAGCGACCACTTCTTCATGGGCGAAGCGTTGCGTCAGGCCATGCGCGCTTACGAGGCCGGCGAAGTTCCCGTCGGTGCCGTCATCGTGCGCGAAGGCCGCGTCATCGCCCGCGCTTTCAATCAGGTGGAATTATTGAAAGACGCCACCGCTCACGCCGAAATGCTGGCCATCACGCAAGCCGAAGAAGTGGTCGGCGACTGGCGCTTGATTGACTGCACCCTCTACGCCACCAAGGAACCGTGCCCGATGTGCGCTGGTGCGATTGTCCACGTTCGCCTCAAGCGAGTAGTCTATGGATTGGGCGATCCGAAAGGCGGCGCGGCGGGCGGGGCGCTGAATCTGTTGCAATTCACCGGGCTGAATCATCAATGCGAAATCACCCGCGGCGTGCGCGAAGCCGAATGTAAATCGCTCATCCAAACCTTTTTTGCCGAACAACGGAAGAAACCCGCCGCCGGGAAATCAACTAACGGCGATGAGTGAAACCTTTTCATTCTCCTCATTACGTCCGATGCCCTGGGCGCGTGGATCAAGCGTCGGTTTGCCATCCACCAAAAACTGGTAATGATGATGGCCGGCGCCAAGCGAAACCTGGATATGCCAGGCGCCATCCACCGCGCGTTTCATCGGATGCGCGTGCGGATGCCAGTCATTGAAATCGCCGATGAGCGAAACCGCCTTGGCCTCAGTCGCCAGGCAGATGAGATTGACGGGTTTGATGGTTTTCTTGACGGAGTAACGTTCTAACGGATGGGAATGCGAAAATGGACTGGACATGTTTCTCTCTTTTTTTACAGGGATATTGTTCTCCTAAAAATTCGTGAGTTAAAGAAGCAGACAAATTGTGGTCGCGCAAGTGGGAATCGTTATTTTTTAATCGTTATTGTTATGTTTATTTTCGCAATCGAGCACTTGCCAAACTTTGTAACGATCGTTACAAAGTTTGGCAGACCAAAAAATCAGTTGCCCATGATTTTAGCCACTCCAACCTTGCTTCGACGCGGAAAATTCGCTTAATACATCGTGGCAGTTGCCTAAATAAATGTCCCAGAAACAACCTCATTGGCGGATCGTCCATACCGAAAGCGAAATCGGCTGGGGCGGCCAGGAGCATCGCATCATGGCCGAGCTGACCGGCTTCAAGAAGCGCGGGCATGAGGTTTTTCTGATCGCACCGGCGCACAGCAAAATCTATGAACGCGCCCAGGCGGCGGATATCTCCGTGGTGCCGATGCGGGTGTTGCGCAAGGAAATGCCGCTGAGCATTCCGCAAGTCGCGCTCTGGTTGCGGAAAAACCGCGTGGATATCTTGAACACGCACAGTTCGCGCGATGGCTGGATCTGCGGGACGGCGGGACGGCTCGCGCGGGTGCCGTTCATCATCCGCACCCGGCACATTGATGTTTCGTATCCGAACAGTTGGCTCAGCCGCCACGCTTACGTCACGCTGGCCGACCACGTCATGACGACGAGTAAAAAAATCACCGGCCACTTCGAGGAATTATTCCGGGTGCCCGCCGATCATTTGAGCACGGTACCGACCGGGATTGATTTGAATCTATTTAAGCCTGATGGTGAAAAGGCCAAACTGATTCCGCAGGAAAATGTGGATATCATCGGCATGATTTGCGTTGTGCGCGGATGGAAGGGGCACACCACTTTTCTGGAAGCAGCGCAATTGTTGAAGCAATCCGGTTTTCCCGCGCGATTTGTGATCGTTGGTTTAAACAGCGATCATCCAAACATTCAGGCGCAGATTGATAATCTGGGTCTGAAAGATTATGCGTTTGGCTTGGGGCATCAGGATGATATCCCTGCGGTCTTGCGCGCGCTCAAAGTTTTGGTCATTCCCTCGACCGCCCATGAAGGCGTCCCGCAAATCGGTTTGCAGGCCATGGCGTCAAAAATTCCGGTGGTGGGCAGCGATGTCGGCGGAACTCCCGAAGTGATCCGTCACGGTCAAACCGGCCGGATTTTCCCGGCCAAAGATGCGGCAGCCCTGGCCGCAGCAATCAAGGAAACCTTGGCGGAAATGGAAACGACGCGGCGTTACGTCGAACAGGGTTTTCAGGATGCGCAGCAGAAGCACAGTCTTGACCACATGTTGGACACGCTGGAGACCCTTTACCGCCGCCATTTGCCATCATGAAACTCGCGCTCATCCGCCGAAAGTATTCCGCCACCGGCGGCGCGGAACTTTATTTGACACGCTTGCTGGGCGCGCTGGTCAAAGCGGGGCATGAGCCGCATTTATTTGCCGAATCCTGGCCCACGAAACCCGAGGGGGTCGTTTTCCATCCCGTTCCTTCCGTCAGCCCGTTTGATTTCGCTGGGAGCGTCCGGGACAAACTGGCCGACGAAAAATATGATTGTGTTTTCAGCCTGGAGCGGACGCTGAAGCAGGATGTTTACCGGGCGGGCGACGGATTGCACCGCGTCTGGCTGGAGCGCCGGCAGCATTTTGGCCCGTGGTGGCGCAAATATTTTTCGGACCGCAGCGAGTTTCATCGGGAGATGATGGAGTTGGAAGCGGAAACGTTTGATCCGAAAAATACGCGCTACATCATCGTGAATTCGGAAATGGTGCGGCACGAGATTCTGGAAAATTCCCGATTTCCCGGCGACCACATTTTTTTGGTGCGCAATGGGGTGGATGTGTCGCGATTCCAAAGCGGGAATCGTGCGGCGACCCGCGCCCGTCTTAAGGTTCGCGACGATGAGTATCTTTTGCTCTTTGTCGGTTCGGGTTGGGAACGGAAGGGGTTGCCGTTTTTGCTGCAAGCCGTCAAAAAACTTCACAGCAAAAAAATCAAGCTGCTGATCGTGGGCAAGGGAGAGAAACCACTGACTTCTCCTTCCAATGTCATTTATGCCGGTCAATCAGAAAAGGTGGAAGACGCTTACGCGGCAGCTGATTTGTTCACCATGGTGCCGATTTACGAGCCTTCGTCCAACGTGGTCGTGGAAGCTTTGGCGGCGGGCCTGCCCGTGATCACGTCCGCTTACAATGGAGCGGCGGAAATTTTACAACCGGAAATCACCGGCACCGTGCTGCCTGATCCGTCGGACATTCCTGCGCTGGTCGGCGCGATTGAATCATGGCAGACCAAAGGGCAAAAAAGAATTTCGATGGATCTGCCATCCCTCAGCCTGGAGCGGAATGTGCAGGAGACGATGGTTGTTTTAGAAAAAGCCGCCAAGCCAAAACCGCCAGCGTTGCGATGAAGGGCGCGATTAAACGTGGGTGTCGTTACGGTTGCAGCCCCGGTCCCAGAGCGACGGCCTGTCTATAGAACCAGACTGTAATGGTTTGTTTCGATGAGCAAGTCGCTCTGGGACTGGGGCAATAGGCGGACTTCACCGGTCTTTTAATCAACCCCTATCAGTCATCTCTGCGGGTTGACACTACTGAAGGAGCGCGGATAAATCAGTGATGGCGGTAAAATCCTGCAAGGCCCAATCCGGCTTGTGTTCCGCCAACTCTGCCACCGTGAAATTGCCCGTGGCGACGGCCAGAACTTTCGCTTGAATGGCCCGGGCGCAACGGATGTCCAGCGGCGTATCGCCGATGACCAGAACCTCATCCCCGCTTAACGGACGTTTCAATTTATCCGCGCCCCGCTGCTTGGCCGCGACGGCGATCCTGTCGCGCTCTTCATGATCATCGGCAAACCCGCCGAAGGGAAATTTTTCCCACAACCCGTGCTGTCCCAGTTTGATTTTCGCGCCGCGCTCGATATTGCCGGTCAGCAGGCCGATGAGCGGCGGTTCCGGTCGGGCCAGCAGGGCGGAATAAAATTCGTGAAAGCCGGGGCAAATATTGCCGGGCGTTTCAGGCGCGATCTGCTCCAGCCAATGCAGGTAAGCGGTGAAGTAACGATCGAAATTTTCCGGCGTGGCCGGGATCTGATTTTGTCCGAAAAACTCCCGCACCAGCGAGACATCCGTGCGCCCGGCAAATTTCAAACGTTGCGTGCCATCGGCAATGCCGAACTCCGTGGCAAAAGCCTTGGCGAATGCTTTGACGCCGGCACCGCCGGAGTGAATGAGCGTTCCATCAATATCAAATAAAACCAACCGAATCATGGCGCAAGACGCTACGCAGGGTTGCTTGGAATTGCAACGGCTTTAACTCCGATAACGCCCCTCACAATCTGCTTTTATTCCCCCTTGGACGAAAACTGGTCGTCCTTGTTCTTGAACAGGATGTTGAAGGTCGTCAGCGAGCCGTGGCTGCGGCTGATGTATTGTTGCATCTCGACTTTGTCGGCGTCGCTCAATTGCGGATGCGCATTGATTTTTTGTTCGAGAACGCGCAACTGATTTCGTACGCCGACGATTTTGTGGAAGAAAGTTTCCAGCGGAACTTCTTTGGGTTGCAAACCGGCATCGGCGGGACGCAAGACCAGCATCCCTTTCTGCCAGCGCGTGCCCAATTGCTCGACGATGGAGTCGTCGCGTTCCAGGTGCAATTCCTTGACCATGGCCGAAACCGTTTCAGCCACCAGCGTGGTCAGCGGGATGGAGAGGCCGGTGATTTCGGCCTGGGCTTCGGCGGGTTTTAAATCGCATTGATCGGGCGAGAGAGTTTTCAGGCCGCCGTCGAAGCGGATCTCGGTCATATATTCGGAAACGCCTTTGACGGTGCCGAGGCCATAATCAGGATGCAGGACTTTCATCCCGACGTGCATGGATTCAATTCTCATACCGGCAATCTGACCCACAAAAAAGGCCGGCGCAAAGATAATCTTTAATCTTTGCGCCGGCCTGAAGGTAAGGCGGGTTACTTCAACACCGCGGCATGGAATTCATTCCAGTCGTCGAGGTTGTTGAGGTTGACGGCGTCTTTGCAGGCGCTGGCGTCATCGGGCAGGCCGTTGGCGCTGAGGATGCCTTTGCGGGTGGCGTCGTCGTGGTTATATCCGAGGACGGCGGCATTGGCTTTGTCAATGGTCGCTTTGTCCAGTTTCACGCCGGGCTGCTTCTTGATCCAGGCTTCGAATTGCGGATAGGTCGGCTTGCTGCTCTTGACGAAGGCGATGACCGCGTCGCGATTGAGGCCGAGGGCGTCAATCGTCATTTGGTCATAGCCTTTGCCGGCGCCGGGATAACCAGCGGCGAGTTTGCCGGTGGATTCAAGCGAGAGTTTAAGCCAGAGACGGGGCAGATGCAGCACGCCAAGCGGGCCAGCCACGCCAGAACTGATAAGGGGGACTATGGTATTCATTTATATATTGTTGTTAATGGTTCGTGTTTCGGGAAACCAAGGTTAGGTGACGGAAAAAAACGGTCAATGCTAATTTTAATTTTTTTCGAGTGCGTTATTGCGCGCCGGTTTTGAACTGGTCCTTGTTCTTGTCAGCTTCGGCCAGGCCCTGATCCAGCTTCGCGCGGAATTCACTGTCCGAATCCTGCACCGTCTTCAACGGCAGACTGACCACGGTGCCGGCCTGGGCTTCGCCATCTTCACCCTTGGAAGTCAGGACGCGCATTTTGATGAAGGTGTTTTCATCGGCGTTTTTGATGATGTCTTCCTGGCCGGGTTCGAGTTTGATCAAGTCGCCTTCCGACAAAGTTCCGGCGGGGCTTGAGTCCGTTGCGGAAATCACATTGATGGAGGAAGAGATCGGATAAACGTGCTTGGGATCGGCCAGCGCTTTGGAAACGTCCGGTGGGACCGGGTTGCCACCTTTGGCAGCTTGTTCGGCATAGGCTTTTTTGTCGGCGACGGTTTGTTCGACTTGGAGGCGAAGTTGTTCTTTGGTCTGCGGATCAATCGGAGCCAAAGTGGGATTGGGTTTGCCGGCTTGGACGCTGGCTTCGGCGGCTTGCAATTGAGCGATCTTGGCTTCGGCGCGAGCGGCGCGGGCTTCGGCCGCTTGCTGCGCGGCGTGGGCTTCGGCGATCTCCGCTTGTTCCTGCGCTTTCTCAGCGGCGGCACGGGCTTTTTCGGCGTCTTCGCGAGCGAGCCGCGCGTCTTCGCGCGCTTGTTCCACGCTGATCGAAGCGGCGTAATGATCGGCGGCATAACCGGCGATCATCCAATCGGTGACCCAATACGAAGGCGTCGGATAAACCTCGTAGGTTGCCCAATAATGATGGTGACGGCGGTACCAAACCTCATTGTCCCAACCCCAGGAATATCGAAACGGATGCACCACCACCACGCCCGCCGGAGAATACCAATAAGGATCATACCACGAGACAAACACCGGGGACTCGATGGTGAAAATCGGACGATAAACGAATCCAAATCGAAACCGGTCATAATGCCGCTCGACGGGGGCGACATTGATGTAGGTCGTGTTATGAACAATGGTGATATTTTCTTTGATGACGACCGTCTTGGAGACTTCCCGGCCCTGTTCGACCACCACGGTTTCCGTGGCGCGTGCGCGCCCGTCGTGGCCATAACGGACCGCTTCCACTTCTGTGACTCCGCCCGGCTTCAGGATCACGGTTTTTTCCACTTTGCCGTTTGGCGCAAAATGTTTGGTTTCCTGCACGCCGCCGCTCTTGACGATCACTTCGGTTTGCATGCGACCGGTGGGGGCGAAGTGTTGCGTGTGGGTGCCGTCTGATTTGATGACTTCTTTCTCGCGCACCTGGCCGGAAGAAGTGACTCTTTCATGCGCGCCTCCGGCGGTGGTTTTGGTGTGCAAGGTCGCGGATTCATGAACTGTGGTGATGGTCTTGCTCGTGGTCGTGGTGGTCTTTTCCGTCGAACGTTCCGTGGTGTTTTTCGATGGATGGGAAGGGTCTTCCGTCGAAGAATCGCGGCTGTGACTCGTGGGCCTTTTTGATTCGGACGACGAGTCAACCGGCAAACCACGCCGGTTTACGGGGGCATTTTTTTCGGGACGACCTCGTTTCGCAGGCGGGGTCTTTTCTGAATCTTTTTCTTTGTCAGGGGTGGGAGGCTGCGCCGGAGCCGTGATTGCGGCCAAAGCTAAAAAAACACCCGCAACCAGCCCAAGGGAATTCATATATTTGTTAATTTTCATTTTGGATAAATAACTATTCACACTGCCATGATAAGGAGAATGGAGTCCATGTCACCTCTCTTAACGGGTGCGATTTAAAGTGCCGGTCAAGCGGGCCTTGTCCGAACCGAAGGCTTGGGTAAATGATCACGCGTCAGGTGCGCGCCACCCGCTGCGGCTGGTCCCCCACCCCCACACAGCCGCGCTCCGTCCGAAAATTGACCGGCACTTGCAATCGCACCCTCTCTTAACAGGCTAAAGCCCACCCCTAAACCCGTCAAGTTTACTTCTGAAACTCGGGATAAAAGGGGTTGTGCTTCTTTTGTTCACCCACTGTGGTCAGCGGGCCGTGGCCGGAACAGATGATGGTGTCATCGGGCAGGCTGAAAATTTCTTTGCGATTGGTGCCCAGCGCTTCGGCATAGGAAATCATGCCGCCGCCCATGGACGCGGCGAAGATGGCGTCGCCCACGATCGCCAGTTTTCGATCCAAGCCTGAAACGACATAAGTGATGCCACCGCGGGCATGGCCGCTGGTCTGGCGGGTTTCGATTTTTAAATTGCCGACTTTGAAAGTTTGGCCGGCGGCAAACGCTTCGGCCTTGGGAAATTTTTCTTTCTCGCCGACGTGCGCCGTTGCGCCGGTGGCGGCCTTCAATTTCTCGAGGTCCACGATGTGATCAATGTGCGTGTGCGTGAGCAGAATAAGGACGATCTTGATTTTATTCTGAGCGGCATATTCCACCATCCCGGCGCAAGTGGCCCCGGTATCGAAGGCCGCGCCTTCCTTGGTTTTTGAATCAAAGACCAAGTAGGAATTCACGGTCATATCGTCGTAAGGAGTATTGAAGCAGGCTAATCCCACCACTTCCTGCGGCGCGGGATACCAGGCTTTTTTTGCCAACTCCACCAAAGTGTCCGGGCCCAGATTCAATACCGCTGCGACCTTGCGCGCGGCGGCTTCATTGAGTTGGCCGGATTTCAGGCTGGCCAGATCGGCGGCGGAGATTCCGGCGCGCTTGGCCAAATCCTCATCACCAATGCTCAGTCCGCGTTGCGCCTTGCCGATGATGTCCGTGTAACTATCTTCCAGGGGAATGTTGGCCATAAAAAATTAAATTAATTGCGTTGGGGTGAAGGGGGCGGTTTCAAACCGACCGAGTGGGCGATGTCCTCGAATTCTTCCGCGCTGACTTCGGCCAGTTGCTTGCCTTTGGCCGCGAGCTTTTCGTTGATCTTGATGGCCTTCTCGGTCATGACTTCGTGCGTTTCCTGCGTGCCGCCGACGAGGGCGAAGTTAGGCCCGCGCGTGACCCGCTTATGCCCGTCCGAGTCCAGGCCCAGACCGAGCAGGATGGCGGGATTTTTCTTTTTCGACGGCGACTGCGACATCTAAATCAACGTACCGTTTTATGCGCCGGGAACAAGTGGAAATTACGGGGAAATTTGCGCGAGCTTGCGGCGAGCTTCAAGATTGGCGGGTGAAATGGTCAAAATGGTTTCATACTGTTGGCGGGCGAGGTTGGTTTGGCCAGTGTGTTCATAATAGGCCGCGAGTCGGGAATACAAATTAATCCGATACGGATCATTACCCAGGCGTTCGATTCCAGCTTTGAACAAGGTTTCGCTGTTATGCCAGATTTGCGCCTGCCGAAAACTCATCGCCCCCAATACCGGCAAGGCGAGCAGGAAAAGGATCAGGATAATTTTTCGCGTCCGGACATGGCCCCAATATTTATATAATCCGAACGCAATCAAAACCGGCCAAAGCAACCCGACGCAATAATCGTAACGATCACTGGGATAATGCGGGTTTTCGGTCAAGCCCAGCATCGGCACCAATAAAGCGATGTGGCAAAGCCACAAGGCCGGCAACAAAGGAGTCCGTCGGCGCCACTGAAAACAAACCCAGCCGAGGGCCAGAACGCCCAGGGCGCTGACGGGAAAATACCACGTAGCCGGATCAAATCCGATCAGGGTCGTGTAAATGGGCGACAGATGGATCGGCACCCATGGTTTCCAAAGGTAATAAGCCCAAATGTAAAAAGCCTGACTGACGGCCACATGAAAACCATACGCGGTTTGCCACGGTGAATATTGTCCGGTGTTGACGGCGTGTTTGGTCACGATGGCCACGGCCAGCGACACCGCGATGAAGGGCAATTTTTCCAGCAATACCAGCCGGATCGCTGCTTCGTTCTGCCAGCGGGACCAGGACAACGGCAATCGGTTCAGCAGAAAAACATCCGACACGACCAGAACCGCCACAAAAGCGATGGCAATGGGATAGATCAATAATGAAACGGCAAACATTAAAACCGCCAGCCAATAGGAAATATTCTTGCAGGCGGGCCGTTCCGCATTTCCGGCGACGGCTTTCAGATAGAAAAAAAGCGAGAGCAGGGTAAACATCAAGGCCGGTGCGTAAGTTCCGCCGGAAACCCAACCAACCGTCTCGGCGCGCAAAGGATGAATCCCCCACAATAATGCGGCCACCCCCGAGCACCACAGGAGTGGCCCATCGTTCGCCGATTTGAAGGACAGACGCAACAGGCGTCGAATCAACCAGAAAAGAAGCACGGTATCAAAGGCATGGAACAACAGGGTTTCCAGATGGAACCCGAATGGGTTGAGGCCCCAAAAACGATAGAGCCACGCGTAATTCAACCAAACGAGCGGCTGATAACGGCGAATATAAGAGCCGTTGGTCAGCATCCAATTCACGTGGGCGCCATCCAGGCTGCGGATGTGGGGATTTTCGTAGATGTTTATATTGTCATCCCACGCGACAAAATCAGCCCGGAGCACCGGCGAGAAAGCGGCCAAAGCCGCCACCGCCAGAAGCAAGGCCAGAAGAATTTCGCGCCAACAACGAATCATGGGTGAGCTTAACTCTTTTTCCGCTTTGCTGTCCATGACGGGAGATAACAAGGGTGCGATTACAAGTGCCGGTCAATTTTCGGACGGAGCGCGGCTGTGTGGGGGTGGGGGACCAGCCGCAGCGGGTGGCGCGCACCTGACGCGTGATCATTTACCCAAGCCTTCGGTTCGGACAAGGCCCGCTTGCCCGGCACTTTAAATCG
>CAIYOY010000180.1 GCA_903927905.1 uncultured Verrucomicrobiales bacterium | reverse complement strand
CCCAACGCCACCTTCGGATAATGGTCATAATAATCCCGTGCGTAATGCAGCGGATTCCCCGGCAGATGCGCCGCGACATAATCCCGCAGCACCAATCCCGTGACAAAATGTGCCGCCTCATCCGGTTCGCTGCCAAACTCCGCCCGATATGCTCCCGTGCGCCACTGCACCGTCACAGCCAGCGCAAAAAACAAAGCCACCCAACAAAGGGTCGTTCTCCATCGTTTGCAGACGAGGCTGTTCTTTAATTCTTCAAAAACTTTCTTCACACGGAAATTGAGTCGGTGTTAAAATGGCTGAATCCATTCACTGGCGCAAATCTGTTTTTCTCCAGATCGGCCCGCAGGTATATAGAGATTGCAAGACGCCGCACCCTGTTCTTACTATCTCTCGCGTGATGGGTAAACCCGCAGAATGGATTCTCGCTCTGTCGTGCGCCGTGCTTTGTGGTGCGTCGCCTGCTGCGTTCGCAAAGCCCGCCCCAAAGATAACCGTCAAAGAAGTTTCTCTGGCAGAAATCCGACCGTATCCTTATCCCGGTTTTCTCACCGAGCACTGGATATTCACCGAAGACTGCAAGCACCTTGCCTACGAAACGAAGCTAAATGGCCGAACCGCAATTTTTTTGGATGACAGACTTGCCGGTTCATTTGAAAAGTTGATCGAGTGGGAACTCGAGGGTGACGGCAGTGATATTGTGGCCGTGGCAAGTTGCTCGAACAAATGGACGGTTGTAGTGCATGGAACAAACGGGCCGTTATTCGACTGGGTCGGCCCGCCCAGGCACTCCGAATTCGACAATGGCCACCCACTGGTTAGCAGTCCCGACGATTCACATCTTGCCTACATCGCAACCGACCAAGGCCAACGGTTCGTTGTTCTGGATGGCAAAAGGCAGAAAGCCTACGATGAAATCATCGGATGGAAGGTGGTGTTCAGTGGAAATTCACAACACTACGCTTACCTTGCGCGAAGCAACGGCACGCCGATCATCGTGGTGGATGGACGCGAAGTTGCATCCTCGTGCGGATGGGTCAAGGGTTTTTCCAAACAGGAACGACTGGCATTTTGGTTAAGCCCTGACGGTCAGCGACTCGCTTACATTCGGCCGCAGGGCACGAACTTCACGATGGTGGTTGATGGAAAGAGCAGTCAAATCTGGGATTCGATCGATTGGGATCAAAAACCCCTCCGGGATCCGGATCTAGACACCGGCCTGTTCAGCACTGACAGCGCGCATTTTAGCTATGCCGCAACCCGGTCCGAAACGAACTATATTGTTTTAGATGATTGCCAGATCGCCGATGCCACTAGTTTGCATTTCAGTCCCGATGGCAAACGATGGGCGTATGTTAATGGGTCAGACGCCGTTGTCGTAGATGGTGTTCCTGGTCAAAAATTCTCCGGTTACGTCAGAGAACTTGAATTCAGTCCGGATTCGAAAAACTTTGCTTATATGGTTGGCAATGGACTGGTTGAGCAAGGAATATATTTCTTCGTGCTTAACGGGAAGAGAAGTCCTGAGTTTAGCGTGATCCTGATGGAGTATCATCGCGCTCATCATATCGCTATTGGATGTTCCGGTGAAACCACCACCTTGTTCATAGATGGTAACAAAATGGGGACGATCAGAGGTGAAATCGATATCGAAGCGGTCGCTGTCAGCGATGACGGACGCCGGATTGCATATCCCATTCAACGCGAGGAGCGCCGTCTTAACCTCTCCAAAGCCGTCGCCAATTCAAAGAAAGCTGTGAAGAACGCCGTAAAATCAGGCGGCAGCATTAGCATCCCGGAAATGTCAGATTCATATGGCGTCCACTTCGTGGTTGTAGATAACAAGGAGTACGGTCCCTACCATGATCTTGAAGCCTACGATCCAATTCAGTTCAGTCCTGACAGCAAGCATTTCGCGTTTATAAATGTCAGACGAACACGTCAACGGTTCTTTCAATGCCGATGGAAGGGAGGTGCCTGTCAACGGTGTCTGGATACACCATAGCCACCTGGTATTCGATTCCCCTACTCACTTCCATGGTCTGCTCCGTCGCGACAACAAAATAATCCGCATCGAAGTGGACATCGAATAGACGGCGTTTGCTCCCGAAGTTTTTCATATTCCATCATTGCCTAGCAGCCCACGAATGAAGCTTGGAATTTTCTCTGGCACGTTTTAGCCTTCCCCGTTCATGAAAATCAGTATCTTCGGCCTCGGGTACGTCGGCGCAGTCACTGCCGGGTGTTTGACCCGGCAGGGCCATGCGGTCGTCGGCGTGGATGTCGCCGCTCAAAAGGTGGAAGCCCTCAACCAAGGCAAACCGCCAATCATCGAACCGGGCCTGGAAGATTTATTGCAGCAGGCGAAAAAAAATAACCTGCTCAAAGCCACCACCAATACCACCCAGGCCATTGCCGTGACCGATGCTTCGCTCGTCTGCGTCGGCACACCCTCGTCGCCCGCCGGAGCGCTGGATCTTCATTTTGTCCGCCAAGTCACCGATGAAATTGCGCAGGCCGTTCGGGCCAAAGGACAAAATCACGCGCTTATTTTCCGCAGCACCATGCTGCCCGGCAGCACTCTGCGGTTGACTACCGAGTTTTGCGGCGATCTGATCGCCAGCGGGAAATTGCAGGTTTTTTATTATCCGGAATTTTTGCGCGAAGGCACGGCGGTGGAAGATTTTTTGCAGCCATCGTTAGCCGTGGTTGGAACTCGTGACGGGCAAAAACCTTCTGCCGAGTTCATGCAACTCTTTGGCGAAACCGCCTCGGTCGTTAATTGGAACACCGCTGAGATGGTGAAATACGCCTGCAATGCCTTCCACGCCGCCAAGATCACTTTCGCCAATGAAATCGGCCGCCTCGGGAAACAACTCCAGATAGATTCCGCCGCCGTGATGGCCCTGCTTTGCCAGGATAAAAAACTCAATCTTTCCCCATATTACCTGCGTCCGGGCAACCCGTTCGGCGGTTCCTGCCTGCCCAAAGATGTCCGCGCCATCAACCATTGCGCCCGCCAGGAAGGCATCACTTTACCCATGCTGGAAAACCTTTTGCCCAGCAACGAGCAGCATTTGCGATCGTTGTTGCGGATCATCGAGAAATCCGGGCACGAGGAAATTGTGATCCTGGGATTGTCGTTCAAATCGAACACGGATGATCTGCGCGAGAGTCCGATGGTGGAGGTGGCGCAAAATCTTTTGGGCAAAGGCCACAAAGTGCGCATCTACGATCCGCAACTGAACCTCGCCCAACTCATCGGCAGCAACAAGCGTGTGATTGACACAAAAATGCCGCATCTGGCGTCGCTCTTGCAAAACGATCTGGCCGCAGCCCTGGGGCAAGCCGGCCTGATCATCGCCGCCCAACGCTGCGCCGCTATTTCTGATCTAACCAAATCCATCACCACCCGCCATCAGGTCCTCGATATCAACGGCTGGCCGGAACTGAAACAACTCCCCTGCCAATACGAAGGGTTTTGCTGGTAAATAAATTAAATGCAACAATCTTCCAAAGATGTCGTCATCGCCCTGCTGGCCAAAACCAAGCCTGCAAAAATCCTCGACGTCCCCAGCGGCGGCGGCTGGCTGGGAGCGCAATTGCCCTATGCGGCTGAACTGGATGGCGTGGACCTCTACGTGCGCGAACCCGGCGGCGGTTACAAAAATTTCCTTCAAGCCGACTTGGATGAAGGCTTGCCCAAATCATTCGGCACGTATGATTGCATCTTGTCGTGCGAAGGAATTGAACACTTTGGGAATCCGCTGCTATTTCTTCGCTCCATCCATGCGCATCTGGCTCCTGGTGGGATGGTCGTGATCACCACTCCGAATGTCTGGTACCCGGAGGCGAAGTTGCAATTCTGGCTGCGCGGATTTTATCCTGGCTTCCCGTGTCTGGCCGGAAAAATAAAACCCGGCACGCACATGCACATCACGCCGTGGTCTTTCCCGCATCTTTATCTCTATCTGAAACTGGCCGGATTTGCAGACGTGGAACTCCACGCGGAAAATATGAGCGTCGCACGGCATTTTTGGGAATGGCCGCTGGCCCTGCCGCAGCGGCTCTATTGCCGATCCAAGGCCAAAAAGGCATCCGACCCTGAAACGAAAAAATTCTGGGAAACAGCCGGCAGCGGCCCGTCCGTCTTTGGGCGGCACCTGATCGTCACCGCCCGTCGGCCATAAATCTGATTTTTTTCGTGGCTGCGTTCGTGAGAACGCGGTCATCAGGTCAGACGCATTAAAAATTCAGCCGTCCCTTCGGGACTTAGGACTTTGATCACCTCCACCCGGCAATAACTTGCCGGGCTATTATCAAGTGTCCCTCCGGGACAAAGAACGACCGCGCGATATCGCGGTGAAATTTTAATGCGTCTGACCGAAACGGTCATAACGATTACTTCCCCTGCGCTTCCTATTGTGTTAATCATCCCTCGTGGCCATGCCCGACCCATTTCTAAAGCTGAACGATGTCTCCAAGTCTTATGACTCGGTGGTCAACGCCCCGCCGGTCACCGTTCTGTCCAATATCAGTTTCGAAATTCAGCGCGGCGAATCCATTGCCATCGTCGGGCCGTCGGGTTCGGGTAAGAGTACGTTGCTCAATATCATCGGAACCCTCGACCGCCCGACCACCGGCCAAGTCATCCTGGAGAATCAAGACCTCGCCAAACTGGACGAGAACCAACTCGCCGACCTCCGCAATCGCCAGATCGGTTTTATTTTTCAGGCGCACCATTTATTGCCGCAATGCACGGTGCTGGAAAATGTGCTCATTCCCACGCTGGTCGCGGCCAATAAAGAAGGCGCGCCAGATCGCGCCAAAAAATTACTGGAACGTGTCGGCCTCGGCGCCCGGCTGGACCATCGTCCCGGCCAACTTTCCGGTGGTGAACGCCAGCGCGTGGCGGTCGTTCGCGCTTTGATCAATCAGCCCGGCCTGCTGCTGGCCGACGAACCGACCGGTGCGCTGGATCGGAATGCTTCCGCCGAACTGGCCAGATTGCTGCTGGAATTAAACCGTGAAGAAAATGTCACCCTTATCCTTGTCACCCACGCCCTGGACCTCGCCCAACAAATGAAACGTGCTTTTCAACTAAATGATGGCAAGCTGATCCCATGACCGCTCCCGAACATTTTAAAATGGAAGACGGTTACGCCAGTTATCGGCCGGTGGGAAAAGTTTCCCTGCAAGAAGCGGTCCTGCTGGCCACCAATGCCATCACCTATGCCAGAGAAAATCAGATCCGGCGTCTCCTGATCAATTGCACGGGTTTGACGGGCTTTGGTTCGCCCAAAACCCTTGATCGTTTTCAGATGGCCGAGCAATGGGCCAGAGCCGGACAATCCATGGTCAAACTCTCGGTCGTCGCCGCCGCCGAATTGATCGACCCGGAAAAATTCGGCATGACCGTCGCCCGAAACCGCGGTCTCTTGGGTAACATTTTTTCCGACGAAGCCGAGGCGCTGGCGTGGTTGCTCGATCCAAATGCTTCATAAGACCGTGATGGCCCCAAAGAAAGTTTTGACAATGCTGCGCAAACGGTGTGCCATTCCATTTCTCAAACCGAGCAAAATTTTATGAAAAAATATAACGTAGGAAT
The DNA here is from genome assembly GCA_903927905.1 of uncultured Verrucomicrobiales bacterium. Lineage (GTDB taxonomy): Bacteria > Verrucomicrobiota > Verrucomicrobiia > Limisphaerales > Palsa-1400 > CAIYOY01. The sequence goes on along the minus strand of CAIYOY010000180.1, from coordinate 2,309 downwards.
CATCGGATATGGCTGGGTCGCGACCGCCCACATCGCCGCCATCAACAACAGTCCGCACGCGCAGGTCACCGCCATTTATTCTTCGCGCCCGCTCGACGCCAAAGCCCTCAGCGCCAAGCATGGCAGCGAGATCACGACTTACACTGATCTCAACAAGATGCTCAAGCAGCCCGGGCTGAACGTGGTTTCGGTGTGCAGTTATCCTTATCAGCATACCAAGCATGCGGTGGCTGCCGCGCGCGCCGGGAAGCATCTGATCATGGAGAAACCTTTGGCCTTGTCGTGGAAAGATTGCCAGGCCATTGAAGCCGCCGTGAAGAAGGCGAAGGTCAAGACGTGCGTCTGCTTTGAATGTCGTTTCTCGAGTCAAATGCAAGTGACCAAGGCGGCGATCGAACAGGGGTTGCTGGGCGAATTGCATTATGGCGAAATTGATTATTATCACGGCATCGGGCCGTGGTACGGACAGTTCCGCTGGAACACGCGCAAGGACGCGGGCGGCAGTTCGCTGCTCACGGCCGGTTGCCACGCGCTCGACGCCCTGCTCCATTGCCTGGGTACCGATGTGACGGAAGTCACCAGTTACGACACGAAGTCGAAGAGCAAAATTTTCAAGCCATACGAATACACGACTTCCAGTGTGACCATCTTGAAATTCAAGAGCGGCAAGATCGGCAAGTGCGCAGCGATCGTGGATTGTTTGCAGCCGTATTATTTCCACACGCACCTGGTCGGCAGCGAAGGCAGTTTATTGGACAACAAGTTTCACTCGATGAAACTGCGCACCAACAAAAACGCCTGGAGCAACCTCTCGATGAAGATGCTCGATTCCGGCGACGTGTCCGATCATCCGTATCAGACGCAGTTCGATAAATTTTTCGAGTCCATTTCCGCCGGGAAGGAAATGCCGTTCACCAGCCTCGGCGACGCGATGAAGACGCACAAGGTGATGTTCGCGGCGGATAAATCAGCGGCGACGGGGAAGACGGTGAAGCTTTAAGAAACTTGAATTTGCATTGTCTGAAAGTAAACTAATGGCATGAAGCTTCAAATCATCGTTCATCCGGCTGAGGAAGGCGGATATTGGGCCGAAGTGCCGGCTATTCCCGGATGTGCCACTCAAGGCGAAACCAAGGAAGAGTTGTTGCTGAACTTGCGTGAGGCCATCGAAGGCTGTTTGGGCGCTGACGTAAAAGATTTACTGACGCCACAGGATGAACTGCTGGAATTGGCCCTGTGAAACAAGTCTCAGGCAAGGAGTTCATTAAAATTCTTAGCCATCATGGCTGGGTTTTACTGCGAATTAACGGCAGCCATCATATTCTCGGCAAGACCGGATGCCCGGAGCGGATTTCCATTCCAGTTCATGGAAATAAACCACTTAAGACCGGGCTATTGCGGCACCAAATGAGAGTGGCCGGTTTGGAAGAATCTGATTTGTAAACTCTCTTAAAATGAAAACAGCTTTTGCCATCGGGGCGCATCCCGACGATATTGAGTTTCAAACAGCGGGCACATTGCTGCTTTTGAAAAAGGCGGGCTACGAGATTCATTACATGAATGTGGCCAATGGGAATTGCGGGAGCGTAGAATACGACCGGGCCACGGCGGCGCGGATCCGATTGAAGGAAGGCAAGGCGGCGGCCCGCATCCTGGGCGCGCATTTTCATGCGCCGCTCTGCAACGATTTGGAAATCATTTATGATCTCAAAACGTTGCGCCGGCTCTCAGCGGTTATTCGCGAGGTGAAGCCTTCCATTGTCCTGACGCATTCGCCGCAAGATTACATGGAGGATCACACCAATACGTGCCGGTTGGTGGTCAGCGCGGCGTTCACCCATGGGATGCCGAATTTTAAGAGCCAGCCGTCGCGCACCCCTTATGGCGGTGAGGTGACGCTTTATCATTGGATGCCGCATAGTTCGCTCGATCCGTTGCGGCGGGCGGTGGTGGCGGGAGCTTACGTCAACACGGCTTCGGTCCATGCCACCAAAAGGGCGGCACTAGCGGCGCACCAAAGCCAGCAGGGCTGGCTCGATGCCAGTCAGGGGATGAATTCTTATTTGCAGGCGATGGAGACGATGTCACTGAATGTGGGCAAAGCCTCCCGGCGTTTCAAACACGCGGAAGGTTTCCGCCGCCATTTGCATTTTGGTTATAGCGCGAATGAAATAGATCCTTTCGCCGAAGCCCTAGGAAAAAATTATTACATCAATAAAGCCTACGAAAAATCCTTGAAACTTGGATTTTGAACTTTGAATCTTTAAAATTATGCCACGTAAAATCAGTTCCATCGCCCCCGATTGGTG
>CAIYOY010000179.1 GCA_903927905.1 uncultured Verrucomicrobiales bacterium | reverse complement strand
CGATTTAAAGTGCCGGTCAAACGGGCCGAAGGCTTGGGTAAATGATCACGCGTCAGGTGCGCGCCACCCGCTGCGGCTGGTCCCCCACCCCCACACAGCCGCGCTCCGTCCGAAAATTGACCGGCACTTGCAATCGCACCCCAGAAAAACGGGCATCTTGCCTTCTGTTTCGGCTGATGTTAATTTTTCCTTATGACCGACAAGCAAGCTGTTGTGGATGCTTTGCAAAGGCTGCCTGAGAATGTTTCGCTGGATGAAATAAAAGAGGAACTGAAAATCATGGCGTCCGTGCGACGCGGTCGCGCGGATGTGGTTGCGGGTCGAACCAAGACGCATCAGGAGGCGGAGCGGTTGCTGGAATCATGGGCCACGACATGGAATTCAAAACAATCTGGTCAGACGAGGCGATTGCCGACCTGAACGAAGCCTGCTGGCTTAACGGTTAGCAGAGTTGGTTCGCCTTCCCTCGGGGGCGTTTCCTGATGACATTGCCGTAGTCACCCGCCAGATTATTGATTGACTCTGGATTTAACCGTCAAAAGTGAAGGATGCGAAAATTGCTTACACCAAAACATCAGGCTTTTTTCGGGCAAGGTCGAGGAGGCGAAGGGCCGCGCCGGTGGGGTTGCGACGGCCTTTTTCCCAACTGATGGCGGTGACTTTCGGGACGTTGAGCAAAGAGGCGAAAACGGACTGGCTGACGTTCAGTTTTTTTCTGATGGCCCGGATTTCTTTGGGCGCGATGGGTTTGATTCGCTTGGGCAGAATGAAGGTCTTGGTGCGCAGGGTCAGGCGTTGTTTGCCGCTGACGTGTCGGGCAAAAGACTCGACGCTGCTGATCAGGTCTTCGGCGGAAAACTCAATTTCTTTGCGTTTCATATTTAAATTCTTGTTTGATGATTTCGACGGCGTGGCGAAGCCGTTTCAGTTGTTCTGCATCCAGATCATCTATATTACAGAGTAATATAATAGCAAATGGGATTTTTGTGCCGTCCTTAAACTGATTCAACCCCTTCAGGGTTGGTGTTTAATGGGGTTGTTACCCAGGGTAGCGCGCAACGCGCAACCGCTGGGCTGAATTACGTAATCCCTTTGGGATAAAGAGGGAGTTAAGAGAGAAGGGCGGCGTAACGGAGGCCGCGGGTGCTGATGCTAAGGTGGCTGAAGTTGAAGCGGCGCATGATGGTTTCGTAGATGGCGGCGCCGGCGAGGATGACGTCGGCGCGCTTGGGCGGGAGGCCGGGAATTTTTTGGCGTTCGGCCAGGGTCATTTGCCAGAGGTTCTCCAAATGGGTGCGGACCCGGGCGGCGGGCAGGACGGTGGCTTCAATTTTCGCGCGGTCGAAATCGGTCATGCTGCTCTCCATGCGCGCGAGGATGGTAACGGTGCCGCCGGTGCCGATGAGGTGCGCGGGTTGGCCCAGGGCACGCAAAGCGGGTTCGAGGGACGGGGCGACGGCGCTGTCCAAAAGTTTTTTCAAGCGATCTTGGCAATCGGCCAGGGCGGTGAGTCCGGGCGGGTCGCCGAGTTTCATTTGTTCGAGTTGGCGGACGGAGCCGATGGCTTCGCTGGTGCGGAAGCGCAATTCTCCCTTGCCGCCGACGATGAATTCGGTGCTGCCGCCGCCAACGTCCAGGATGAGCAGCGGCAAGGAATGCAGTTTCGGGTCGGTGACGACGCCTTGAAAGGCCCACTCAGCTTCCTGTTCGCCCGAGATGACTTCGATGGATAGGCCGGAGCTGGTTTTAACCGCTCGGAGAAGGTCGCCGCCGTTGCGGGCGTCGCGGGCGGCACTAGTGGCGATGACGCGGATGGAGGTGGTGTTTAAACTTTTAGCTTGGAGGGAAAATTCGGCGACGGCTTGGGCGGTTTCGGCGATGGGGCCGGGTTGGAGGTGTTGGGTTTCGTAGAAGCCGCGACCGAGCCGGGTTTGTTTGCTGTCTTCCAGCACGGGCGTGACGAGGGAACCGGAAACGTCGGCGACCAACAGTTTTACCGAGTTGGTGCCGATGTCTATGACGGAGCGGCGATTGGGAAGTTCGAGGTTCAAAGTTAAAAGTTAAAAGTTTGTTTTGCAGAACGGCTCGTCGGTAGCCTCGCCCCAACGGCCACTGGTTTATTTGGTTTGTTTTTTGGCGAGGACGGCGCCGCCGGTGATGCCGGCGTTGTCGCCGAGTTTGCTGGCCATGATTTGGATGCCTTTGATGGTGCCGCTCATGGCGGTGTTTTTGGCCGTATCAATGATGATCGGCATCATTTCGTCCTGGAGCGCATCTATGACGCCGCCACCGAGGATGACGACTTCGGGATTAAAAATGTTGATCAGATTGGCCACGGCGATGCCAGTATGATGGGCGACTTCTTCGACGATTTTTTTGACGAAATTGTCGCCTTTGCGGATGGCTTTGCGGAGGTCGCCGCTGCGCAGGTCGTTGAGATCGTTGCCGAGCATTTCGGTGAGCAGGGTTTTCTGGCCATCTTTGATGGCATTGTGAATCTGGCGGAAAATGGCGGTGCGGCTGGCGATGGCCTCGAAACAGCCGCGATTGCCGCAATTGCATTTCGGCCCTTCCAACTCAATGACCATGTGGCCGATTTCCCCGGCGCTGCCGTTGAAGCCGGTGTAAAGTTTGCCATCAATCACGATGCCGCCACCGATGCCGGTGCCGAGAAAAATGCCGACGACATATTTCGGCTTGGCTTGAAGCTCCGTCTCGTAAACGCCGAGCATGGCGCCAGCGCAATCGTTTTCGAGGAAGACGGGAATATCGAGATGTTTTTCGAGCTGTTTTTTGAGCGCGACATCTTTCCACTGGAGATTGGGGGCAAAAACCACTTTGCCGGATTCGGGATCAATCGCCCCCGGCGCGCCGATGCCGATGCCGCGGACTTGTTTGAGGTTCAAATCACATTCGTCCACGGCGTCCTGGACGCAGCGGGCGATGCGTTCGATGACGGCCTCGGCCCCGCGATCGGCCTTGGTGCTCATTTTGTTGCGGCCGATGCAATTGAGCTGGCCGTCAAAAACGCCAGCGAGGATTTTGGTGCCGCCGAGATCCACCCCGACGAAACATTCGGTTTTAGAATTGGCTTCGGGCATACGCTTGGTCAGTTCGCGGTTTAAAGTTTAAGGTTCAAAGTTTATTTGCACAGAGCTGGAGCTCCGCGCTCCGTTTTTATTTTCCAGCGAGAACGGTTTCGATGCGCTGGCGCAGTTCCTGGTTGATCTCGTCGGGCGAACGATGGCCGTCCACGATGGTGAAACCGTAGGTGGCCTGAAGGTCGCGGAATTTTGCGGCGACGATGGATTGATATTTCAGAAAGCTGTCAAACATGTCCCGGGACAGGCCGAGGTCCATGCCGCTTTCCCAATAGTCGAGCGACTGATTTTTGGCAAAAGTGCGTTCCACCAAAACTTGCGGCGCGACATTCAGATAAAAAACCGCATCCGGCACGAGGGCGATGCCGTAAAGATTCTTGAGCCAGGCACCGTCCATGCCGCGCACCATGTCGCGGGCCATGAGCGTGTAAATATAGCGATCGGCCAGGACCATCATGCCCGCGCGCAGGCCGGGCAGGATGATGTTTTCCAATTGATCGGCAAAATCGGTGGCGTAGAAAAGGCTAAGCGTTGTGCGGCTGAGAATGTTGCCTTGCTGCGCCAGTTCCAATTCTTCGCTGACCAGCGTGGAGCGTTTGAGGCCGATCTGCACGGTGGCATGGCCGCAGCCTTCGAGCCATTCCACCAGACGCGAGATCTGGCTGGAACGACCGGAACCATCCGCCCCTTCCACGACAATAAGTTTGCCAGCGAGTTTGGACAATTCGACGCCGGGAATGCCCAAGCCGTAAAACCGGCGAGGTTTGGAGCGGGGCACCACTATTTGGCGGGAGCTTTTCTGGGCGGAAACGGGGGAAATTTTTTTCATGATTTGGCCGTGGGTTTGTTCATGCCGAATTGGGACAGGTCAATCCGGGCGGCGACGAGATCGCGCACGATGGTTTGCTGGGTCTCAATCGGCTGGTTGGCGTCCACCACGAGGAATTTGAATTCCGTGCTCATGGCGAGGTATTGCTCGAGGATGCGTCCCTGAAAAATGCGGAAGCTTTCGTAAGGATCATTCGACAGGCGCAAGTCCATCCCGGCCTCGAAATATTTCAGTTGCGGGCGATTATCCAAAATGCGTTGTAGCGAAATTTCCAGACCCGCACGAAAGAAGAATAACATATCCGGCATGGCCGCAAAATTATAAATCCCGCGCACCCACGCCGGCGGACAACCGCGCACCGTATCGCGGGCGAAGGCGGTGAAAATATAACGATCGCACAACACGATATATCCAGCGCGGAGCAGCGGTAGCAACTGGCGCTCGTAGCGATCGGCGAAATCGGTGGCATGGATCAGGCTAAAGGTGGTGGGCGAAAGCAGTTCGCGTTTCTTGCCCTTGCTGGTGGCGTTTTTGACCAGGGTGGAAGAATTCCATTCGCTGAAAAAGACTTTCAGCCCCTGAAGTTCGAGCCAGCGTTTAAGGAGATAGATTTGGGTGGATTTGCCGGAGCCGTCGAGGCCTTCGACGGCGATGAGCCGGCCCGGGAATCCATGTTCGGCGAATGTTTTCATCAACGAAGGCAGTTTAAGATTTTTTACCGGAAAAGAAAACAAAATCGGGCGGCTTCATTCCGGTCCGTTGAGCTTTAAAAAAATTCCAAAAAACCTTGGCACCGCCTGAATTTGATGGTTAATTCTCGCGGATGTCCAAAATCTCATTTTCGCCCATTTTGGTGACACGGAACTTCTGCCGAATCTGTGGTTCCGCGGCATTGTCGCCGGTCTTGAAACTCGGTGATCAATATATTGCCGGGGCTTTTGCCGATCCGAAAGGCAAGCCTCCCGTGCAACGCCGCATTCCGATGGATCTGGTGCGTTGCGACCCGAGCAAAGATCAAAACGCCTGCGGTCTGGTGCAATTGAAGCACTCCGTTCCGCCCGCCATTCTTTATCATTCTTATTGGTATCGTTCCGGCATCAATCAAACCATGCGGGACAATCTGGCCGGCATCACCCAGCACGCCGAGGAAACCGTCAAGCTCGAAGCGGGCGACATCGTCGTGGACATCGGTTGCAATGACGGCACTTTGCTGAAATCTTACCGCACGAAAGGTCTGCGTCCGCTCGGAATTGATCCGGCGACCAACATCATTGAATACGCCCGCGCCCAGGGGATTCAAGTGGTCAATGACTTTTTCTCGGCCGCCAGTTACCGCACGGCTTATCCGACGGAAAAACCGAAGGTCATCACGTCCATTGCGATGTTTTACGACTTGGAAAATCCTCATGCTTTCGTCGGTGACATTGCAGAAATCCTGCACGAAGACGGCATTTGGATTCTGGAATTGAGCTATCTCCCGACCATGCTCGAGATGAACAGCTTTGACACGCTTTGCCACGAGCATCTGGAATATTACAGCCTTGCGCCGATGGAACGCCTCTTCCTCGAACACGGTTTGCAAGTGGTGGACGTGACCTTGAACAACATGAACGGCGGCAGCTTCCGCATCGCCGTCGGCCATGCAGGCAAGGTGAAGTCCAACGAAGCCGCCCGCGTGCGCGTCCAGGAATTGCGCGTGAAGGAATTTGAACTTGCGCTTGACACCGACAAGCCTTACGCCGTTTTCCGCAAGAACATCGCCAAGATAAAGAAAGATCTGGTGGCGTTTTTGAAGAAGGCCAAAAAGGAAAAGAAATTGGTCCATGGCTACGGAGCCTCGACCAAGGGCAATACCATTCTGCAATATTGCGGCCTGACGCCGGAGTTGATGCCGGCCATCGCCGATCGCAACAAGGACAAGTGGGGTTCCTATACCATTGGCACCAATATCCCGATCATTTCCGAGGAAGAATCGCGCAAGCTCAAGCCGGATTACTATCTGGTTTTGCCCTGGCATTTCATCGCCGAAATGAAAAAGCGCGAGAGCGACTTTTTGAAGCGCGGCGGACAATTCATCCTGCCGATGCCGACGGTGCATTGCGAAAGTTGAGATGAAGAAGGCCCTGATCACCGGCATCCTTGGTCAGGACGGGACCTATCTGGCTCGCTGGCTGCTGAAAAAGGGCTACGAAGTTCACGGCTTGATCCGGCTGCCATTCGCGCGCGAAGAAGACCGCATCCGCCGCCGCTTTCCGGCTGACGATCTGGCCAACATTCATTTTCATACCGGCTCGCTGGAAGATCCTTTTTCCATCGCCGCGATCATTAAAGCTGCTAATCCTGTTGAGATTTATCACCTTGCTGGTGTTTCCGATTCGCGCCAAAGCTTTCTCATCCCCGAGCAAACCGTCCAGTCCATCACCCTCGGCACATTGCGCGTCTTGGAAGCGGGAAAGTTGCACAATCCATCCATCCGCTATTTTCTGGCTTCTTCCTGTGAAATTTTTGGCGTCCCCTCCCAATCTCCGCAACGCGAAGACACCCTGCGCCAGCCGCTGACCCCGTATGGGATCGCCAAGCAGGCCGCCGATGGTTTCGCGCAACTTTACCGCGAAAAATATAACCAGTTCATTTCCGTCGGCATTCTTTACAATCACGAATCCCCGTTGCGTCCGGCCAATTATCTCAGCCGTCGCGTGGCCCAATCCGTCGCCGCCATCAAAAAGAATAAGCAATCCAAACTCGAGTTGGGCAGCCTGGACGCCAAACGCGATTGGAGTGATGCGCGTGATTTTGTGCAGGGTTACTGGCTCGCGCTCCAAGCCGAAAAACCGGGCGATTTTGTTTTTTCCTCCGGCACCAGCCGAACTGTGCAGGAATTTGTCCAACTCGCCTTCGCCGCCGTGGGTCTGAAAGCCGAGTCCTACGTTAAGGCTGATTCCGTCCCGGTATCTACTGCGGTTACCGCTGGCTTGTGTGGTGATTCGGGCAAAGCCGAAAAAATCCTCGGTTGGAAACGCCATTGGGATTTTCCGGCGATGGTCGCGGACCTCGTCCAGGCTGAAATGGAAAACCGCCCCGAAATAGAACGGGCCAATCCATTGGCCATGCCGCCAGCCTAATCCTGCTCAATCTCGTCCGATAACTGGTTTTTGTCTCCGGCCTGGCGTGGGAAATGTTCCACCATCAAAGCGCCAGCGCGCTGGATGCCATGGATGAGACCCTTGGAAAATTCATTCTGCCGAAAATAGCCGCTCATTTCCCGGGCGACATCCTGCCAGAAAGTGTCCCCGCATTTCTGATGGATCGCCGCATCGCCGATGATGGCGAATTTGTGGACGCGCGGCGCGATGTAAATCAACACGCCGTTCCGTTCTTTGGTTTTTTCCATGCCCAGTTTGAAAAACCGCCTTTGCGCCGCAGCCACGGCGTCTTCCGGCTCCTTGCGGCTGATGAAAACACGGATCTCGCCGCACATCTTTTTTTCAGCCTCGCCAATGGCGGCCACGATGGCGTCATGTTCCAGTCGGGAAAAGAATTCGCGCGGTTTCATTTACCAACTCCCCCCTGCCCCGCCGCCGCCGAAGCTGCCGCCACCGCCGGAAAAACTTCCACCACCTCCGCCGCCTGAGAAACTCCCGCCGCCACCACCAGAGAACCATCCGCCGCTCGACCCGGTATTCCAGTAAATCCCGGAGCGTCGGCGACCGGTAATGGTGTAATTCTGGCGGGCGGCCTTGATGAAACTATAAATAATAAACCCCACAAAGACACAGACAAAGAGGATATTAGGAATGTCCCTGGCCCGCAGTTGAACACCTTGCTGTTCCACCACGGTTTTTCCCGTGCCGCGATATTCGCCTTTCGTCGCTGCCATGATGGCGTGGACACCGGCGGTTAATCCGCCATTGTAATCGCTCGCTTTAAATCGCGGCACGATCTCGTCCTCAATGATCCGCTTGCACAAAGCGTCAGGCAACGCGCCTTCCAAGCCGTAGCCGGTCTGGATGTAAAGTTTGTGATCCTGGACAAAAACGAAAAGCACCGCGCCGTTGTTTTTTTCCTTCGTCCCGACTTTCCAGGCGCGAGCCACGCGGACGGTGTATTCTTCAATGGAAGAATCCGTCTGCATTTTTGGAAAAACCGCCACGACCACCTGGTTGCCAGTGGCCCGCTCAAAATCGGCCAGTTCACCATTCAATTGCGACGCGGTGCCAGCGGCCACCACGTTGGCATAATCATTGAAATGATTCTCCGGCGCGGGTGGAATGATTTCCTTGCCCAAGGCGGTGAGGCAGCACACCGCAAAGAAGATACTGGCGAGAATCCGGTTCACTGTTTGGCCGGAGTTTTGGTCGAATTAAAATCAAACTCCACTTTCGGCGGCGTATCCGATCCGGGGGTGGCCGCAAAATACGGCTTCTCATGGAAACCCATCGCTCCCGAATAGAAAACCGCCGGGAACGCTTTGATGCTGGTGTTGAACGCCTGCACGGCCTCGTTGAAATCGCGGCGCGCAACGGCAATGCGGTTTTCCGTCCCTTCCAATTGCACGGAAAGATCGCGAAAACCGGCGTTGGCCTTGAGGTCGGGATACCGTTCGCTCACGACCATCAGTCGCGAAAGAGCGGAGGAAAGCTGGCCTTGCGCCTTTTCGAACTCCGCCAATTTGGCCGCATCATCGGGCGCGGTGTTGGCATTGATCGTGACCCGGCCAATGGAAGCGCGGGCATCCGTGATGGCGGTCAGCGTGGATTTCTCGAAATTCGCCGCGCCGGAAACAGTATTGACGAGATTGGGGATAAGATCGGCCCGGCGCTGGTAATCGTTCTGCACCTGAGCCCATTTGCCGTTGACCGCCTGGTTCTGGCTGTTGAGGCGATTGTAGCTCGCGCCGCCGAGCATGACTGCGAAGATGAGGAAAAGGATGAAGATGACCGCCAGGCCGCCGAGAATAATGATCCATTTTTTCATAAGCTAATCGAGAGGGATGCTACCCTCGTCCCGCCACGATGGGCCAAACCTGATTCAGGCACAATTACAAATGCTCCGGCGCTTTGTAACGGGCGGAAGTTCGCGCGGTGAATTTTATTTCGAAGCCTTCTTCGCCAACCACGCCTCCAGGCTTGCCGCCCCAACCTTCGGATTCATCCGGCGGTCCTCGAATTTTATGAACCAGATGGCCCGCGCGATTTTGATCGGGCAAAATTCCTTCGGCATTTTTTTGTTTTTCAGCGCATAGACTGTTTCACAAAGACTCACCCGATCGTCCACCACGCGAATCAACGAATCCATGCGCGGTGACAGATCGCGGCATCGCCGCCACGCGAAACGAATGGCCCAAACGTATTGCAGCCAATATTGCCAGCGATGGTTCCGGTGCGCATTCACCGTCATGCTGGCCGGGGAAGCCCGGCAAACGGACAACGGTTCGCCGATCATCATGACTTCACCCGAACGCAACCCCAATTCGCTCGCATAAGAGACATCGTTGCCATACGCCCGCTTGAGGAAATCAAAGCCATAGGGATTTTCAAATTGCATGTAGTGATCGAACACGTCTTTACCTGCTTCCGTCCTGACCAGATAGCATAATTGGCTTACCGGAAAAACTGCCGCCAAAATCCCCAAAGCGAGCACATCGCCTTTGACTTGGACAGTGTCAAAATGGTGCAGCAGTCCCCGACTCTTTTCTCCCGTGACTACGGCACTGGCTGAACCCGCCGTCGTCTCCGGCAGCATTTCGGTATAAGCATTGGCTCCGGCGATGACCTGGCTCGGATTTTCCTCCAAAATGCTAGCCAGCGTTTCCACAAATTTTGGCAGGACCAGATCGTCGGCCCAGACCCAAGTGAAATATTTCCCCTTGGCCTCGTGCAAAAGAACACGCCACGCCTTGACCGGCCCGGAATTGGTGTCGCTGAAGATATAGCGGATGCGCTTGTCCGCTGCTGCTGCCGCTTGGATGATTTTCCGCGTCCCGTCCTTGCTCATCTCATCATAAATGATGATCTCAAGATTCGGCCAAGTCTGATTCCGGCAACTCTCGATCGCTTCAGCAATGGTCAAAGCGCTGTTGTACGTGGGAATCAACAGACTGACCAAAGGAGGCGAAGAGGTCATGGCGCGAGCGGGCGATGCGTCAACCCGTGACTTTGATCCGGCCCTCGCGATGGTCTTTCAACAGCTTGATGTCCGCATCCACCATCAATTTGGCGAGTTCGGCAAATTTCACCTTCGGCTCCCAGCCGAGTTGTTTTTTTGCTTTACTGGCATCGCCGATCAAAAGTTCAACTTCCGCCGGACGATAATAGCGCGGGTCAATTTCCACATATTTCTGCCAGTCCAATCCAACATGGGAGAACGCCACTTCCAAAAATTCCTTGATCGAATGTGTTTCATTCGTGGCGATGACATAATCATCCGGCTTATCCTGCTGCAACATCAGCCACATCGCTTCGACGTATTCTTTGGCGTAACCCCAGTCGCGTTTGGATTCAAGATTGCCGAGGAACAGTTTGTCCTGCAACCCGGCTTTGATCTGCGCGACGGCGCGGGTAATTTTGCGGGTGACGAAAGTTTCGCCCCGGCGCGGCGATTCGTGATTGAACAAAATCCCGTTGCTGGCATGAAGCCCATACGACTCGCGGTAATTCACCGTGATCCAATACGCATAAACCTTGGAGCAACCATACGGACTGCGCGGATAAAACGGGGTCGTTTCCTTCTGCGGCACCTCTTGCACCAAACCGTACATTTCACTGGAAGACGCCTGATAAAACCGCGTCTTGATGCCCGTTTCCCGAATTGCTTCCAACAGTCGAATGACGCCGGTCGCGGTGATGTCGGTGGTATATTCCGGCGCGTCAAAACTGACCCGCACATGGCTTTGCGCTGCGAGATTATAAATCTCATCCGGTTGAATTTTGCCGACCAACCGAGCGAGGGCGCTGGCGTCGCTCAAATCGCCATAATGCAAATGGAGCCGGCTTTTTCCCGAATGTGGGTCGGCATAGATGGGGTCGAGCCGGCCGGTGTTGAAAGTACTGGCCCGGCGAATGATGCCGTGAACTTCGTAGCCTTTGCCCAGCAACAATTCGGCCAGATAAGAGCCGTCTTGCCCGGTTATTCCTGTAATCAGAGCGCGTTTGGACATAAAGGGAAAGGGTCGGCAACCCGGGAGCGATTGGCAAGGAAGAAATCCGGTTTGAAAACTGCCGACAATAAAATTTTTCGCGCTTGCCTCGGTCAGAAACAAGGTGTTAGGTTGTTGGTGCCAGACCCAACAAAATCCGACAGGAAAATTAAATGAACAAGTTGCGGATTCTGCATTTGGAAGACAATGCGAATGACGCCTTTTTAATTGCGCTGGCGCTGCAGCGTGGCGGCCTTGATTTTGACCGGGTGCTGGCTTCCCATCCGGAAGATTTTATTGCGGCCATTCACGACCGATCCTTCGACCTAATTTTATTGGACGACGGCATGCCGGGTTTTAATGGGCAAGATGCGCTGGTCATGGCGCGCGAGTTGCAACCCACGGTGCCGGTCATTTTCGTGTCGGGCGCGGGCGACGAAAAAAGGATCGCCAACAATTTAAAAAATGGGGCCAGAGATCATATCCTGAAGGATAAGTTGTCCCAACTGCCGGGCGCGATTATGCGCGTTCAGGCGGAAAAAATAAGTAAAATATAAAACCCAGGCTGAGTCGCGTTGTTCATGACGCGCGGAAATAGGTGCTTAATTTCCGCGATCATGGTAACATCGGCCCGGTCAAAATTGAAATGAAGGTTACTAGCTTAAGTACGGTGACACGCATCGTTTTGCTCGCGGCCTTTTATTTTATCAGCGGGCTGCTGGGCAAACAATCCACGTTCATGGGCGGCAATATTGCCCTGGTCTGGCCCCCATCGGGAATTGCCCTGGCGGCGATCCTTCTTTTCGGTTACCGGTTTTGGTTTGGCGTGGCTGCCGGAGCCTTGCTCTTCGCCACCATTAATGGCACCCCCTTCAGTTTTTTCACGGTGGCCACCGCCATCGGCAACACGGTGGGAGCGGTGGTTTGCGCTTTTCTGCTGGAACGATTCACCCGCTTTCGCAATCCGATGGAACGTTTGCGGGACGTGGTGGGGTTTATCATCTTTGCCTGCGTTCTTGGCACCACGGTCAATGCTCTCTTCAACGTGGCCGGCCTGCACCTGCCGATGGACCAAATGTTTTCTTCGCTGTGGATCTGGTGGGTGCCGAACGCCATGGGTGTGTTGGTGGTGACGCCTTTGATTCTGGCCTGGGGTTCGCCTTCGGCCATTCAGTGGCGGCCGGGGTTGACCGTTGAGGCGCTGATTTGTTTTGGCGGTTTGATTGCGGGAACACTGGTCTCCTTCAATTCCTGGTACGTCTATGGCATTGAAAATTATCCGTTGGCCTATTTGCCTTATCCCTTTTTGGTCTGGGCCGCGTTGCGCTTCGGCCAAAGAGGCGCGACCACCGGAACCTTTCTCGTTACCGCCCTGGCCATTTATGAACTATTGCAAAAACAGGGACCGTTTTTCACCGGCCACGAACGAACCAGCCTGATGCTGATCGGCTGTTATATCAGCGTCTTGGCCATCAGCAACCTGTTGCTGGCCGGGGCGGCGGTCGAGCGGGGCATCGCCGTGCGGACCACCGAAGAAAGTGAACGACGCTATCGCGCGGTGGTGGAAGATCAGACCGACCTGATTTGCCGCTTTAATCCCGACGGCACCCTGACCTTTGTCAACCAGGCCTATTGCCGTTTTCACGGCAAAGGTTCCGGCCAGTTGCTCGGCACGAATTTTTTCCCGGCCTTTGAACAGCAGGACCGGGAAATTCCTCTCAGCCATTTCAGCAGCCTGACGCCGGGCGAACCAACCCTTTCGTTCGATGACAAGGTGCTGCTTTCCACGGGGAAATTCGTCTGGCAGCAATGCACCGTACGCGCCCTGTTCGACGAACACGCCCGGATCATTGAATTCCAGGCCGTCATTCAAGACATCACGCGCCGCAAACAATCGGAGGAAGCCACGCGCTTGGGCGAAGAACGGTTGCGCGCCATTCTTAACAGCATGGTGGACGGCGTAGTGGTGCTGGATCATCGCGGGCTGATCACCTCCTTCAACCCCGCTGCAGAAATCATCTTTCGTCGGCCCTCGACCGAAGTGGTGGGGTTGAATATGAGAGACATGTTCAGCCCGTCTGACCGCGCCAAATATGATTTGTATCTGGACCATCATCTGGGCTCGACATCCACCACCATCATCGAAGTCAATGCCTTGCGGCCCGAGGGCGCGGTGACGCCGATTGATCTGGCGGTCAGCGAAATTTCGCTGGGCGGCTCGCTCATGAATATCGTCGTCGTGCGAGATATTTCCGAACGAAAAAAACTGGAGGAACAATATCGGCAATCGCAAAAGATGGAAGCCATCGGGCGGTTGGCGGGCGGGATTGCCCATGATTTCAACAACCTGATGCAGGCCATTCTGGGTTACAGCAACCTGATTGAAATTAACATCGCGCCAAACGATCCCAACCACGAGCCGTTGCAGCAAATCCAGAAATCGGTGGATCACGCCACTTCGCTGACCCGGCAATTGCTGGCCTTCAGCCGCAAACAGGTGCTCAAGCCGAAGATCCTGTCGTTAAATGCCGTCGTGGGCGACTTGAATAAATTATTGCGCCGACTAATCGGCGAGACGATTCATTTGCGGGTTAATTTGGACAGCACGGCACCTTATGTCCGCGCCGATCCCGGCCAAGTGGAGCAAATGCTGCTTAATCTGGCGATTAATGCCCGCGATGCCATGGCGAATGTTGGAACTCTGACGATCACTACCAGCAATGCGGACAGTGTCCCCAAACAACCGTGGTCCACCAACGATCTTAAGCCCGGCCCCTACGCAGTGATCAGCATCACCGATACCGGCTCCGGCATGTCAAATGACGTGCTGGCCCACTTGTTTGAACCTTTCTTCACCACCAAAGAAGTCGGCAAAGGCACGGGTCTTGGCTTGTCCATTGTTTTCGGCATTGTCAAACAAAGTGGTGGCGAAATCATGGTTCAGACCGAAGTGGGTCGCGGCACCACCATGAAGATCTTCCTTCCTTGCGTCGAACCGGATGAAACCGTAACCGAAGATCGTCCGCAAGATTCGCCCCGGCCAAAAGGCACCGAAACCATTCTCCTGGTCGAAGACGAAGAATTGGTCCGCCTCATGCTCGTGGAAGTTTTAAAGTCCGAAGGCTACGCCGTCCTCGACGCCAAAGATGGGGCCGAGGCCCTGACGCTGGCTGACAAACACAACGGGCCGATTGATCTGCTCGTCACCGATATGACCATGCCGGGCTTAAGCGGCTGGGAACTGGCCGGCGAACTGGCCAAGACCCGCAGTTCCACTCCGGTCCTCTACATTTCCGGTTACAGTGACGAAGAAGCCATTTTGAAGGGCAATCTGGAAAAGAGCGCCGAATTCCTGCAAAAACCGTTTCACTCCGATGCCTTCCTGCTCCGAACCCGCCAAATCCTTGACGTAAGAAAGAAAAAGGCGAACCAGTCCCCGGCGGTTTAAACGAATCACAAGTCAGTT
>CAIYOY010000178.1 GCA_903927905.1 uncultured Verrucomicrobiales bacterium | reverse complement strand
TTGCTGGATGCGGCGGTGGCCGGTTTGAACGAGAAAGACCGGCGCGCCATTGTGTTGCGGTTTTACGAAGGGAAAAATTTGCAGGAGGTCGGCGCGACGCTGGGGGCGAACGAGGATGCCGCGCAAAAAAGAGTGAATCGCGCGGTGGAAAAACTCCGGCAATTTTTCACCAAACGCGGCGTGGTCGTGCCCGCCGCTGTTTTGCTCACCGCGATGGCCGCCAATTCCGTCCAAGCTGCTCCCGCCACTCTAACTCAATCTGCCGCCGCCATGGCGTTGACCAAAGGCGCCACGGCATCCGCTTCCACATTAACATTAACCAAAGGAACTTTAAAAATTATGACCTGGATAAAAATCAAAACCGCCGCGCTGACCGGCGCGGCCATTCTTCTCACTGCTGGCACCGGCGTCGTCGTGGGCGAAGCCGTGACGACGGCCCAATCCCCTGCCCCGCCTGATTTGACCGGCATATGGGAAGGCACCTTGTTTGTGCCGCCCGGTTTACATACCCGGCTGGTTTTCAAAATCACGAAGGAGAATGGGGCTTATCACATGCTGGAGGATGTTGTTGACCAAGGGATGAAAAATGTTTCCATGGCCAATCCTCCTGATGGCCGCATGGATTACAATTATCCGTCCGTTCTTTTTGATTTCAATAGCAAGAGAAGCAGCCGGAGCATCTATGCCGCCACGATGAATGCTGATGGCACGGAGTTGTCTGGCACGATTGCTCAGCACGGTGAATCGCATCCGTTGGTGATGAAACGCACTTCGCATCCCACGCCAGTTCCCAACAAATTGCAGGAAAGCGATTACGCTCCAAGAGTGGGTTCGGATCTGCAAGGTTTTTGGGCTGGTGCCTTTAAGGCCGGGACTAATTCCTGGCTTTACTACTTCAAGATTGCTGAACAACCGGATGGAAGCTTTCGGGCGGAAGCGGATGGCATCAACGACAAGGTGGAAAAATTGGAATTATTGGCCCAGGGCTGGAAAGATATTCCCGCCATTTCTGTCCTATACAAGAAGCCGACTGTGACCCTGGATTTCAGCGGGGTGGGAAGAATTTTCAAAGGCGGATTAAACAAAGAGAAGACCGAGCTGAGAGGCACCTGGTCCTGGGGCAAGGGAACTCTGCCGTTGACCATGAAGCGCGCGGACCCGGCCACCGAGGATCGTCGCGTGGCGCCAGTGGTCGGCATCGGCACAGCCTTGACCCTGGATGAACAGACTCATGCTCTCGTGATCACTCAGGTTCTACCGAACTCACCCGCCGCCACGGGGGGATTATTGGCAGGCCAGATTATCCAACGAGTGGATGAAACCGATCTCACCGGTAAAAATCTGAATGAGTGCGTCGCCCTTTTGCGCGGAAGGGTCGGCTCAATCACGCGCTTGGTAGTATTTGATCCAAAAACCAAGACAACGAACACGGTGGAATTGGTCCGGCAAATCATTCCCGGGACGTAAAAAATAAATGTCTGAATTCGCGGCTATCGGCAATAAATAGGCAGATGCCAGATGCGAATGACATGGAACTGTTGCGGAATTACGCCCAGCAAGGCTCGGAAGAAGCCTTTGCCGAGGTGGTCCGCAAACATGTCAATCTGGTTTACTCGGTGGCTTTTCGCCAAACGGGAATGGCGGCACAGGCCGAGGAAATCACCCAGGCAGTGTTCGTCATCCTCGCGCGCAAAGCGGCCAGCCTGAGACCCAAGACAATCCTGGAAGGCTGGCTGCACGAAACGACACGGCTGACAGCGTTGAGTTTTTTGCGGGGCGAACGGCGGCGGCAATTTCGCGAACAGGAAGCTTATATGCAATCCATCCTTCAAGAACCAACCGGCGACTCCGTCTGGAAACACATGGAGCCGCTCCTGGACGAAGCCTTATCCAAGCTGGCGCAAAAAGATCGCGACGCGGTGATGCTGCGTTTCTTCAAGGAGAAAAGTGTACCGGAAGTGGCGGCGGCCTTGCAGGTGACCGATGCAGCAGCGCAACGACGCGTGCTTCGGGCCGTGGAAAAATTACGACGCTTCTTTACCCGGCGCGGGGTGACTGTTCCCGTGGCCATTTTCACCACGGCGATGGCGGCTAATTCCATCCAAGCCGCCCCAGCCACACTCGCGCAATCCGCCACCGCGATGGCCTTGACCAAGGGTGCGACGGCGTCCGCATCCACGTTAACTCTGATCAAAGGAGGAATGAAACTTATGGCCTGGACAAAAATGAAAACCGCCGCCGTTGTCACCCTTGCTGTCATTGCCGGCACGACGGTCACCACCGTGGTAATAAAAAAATCTATTCCCCACACGCAAATGGCGGACGATTCACCTGGAGAATGGATTTGGGCGCCAGGCTACAAAATTTTTAAAAAAGTGCCACCCATGTTGTTGATTCGGCCGACGAAATTGCCCGCACATCAGGTTCCGTTCGACATGTTTGGCTCAGACCGTTATCGCACTCGCGGGAAAACCGTCAAAGAATTGATCATCGCCGTATATTCACAAAAAGACTCGCGTGCGAAGCTCATTTTCCCAAACGATTTGCCGGAAGATAAATTGGATTGCCTAATCGTAGCACCGAAATGGTGGGATAAGCTCGGGACCGAAATCAATCAACGTTATCACCTGACCGTACGCTACGAATTTCATGAAAACGGTTCAATCTACGAGATAAAAAAAGTTCCGTAGCCGGTAAAATATGACTCCGTTTTGATTGGGCCGTTGGCCAACTACCACCTTAAAAAATTAAGGCGATACAACCTTAAACCCTTGTTCCAAACCCTGAAAATCAGATAGATTATCTGTCAACAATTCTTCCACTTTCGCTTTTGCCGCAGCTCGTGCATGCATCCAATCATGCACTTGCCCACCGCGAACTCCCCTTTTCTGCGCCGCTTGCAATGCAGCCTTAACTTCAGCCTGATCAAGCTCCACAAAATTCATCCCGGCAGTAATTTCAGAAATAAGAGCAGCAGCGTCATCTGGAAGATAGCGAAAACCCATCCGGCCACCCGTCAACGTGGAAAACACTTCAGACAGTGTATGTGAACGAGTCCATTGATCCGGTTCCAAAGCCAGCGCCTCAATCCGGCTGTCATGCAGCGCGTCAATCAAGGCTGAACTATCCCAGTAGCGTATCATCTCGTATCCCGCTCAGCCCGAATCGCCGCCGCCACCGTTTCTCTGGACAGCGTGACTTCCGCGCCACGCAGACGCCCATTGACCAGTCTGGCTCTGACCACCGGCGCTCCTTGCGCGGACTGTTCGATAACGCGGACGCTGCCATCAGACAGTCGTTCAGCATCGAAAACGCCATTGGGTGGAAACAATTCCGCACAGGCCAATCTGCCCTGGTCATCAGCTTTAAGCTTCATATAAAAAGTATCCACCGATAAAGCGACATTTTCAAGCTCGTTTCCATTTTCCGATTGCCACCCCATAGCTATGCTGGCAGCATCAAGCAACGTATGCTGGCAAGTGGTGGACAGATCATTAACATAATTGCATCTTTTGCACTTGGAACGCTTGGTTTGACCGTTCTGGTCGTTGTTCTGTCTGGAATTAAGAAAGCGAGGTTTTTTGCCCTTTGCGGGAGCGCTCTTTGTATTGGTTTTGGAATGTTGGGTTACACATTGTTTTCTGGAAATCGGGCTTTTTCAGCGCTTCGTATTTTGTACGGTGTTATACCAATCCTCGCTGGTTCCATCAGCTTGTTTCGTTTGTCAAAATCGCGCAAAGAAAAGGACGTGGAAAAGTAGAGTTAATACATTCCTCTCCCAGATTCCCCTTTGCACGCCACCCCTTCCGCCCTAATCTCACCGCAATGTCTGAATCTCGCAATGAACGTCTGTGGAATGAATACGGGGAAGCTTTTGAAGGCTTCGACGATCATACTCTCGCCCGCTGGCTCTCGCAAACGCTCGGCCAGCTTCAAGGTCAGGCGTGGCGTTATTCGCATCCGCTGATCAATACCTATCGCCTCGCGGCTGAACTGGCCCATGATCGCCAAATCTGGCTCAAACGTTTGGCCAATACTCCGGCGGGCTTTGCCGACGCGCCCTGTTGCCGCGCTCCTGCCCTGCCCTTGTTGACCCGCGACTGCATCGAGACCGGACTCATCTGCATGCACTGCGCCGAGACACTGGTTCCGTTTGATGAGCTGCCCGCTGATCTCCAGACCGCTGTGCGTCAATGGGCCGCCGATTACGCGCCCGTCCATGCGGTCGCCCATTGGGAAGATCGCCAGCGCAAGAGCGTTTCCGATTACGACAAAGCCTACGAAGACGCCGCCATGCAGGCCGAAAAACTCCTGGCCGTGGCCGGCGGCAAAATCGCTCCAACATTCCTCGATCATTATCCAGCCATCGTTTGGGAAGATGAAGATCAATGCCTGGAAGTGCGGCCCGATGATATTGAACTTTGAGCCGGTCGGAGTTTCTGCTATAAAAGCCGCCCATGATTAAGCGTCTAATCCGGTGGGCCTTCTACCTCTTCATCACCTGCGTGGTGTTGCTGGTGGCCGGAATTCTATTGCTTGACACAATCGCGAAGGAAATTCTGCAAAAAGAGATCCGCGCGAGTACCGGACTGGACGCGAAAATCGGCCAGTGTTCCATCGGACTGCTTTCCCCCACCCTGACGTTTGAAAATTGCAAATTGTACAATCCGCCTGAGTTTGGCGGTTCGCCTTGTGTGGATTTGCCTGAACTGCATGTGGAGTATGACCGGTCGGCGCTTTGGTCCCGGAAAATTCATCTTAAACTACTGCGCATTAATTTGGCCGAAGTCGTTCTCGTCAATGGCCAACCGGGCAAGTCGAACTTTAAAGCGGTGCAAAAAAACGTCGGCCCAGTCAGCGTCCAGACCGGCGGCGGAATAAAGTGGCAGTTTACCGGGATTGATACGTTGAATCTGACCCTGAATAAACTTTGTATCCGCACCCTGTCCGCCCCGGGCAAAGACGAGGAATATGTTTTCGGCCTCAAGGACAAGGTCTATCGGAACTTGAAGACGCAGGAAGATTTCGAAGCGGAAGCCCTGCTCATCGCGGTCAGGGGAGGCTTGTTGAATCCGTTTGGCAAAAATAATGATTCACCGGTCCAAGCGTTTTTAAGCGGGCTGAAGCGGAAATAGCAGGATAAATTGGTGGATGATTTACCGCAGGGTGCGATCAAAAGTGATGGTCAGTTCTGACGGAGCGCGCCTCTGTGAGGCGCAGCACATTACTACGAAGGAAGCGGGAGAATTATAAGATCTTTTTGTTGGCCACGTGCTGCGCCTCACAGAGGCGCGCTCCGTTCGCTGCTCGTCAGTCCAAACCATATTGACCATCACTTTTGTTCGCACCCTTTGGGCCGCATGATGAATATATGCGATTGTTGAAGCGCTGACCAAACTCCTATAGGCAAAGAAAAGTTGAAACTTTCGCCATACTTGAGCGTCTATAGCTGTGTGATTTGATTTGCTCGGTCTGCTGGAAAAAAGTATAGTCAGCGGCAATTCCTTTTCGACCTAATCTTTATGCTCAAAGTTACAGGCAATGGCTCGGTGACGACGTGCGACGGCATCACGCGCCGCGACTTTCTTCAAGTGGGCACACTTGGAGCGCTCGGCTTTTCCCTGTCGCGCTTTGCCGAGATGCAGGCGCTGGGCAAGGCGGCGGCGGGAAATGATGACAAATCTTGCATTCTGATTTTCAACCTCGGCGCGCCCAGTCAGATTGACTGCTGGGACATGAAACCGGATGCGCCGTCGGAAATTCGCGGCCCTTTCAAGCCCATCCGCACGAATAATCCCGACCTCCAGATTTCGGAGATTTTCCCGATGCACGCGAAGATCGCGGACAAGTTTTCTTTGGTGCGCAGTGTTTATCACACGGCGGCGGCGGTGCATGACACCGGGCATCAGATGATGCAGACCGGCCGCCTCTTCACCGGTGGCGTCAATACGCCCCATGCCGGTTGCGCGTTGGAATTTTTGAAAGGCCGCCGCAATGAACTCCCGGCCAATGTCATTCTCCCCGAACCAATGGGCCCCACTGGTGGCAACATGCCTCACGGCCAGGACGCGGGTTTCCTCGGAAAAACGTTTGATCCGTTTGTGCTCGGGGCCGATCCCTCCGTCAAAAATTTCGTCGTGCCTGATTTGCTGCCGCCGAAGGAAATCGGCGAAGTCCGGCTGGAACGCCGCCGCGAATTGCGCGATGTGGTGGATGATGCCGTCAGAAATTTTGAGGCCAGTCCGAATGCGTCGTTGATGGACACCAATTTCGCCGCCGCTTATCGCTTGATGACCAGCACCAAGGCGCGCGACGCTTTCGACTTGAACAAGGAACCGCTGAAAGTGCGCGAACGCTACGGCATGACGCGCTTCGGCCAATGTTGTCTGCTGGCCCGGCGGTTGGTGGAGGCCGGAGTGCGCTTCGTCACCATCAACACCTTCATCACCGTATTCGATGAAATCACCTGGGACATTCACGGTTCCAAACCATTTACCTCCATCGCCGGCATGAAGGAAATTGTCGCGCCGATGTATGACAAGGGTTACAGCGCATTGATTGAAGATCTGGTGCAGCGCGGGATGTTGGACAAAACCATGGTCGCCTGTCTCGCAGAATTCGGCCGCACGCCCAAGGTCAACCCGGCGGGCGGACGCGATCATTGGCCGAATTGTTGGACCATTAATTTTGCCGGCGGCGGAGTTAAAGGCGGACGGGTCATCGGCAAGAGCGATGACATCGGCGCGTATCCGACGGAACGACCAGTCAAACCCTCCGAAGTCGTCGCCACGATGTATAAATCCCTGGGCCTTGATCTTGAAACACATTTGCCCGGTCCGCAGTCACGGCCTTATTCCCTCGTAGATTACGGCACCCAGCCGATCAAGGAATTGTTTTAGCCGATGACTTCAAAACCAGCATCAGACGTAGCGCTGATTGTTAATCGGCTGTATCGCCGATTGTCAATCGGCTTGGCGTCATTCTTTTTAGCGCTCCCCATAATCGCCGGCACCACCGACACCCTCGTCATCATTCCGCAAAAATTCACCTTTCACGGTCAAGCCGGTCGCGCTCAAATCATCGTTGAAACCCTGCGCGACAAACAATTCGTCGGACAGATTACCAATGCGGTTTTAACATCAAGCAATCCCAAAGTGTTGAAAATTGAGGATGGCATCGCCTTGCCGGTCGGGAACGGCGCCGCCACCATCACGGCCAAATCCGGCCAGCGCACGGCCACGGCGGAAGTCACGGTGGAAGAAATGGAGAAACCGGTGGAATGGAGTTTTCGCAACCAAGTGCAACCGGTTTTGGCCAAGATGGGTTGCAGCACCGGCGCCTGCCACGGGGCTGCTGCCGGTCAAAATGGATTCAAACTCTCCCTGCGGGGCTATGATGATAATGGCGATTTCCTTGCGCTGACACATCAAGCCCTTGGACGCCGCGTGATTCCGAGCGATCCCGGCCGCAGTTTGCTGTTGCTCAAACCCACCACCGCCGTGCCGCACAAGGGCGGCAAACGTTTTGAAGTGGATTCAGTTGACTACAAAATCCTGGCGCAATGGATCGCCTCCGGCACGCCCGGCCCCAAAGATACGGACGCGCGGATTCAAAAGATCGAAGTTTTGCCGGAAGCGGTTGTGCTTAAGTCCGGCGATACCCAGCAATTGGTGGTGCGCGCGACATTCAGCGATGGCCATACCGAGGATGTGACGCATTGGGCCAAGTTCAACGCGGCCAATGGCACGGTCACGACTGTGGATGACGAGGGCAAAGTCAAAGTCATCGGCAACGGCGAAGGCGCCATCACCGCATGGTATCTGAGCCGCATCGCCGTCTCGACCATCAGCGCGCCTTACACCAACAACTTGCCGTCGAAAGTTTTCACCAAGGCCAAGCGCCGTAATTTCATTGACGACCTGACGCTGGAAAAACTCCGCAGCCTGAACATCCCGCCTTCCCCGCGCTGCACCGACGCCGAATTTCTCCGCCGCGCGTTCCTCGACACCATCGGCGTCCTCCCAACGGAAGTGGAAACGAAAAAATTCCTGGCCGAGAAATCATCGCACAAACGCGATGCGTTGATCGAAGCGCTGCTGGTGCGTCCCGAGTTCGTGGATTATTGGTCGTATAAATGGTCGGACTTGCTGCTGGTCAGTTCTCGCAAACTCAAAGCCCCGGCGATGTGGTCTTATTACAATTGGATCCGCGAAAACGTCGCCGCCAACACGCCATGGGATGTTTTCGCGCGTAAAGTTGTCACCGCCAAAGGCAGCACGTTAGAAAATGGCGCGGCCAACTTTTTCGTGCTGCACGATGATCCCAAGGCTTTGACCGAAACCACCTCGCAAGCTTTCCTCGGCATGTCCGTCACCTGCGCCAAATGCCACAATCATCCGATGGAGAAATGGACCAACGATCAATATTACAAGATGGCCAATCTTTACGCGCGCGTCCGTTCCAAGAACGGCAACGGCGAAGGCGACAATATTGTTTTCACCGCGACCGATGGCGATCTGATCCAACCGTTGACCGGCAAACCGCAGCCCCCCACCCCGCTCGACGGCACGCCAATGTCGCTCGATTCCACCGATGATCGCCGCCAACATCTGGCCGATTGGCTGGTCGCGCGGGAAAATCCCTATTTCAGCCGCGCCATCGTCAATCGTTTGTGGGCGAATTTCTATGGCGTCGGACTGGTCGAAGCCGTGGATGATCTGCGCGTGACCAACCCTGCCAGCAATGAAAAATTGCTCTCGACCGCCGCCAGTTATCTGGCCGACAAAAAATTTGATCTGAAAGAAATGATGCGGACCATTCTGCAATCGGAAACCTATCAGCGCTCCAGCGATTCCCTGCCGGGCAACATGGCAGACACCCGTTTTTATTCGCGCTATTATCCCCGCCGCCTGATGGCCGAAGTCCTGCTCGACGCCGTTTCGCAAGTGACCGCCGTGCCAGGTAAATTCGCCTCCGTCCGTCGCCGCGATGGCGGCACGGACATCACTTTCCCCGCCGGTTGGCGCGCGGTGCAACTGCCCGATTCCAGCACCACCTCTTACTTCCTGAAAACGTTCGGTCGCGCTGAACGCAACCTGACCTGTTCCTGCGAACGCACCGCCGACCCCAGCATGGCCCAAACCCTGCACATCTCCAACGGCGACACCTTCAATCAAAAACTCGAAACCAAAGACAACGTGATCGGCAAACTGCTCGCCCAAAAAACCTCCACCGCCCAAATCGTGGAGCACGCCTATTTGACAGCCCTGACCCGCTACCCGACGGCCAAGGAAAAAGAAAAGATGACCGACGTGTTGCATCAGGCCAAAGATTCCGACCTCCGTCCCGCAGTGGAAGATGTCTATTGGGCCTTGATGAGCAGCAAAGAATTCTTGTTCAATCATTGAACGGGACACGGTTACTAAAATGACTTCTTCACTTTTACCAGTCTCGCTCTTCTGCGGATTTTTGTGCGTACCCACTCTCGCCGACGCGGACGTTTATTCCATCGTAGCCAATCCGGCGGAAGATTGTTCGACACATATGAACATCGGCTGGCAGGCGGACCTAGACGAGACCAACAGCAGGATCATCTACACGGCCAAGTCAGATACTTCGTGGACACACACGTCAACCGCTCAAGGAAAATTTGAGCGAAGTGATATTTTCGACGGGAATAATTCCAAAAAGCCGACGGGAGAAGATTGGAAGGAGGAAGCGAAGTTTTTGGATTACGGCGTGACGCTCAGCGGGTTGACGCCGGATACGGAGTATATGTACAAGGTGACGGGTAAGACCAATGAAAGCACCGTGCATTATTTCAAAACAGCGGGAGCAAAGGAGTTCACTTTTGTCTGGATCAGCGACATCCACACTTACACACCGATCCCCAGTCGCGTGAAAAACGCCAATGCGGTGATGGAGGCGGCGATGAAGATCGAACCAAAGGCGGATTTTGTCTTCAGCACTGGCGATATCGTGGCTTGGGGCGGGAGTTATTCATTCTGGAGATACTTGTTCGATCAGCCATTTGCGAAGGATTACATGTTTGCCACTGTGATCGGCAATCACGATTGGATGAGGCGCACCGGGGGTGGCGGAAGCAGCGATTTCTTCCGCGTCGCCCTCAACAATCCGACCAACGGTTACGCCGGGCAGGAAGGCGTTTGCTATTGGTTCATCTACGGCGATGTCCTCTTCCTCACCTTCAACAACGAACTCATGAAACGGGGTCCGTCCGAGGAAGAAGCCGCCAAAACCTGGGCGGCGGGCGTGATCGAGAAGCAGAAAGGAAAATATCAAAAGATTTTTATCGCCGAACATTATCAATGGTTCGACGCCCGCAACGGACGGTCGAGTTGGTACGACCATTGGAAGGATTTTTGTGACAAATACAACGTGACCCTGGCCTTATCCGGCAACAATCACGTCTATGAACGAACGGTACCGCTGCGGGCCGACAAAGTGGTCGCCGACGGTCAAGGCACCGTCTATATGGAAGCCCCCTCCTCCGACGGCGAACGCGGCGTGGAAGCCGGCAAGCTGACCATGAACACCGACAAACTGGCCTTCACCTATTCAAGCCACGAACATTCCAACAAAACCGAAGTGAAAACCATCGGCTGCGTCCTCGTCCGTGTTTCCCCGAAGGCCATCACCACCAAACTGGTCTATCTGGATGAAAACCACGCAGCGCAAGTAGCTGATGAACATGTGACGCGCCTTGATGGGAAGTGATAAGATTTGAATCTTTTGCCTGTTTCCAGCGTTGTTTCTTGAGTATTTTAAATGAGTGGAACCATTAAACTCGTGGCAGCCGAAACCAAATGAAACCCGAACCCAAATCTGAGATCATCCTCTATCAGACGGAGGACAATCAGACGCGCATTGAAGTGCGCCTGGAGAATGAAACGGTCTGGCTGACGCAGGCGCAGATGGCGGAATTGTTTCAAACTTCCGTTCCCAACGTCAGCATGCACATTCGCAACATCTTCCAGGAAAAAGAGTTACTGCCAGATTCAGTTGTTAAGGAATTCTTAACAACTGCCGCTGATGGCAAGAAATACCAGACCCGGTTTTACAATTTGGACATCATTATTTCACTCGGATATCGGGTGAAATCCCATCGCGGCACGCAGTTCCGCATCTGGGCCACGCAACGGTTACGGGAATACATCGTCAAGGGATTCACCCTGGACGACGAACGGTTGAAGCAGGGCGGCACGAAGAACGCGTATTACGATGAACTGCTCCAGCGCATTCGCGAAATCCGGGTGTCGGAAAGGAATTTTTACCGGAAGATTTGCGATATTTACCAGACGAGCGTGGATTACGATGCGCGGGCGGAAATGACGGAGTTATTTTTTCAAACAGTGCAAAACAAGATGCACTGGGCGGTTCACGGCCAGACTGCGGCCGAGGTGGTTCACCGGCGGGCCAGAGCGGCGCAGCCCAACATGGGGCTGACTTCGTGGACAGGTGTCAAACCGCGCAAACCAGATGCGGCCATTGCCAAGAATTATCTTACGGCGGAGGAGTTGAAGAAATTGAGCCTGATCGTGACCCAGTATCTGGATTTTGCGGAGTTGCAGGCGATGGAACGGCGACCGATGACCATGCGCGACTGGCTGGCCAAGCTGGACGCCTTTCTCCGAGCCGGCGATCGGGAAATTTTGGATCACGCCGGGAGTATTTCCGCCGAGGAGGCGAAACGAACGGCGGAATTGGAGTTTGAGACATTTGACCGGGAACGCCGCCTGTTGGCAGACGCCGAGGCCGAAGCGCAATTTGCCCAAGCTATGCAAGACCTGGCCCAGAAAGCGAAACAACTGAAATCGCCCAAACGGAAGAAATAAATAATTACGCGCAGGGGTCGGTGCATGGAATCCAAATTAAGTCAATAGCCCGTCATTTGTTCGCCTCACAAATTTGAATCTTTTGCCTGTTTCCAGCGTCGTTTCCTTCTGGTAACGTTTGCATATGCCCGTTCGCAATCCAATGTGTCGTTTATTCGGTATCGCCGTCCTTCTTCTGGCCGGTAGCGGGAATCTTTTTTCCGCCCCGGATTACGCCACGGTGGATGCCATTTTTACCGCCCATTGCCTAGATTGCCATGACTCCAAGGAACCGGAGGCCAAGCTGGTGTTGGAGAATTATGAAGGGTTGATGAAGGGGGGCGAAACCGGCGTGGTCGTGGTGCCGGGAAAAAGCCGCGATAGCATTCTGATGCTGATGGTCGAAGGCACTTACGAAAAGGACGGCAAAAAACTGGTCATGCCGCCGAAAAAAAATCAAAAGAAACTCGACGCAGCGGAAATCGCCACCCTTAAGGATTGGATCAATGACGGCGCGCAAGGCCCGGCTGATGGCAAGGATATCGTCAAGGAATTGGTCGTGCCGAAAATCGCACCACTGACCATCCCGCGCAATCCGATCAATTGTGTCGCCCATGTGCCAGGGACAAAGCTGATCGCGGTTGGGCGCTATGGCGATGTCGAGTTGCGCTGGGCGGAGAAAGGCAAACTGGTACGCTCGCTTAAAGGTCATAAGGGCAACATCAACAGCGTGGCGTGTACGCCGGATGGAAAACTGCTCTTCGCCGGGTCAGGCGAGAATGCGCTTTTCGGTGAGATCAAAGAATGGAACGTGCGTGATGGGAAATTGGTTCACACGTTCCAGGGGCATAAGGACACGATTTATTCGGTGGCGGTTTCGCCCGATGGAAAAATTCTGGCCAGCGGCAGTTATGATCAAAAAATAAAATTGTGGGACATCGCCAGCGGCGCAGAAATCAAAACTCTTTCCGGCCATAACGGTTGCGTCTTCGGTCTAGCTTTCCGGCCCGACGGAAAAATTCTGGCCAGCGCCAGCGGTGATCGCACGGTGAAATTATGGGACGTGGCCAGCGGGACTCGCCGCGACACGCTTTCGCAACCGCTCAAGGATGTTTATACGGTCGTCTTCAGTCCGGATGGCAAACGGTTGATGGCCGGCGGGGTGGATAATCGCATCCGCATCTGGCAGATCAGCGAGGACGCCAAGGAAACGACTAATCCGATTCTGGATGCAAAATTCGCGCATGAAGGTGCCATTCTGCACCTCGCATTTTCTTCCGATGGCAAAATGCTGTTGTCCTCGGCCGATGATCGCACGGTAAAGTTGTGGGACGCCACCACCATGAAGGAACGCCTGGTGTTGGAGAAGCAGCCGGATTGGGCGCCGGGACTTGATTTTGCGCTCGATAACACGGAGATTGTCACGGGGCGGCTGGATGGCAGCATGGGTTTTTATGACGTGCAAACCGGCCAGTTGATCAGCAACGCCATGGCCGAAGCAGGAAACAAAACAAATGAAACTGTGTCAGCTAAATAATTATCTCCAACGATTCGCCGTCTGCCTGCTCGCGGCCTTTCTCGCCGTCGGCCTGACGGAGGTTTCCATGGCCGCGCCCAAAAAGCCGAAGAAAAATAAAATGGAGAAACCCAAGAAGCCGGTCGGGGAAAAACCGGACATCACCCGTACGGAACCACGCGGGATTCAGACCGGCACAGAAATTAAAATCAAGCTCATCGGCACGAATCTCGCCGGACTGACTGCGGTGAAATTTAACACTCCAAAACTGACCGCCGTTCTCGAAACCAATCAGGAGGAGACGCTGACCGAGGCTTGGATCAAAGTCAAAGCCGCCCACGACCTGCCGCGCGGGCCGTACAATCTCACCCTGGTCAATGCCAAAGGCGAAAGCACCGCGTTTAAATTTTACGCAGATGAGCTGCCGCAGGCGCAGGAAATGAAAAAGACCAACGGCACCATCCAGTCCGTTTCGCTGCCGGTGAGTTTCTGGGGAACCATTAATCCGATGGGCGATGTGGATGAGATTGAATTTCAAGCGAAAGTAGGACAAACGCTGGTGCTTGATTTAGCCGCGAAAAGCATCGGTTCGAAAATGGTGGCGACGTTGTCGTTGATGGATGCAAAGGGCAAAGAAATTGCGGCCAACCGGACATTCGATGACGGCGACCCGTTCATTGCCTATACCATCAAAGAGAACGGCACGTATCGGGCGCGTATCACCGATGCCGATGCCAATGGTTCATTGGAACATTTTTACCGCCTGTCCGTGGGCGAACTGCCCGCCGTCGTTGGCATCTATCCTCTCGCGGTCAGCACCGGCAGGGAATACGAAATAAATTTAATCGGCTACAATCTTGGCAGCAACACGGTGGCAAAAGTCAACGCCGCTAAAGCAGGCGACATGGATGTGCCGGTGGATGCGAAACTGCGGCCGCGCCGGGCTTTCAAACTCATGGTGAATGACACGTCCGAGTCGGTGGAGACCGAACCCAACGACACGCCGGCACAGGCCACGCCACTCTTTGTTCCCGGCGCGATTTCCGGACGGATCATGCCGACCAGCAAGGATGAGACTGATATTGATCTCTATCGCTTCCAGGCCAGAGCCGGGCAGCCGTTGATGATTGAAACCGTCGCCGCCAAACGCGGTGCTCCGACGGACACCAAGGTGGAAGTGCTTTGGCCGGATGGAAAACCAGTCAAACATCTGCAATTGCAAGCCGTGCGTAATTCCTCCATCACCTTCAAAGACATAGATTCAGCCGATGTCGCCGCGCGGGTGGAAAACTGGCAGGAAATGGAGCTGAACGAATATCTTTATATGCAGGGTGAAGTCTGCCGGATTTTCAAGATGCCCGAGGGGCCGGATTCCGGTTTTCAATTTTATAAATCGGCCGGACGGCGGCAGAATTATTTTGATAGCAGCGCGACTTCGCACGCTTTGGATGAAGTTTGTTACATCGTCGAGGCTCGTCCGCCGGAGGAAAAACTGGTGGCCAACGGTTTGCCTGTTTTTCCCATCTATTTCGCCAATGACGATGATCCCGAACGCGAGCTTGGCTCGGATTCGCGCCTGCAATTTATCGCGCCGAAGGACGGCTCTTATCTGATCCGTGTGACCGACAGCCGCAGTCATGGCGGTGAACGTTACGTTTATCGCTTGAGTGTGCGCGAAGCGAAACCGGACTTCAAAGTGCGGCTAAATGCGGCTGCGCCCACGGTCAGTCCTGGCAGCGGCCAAGAATTTACTTTGACTGCGGATCGGATTGACGGAT
The DNA here is from genome assembly GCA_903927905.1 of uncultured Verrucomicrobiales bacterium. Lineage (GTDB taxonomy): Bacteria > Verrucomicrobiota > Verrucomicrobiia > Limisphaerales > Palsa-1400 > CAIYOY01. Next base: position 2,231 of record CAIYOY010000178.1, on the reverse strand, counting down.
TTGACGGACCCATCACCGTGGAGATCACTGATCTGCCCGCAGGCTTCGCAGTTTCGACCCCGATAGTTATTCAAGCAGGCCACCTCGAAGCCGGCGGCACAATCAACGCAGAAACAAATGCCATGTATCCGAAAGCCGAGGCAGTGGCGAAGATCAAAATGCAGGCGAGCGCCACGGTGGATGGGGCCGTCGTTTCACACAGCGTGAAAGCATTCAACGATATTAAATTGGGCGAAAAACCGACATTGCTGGTGGCCCTGGAACCTTACAGCGAAAGTCAGACGAATTTTCTCCATCATCATTTGACCGACCCGCCGATGGAGATCACCATCGCGCCCGGCCAGACCATTCCGGTCTGGTTAAAAATTGAGCGGCATGGTCACGATGAGCTGGTGACCTTCACCGCCGAAAATCTGCCGCACGGGGTTATTATTGACAACATCGGGCTGAACGGCGTCCTCATTCCCAAAGAGGAAAATTCGCGCCAGATATTTCTCCGCGCTGCCAAATGGGTGCCGGAAACCGACCGTCTCTGTTACGTCCAGGCCAAACAGGCGGGCATCCCGACTTCCCTTCCGGTCATGCTGCACGTCCGCAAGGCCAAATCCGCCGAGACCGCCCAAGCCCAGAATTAGTTGCACGGCTCAGTCCACTCCCCTACCCTAGCGGCATGAAACGCATGTTTTATGCAGCCTTATGTCTGACTCTGGTCGGCATCACCGGCAGCACTTTCGCCGGCGAACCCACCACTGCTTTTGAATTGATCAAAGAAGGCAACAAATACGTCGGGGATCCCGCCAAGGACAAAGTGATTGTCATACACTCGGACAAATCCATCGGCGAGGTCACGCCTAAAATTTGGAACATCATTTACTTCGATCCCACTGCCACCTTCAAAGCCACACGAGTCAAATTCGCCGCCGGTAAAATGCTGGAAGTCAAACGTCCCATGCGTCTGATGGCCAATACCACTCCGATGGACCTGGCCAAACTCAAGGTGGATTCCGATAAGGCTCTGAAGGCGGCGCTGAAAGAACCGATGCTTGACAAACTCACGGTCAAGGCCACGGAAATCACACTGGAAAATGATGATAACGGGCCGACTTGGAAAATCACCATTTGGGTGACCAAATTGAGCGACACCACCAAATCGGTGGATATCGGCAAAATCCAGGTGTCGGCCGAAAGCGGGAAGATTTTGAAGAACGATTTGCACCTCAATCGCGCCTCCTGACCGCATGAGCGACCCGCGCGCCAGGCCCAAAGAGAAAAAGCGCGATTCCAGCCGCTGGCTCCTGCTGGCCGGATTGCTTGGGGCGGCGTTGGGGATTTTATTTCACCGCAGTTTCCAAGCGGGCGAGATCCTGTTCGCCAATGACGGTTCCCTAGGTGTGATCAAAGCCACGGAAAACCGGTTGCCGGGAACCTTCACCGGCGCGTGGCAATGCCTGAATTGGATCGGCGGTGCATCGGTCAGCGCCGCGCCAAACCTTTCCAACCTCCTGTCCACTCTTTTCCCACCGGAAATATTCCAGAAACTCTATGCGCCGTTCTCCCTGTTTTTTGTTGGATTCAGCGCGTGGCTTTTCTTTCGGCAATTGCGATTTAATCCGATGGTCTGTGTGCTGGTCGGACTGGCGGCAGGACTGAATACCCACTTCTTTTCCACCGCCTGCTGGGGCCTGGGCGGCTGGAATCTCGCCATCGGCATGATTTTTCTCGCGCTCGCGGCGCTCACCACCAAAGCCATCCCGCAAACTTGGGCTAAAATTGTTCTCGCGGGTCTGGCCGTGGGCATGAATCTGATGGAAGGTCTGGATTGCGGCGCCATTCTGAGTGTTTATGTCGGGCTGTTTATCATTTTCCAAGCAGGCACCGAAGAATCTCCGATCGGTGAAAAAATTTGGAAAAGCATTTGGTCTAGTCTGGCGGTGGTGATCGTCGCGGCTATTTTCGCCGCTCAGATCATTTTCGGGTTGATCAACACGCAAATCAAGGACATCGCCGGGACGGGACAGGACACGGAAACCAAAGAGCAACATTGGGATTTTTGCACGCAATGGAGTTTGCCAAAAATGGAAACCTTGCGCGTCATCATTCCCGGTCTCTACGGCTATCGGTTGAAGGCTTATATCACCGACACCAATCAGGCCAGCGCTTACTGGGGACGGATCGGGGAAGATCCAAAAATTTCAGAATTGGAAAGTGCAGATCCGCAGGTTCGCGCCAAG
>CAIYOY010000177.1 GCA_903927905.1 uncultured Verrucomicrobiales bacterium | reverse complement strand
GGTTTACTGGCCTGATTTGGATGCGGACATTGGGACCGAAGGATTGTTGGCAGGTGCGCACGAACATCACTTTTATGCTCGAAAAGCAGTCGAGCGGGCGGTGAAGCTCGGACGATTACCGGCCACAGCCTTGGAAGTTCCCGCTTAACAATTCATCACGCAATAATTCCATTGGCCACATCCCCGGCAACGTCAGTCAATCGGAAATCACGGCCCTGGTAACGGAAGGTCAGGCGTTTGTGGTCAATGCCGCAGAGACGGAGCATCGTGGCGTGGAGATCGTGGACGTGCATTTTTTCGTTATCATCCACAAATTTATAGCCGAGTTCATCGGTGCGGCCGTAGGTCAGGCCGCCTTTGACCCCGCCCCCGGCCAGCCAGACAGAGAAGGCGTTGATGTGATGATCGCGGCCCGTCCCCTGCCCCATCGGCGTGCGGCCAAATTCACCGCCCCATAAAATCAACGTGTCATCGAGCAAGCCGCGTTGTTTCAGATCGGCCAATAACGCGGCGGAAGCCCGATCCACCGCGCGCGCGGCGATGGGCATGTCCGGCTCGATGTTGGTGTGATGATCCCAAGCGCGATGGTAAAGCTGGATGAAGCGGACGCCGCGTTCCGCCAGGCGACGAGCCAGGAGACAGTTGGAGGCGAAGGTGCCGTCGCCCGGCGTCTTGATGCCGTACATGTCAAGCACGTGCTGCGGCTCGCTCTTGAAATCGGTCAGTTCCGGTACGGAAGTTTGCATCCGAAACGCGAGTTCGTATTGGCTGATGCGCGTCTGGATTTCCGGATCGAAATGGTCATCGGCCAACATGCCGTTGAGGCGGTTGACCTCTTCGACGATTTGACGCTGGGTGCTTTGACAGACGCCGTCGGGATTGCCGACGTAGTGGACGGGATCGCCTTTGGATTGAAATTGGACACCTTGAAATTTGCTGGGCAAAAAACCGCTGGACCATTGGCGAGCCGAGACAGGCTGAACACCGGATGCGCCACGCGAGGTAAGCACGACGAATCCCGGAAGATTGTCGCTCGCCGTGCCCAAGCCGTACAACAGCCACGAGCCCATGCTCGGACGCCCCTTGATGATGGAGCCGCTGTTCATGAAAGCGTGCGCGGGATCGTGATTGATCTGCTCGGTGTGCATTGAGCGGACGATGCAGATGTCATCCGCCACGCCGCCGATCTCGGGAAAGAGCGTGGAAATTTCCTGGCCGGATTTACCCCATTTCTTGAAATCGCAGAAGGGACCGCGGGCCTTGAGTTCCGCGCCTTGTAATTGCGCAAGCTGCTGGCCTTTGGTGAAGGATTCCGGAAACGGTTTGCCGTCGAGTTTTTTTAACTCAGGCTTGTAATCGAAACTTTCCAGATGCGAAGGCCCGCCCGCCATGCACAAATGGATGATGCGACGCGCCTTGACCGGATAGTGCGGAGGGTTGACGAGTCCCTTCCATTTACCGCTGGCCGGAGCGGCGGAAGCGCTTCCGATCAAACCGGGGTCGAGCAACGACGCCAACGCCAGCCCGCCGAGACCGTAAGCGGCGCGGCCCAGAAAAGTCCGGCGATTGATGGATTGTTGAAATTCGTTCAGATCAAAGGGCGTCATAGATAAACTCCAAAATTCAACATCCAAAATCCAGGGAAATTCCAACACTCAAAGTTCAAGGAAAAATCCTTGCGAACTTTCAAGGCTATGGAAATTAAACGGTTAAAAATATTCATGAAAAATTATTTTCGATAGATCGCTGCAAAAATCAGGTGAAGCTCCCGCGCTTCTCGAAAAAGTCGGCGCGCCTCCTCGGGCCAGTTGCGGCTCAGAAGCTGCAATCATGCGCAGGAAATACCGGGTTTCCTTGGCTTCCTTGACACAGGTGCTGATTCTGAGCCGGAAATCTTTATTAGAAACCGACTCACTGGCTTCGCAGTAATTGGCACCCACACTTGTGCCAGCACCGACCACTTGGTTGATCAAGCGATCATTGGCCGGATGACGTGGTATTGTTTTTGCAAAGCGAACAATGGTCTCACCAAAAACCGCTGTTCGTTCCTCCAAATCAAAAGGACGCTCACCCGCAGGTTCATCCCTTAAAACCATCGTAGAATTCCCCGAAGAAACCGGCCATCTCCCGGACAGACGCATGGCGGCACCTTGAAATTTGGAATTTGAAATTTCCTTGGAATTTGAATTTTGGAGTTTGGAATTTTTCATCAATACACCGTGATGCTTTCGTGCAAATTCAAAATCACGCGGCAAACTTCAGTCCACGCGGCCAGTTCGGCTTGATCGAGTTTGGGATCGGATTTAGCCAATCCGACGTTCAGCAGCCTGGCGATCTCGTCGTGGTGTTCGATGCTGTGCTGCCGTTGCGCAGCCAGGAACTTTTGCAGTGACGTTTGTTCTTTTGCTTTGATCGGGCGAGCGACGGCTTTTTGGAAGGCGTAATCCAACTTTTCCTGGTCGGACTTGCCGGTTTGCAAAAGCAGCTCCTGGGCGAAGGCGCGGGCGGATTCAACGAAGGTGGGATCATTCAACAAAGTGAGCGCCTGTTGCGGTGTATTGGAAAGGTTGCGAGCACAGGTGGATTCTTCGCGACCGGGGGCATCGAAATTAGCCAGCATCGGTTGCAAAAAGGTTCGCTGCCAGTGCATATAGACGCCGCGCCGATACTGGAGATCATTGGTATCGGAATAATAGTCGCGTTCTGGAAATTGGATATTAACGTAATAACCGGCCGGTTGGTAGGGATGAACGCTGGGGCCGCCGAGGTCCAAATTGATCAAGCCGGAAATGGACAGAGCGTTGTCGCGAACGAATTCGGCATCGAGACGGCGCGGCGATTGGCAGGAAAGGAGGCGGTTGTTCGGATCCACGTCGCGCAGTTCCGGGCGCAGATTGCTTTGCTGCCGGTAAACCGAGGACATGACCATCAATTTAACCATATGCTTGACGTCCCAGCCGCTGCCTTCAAATTCCGTCGCCAGCCAATCGAGCAATTCGGGATGAACGGGCCATTCGCCCTGCGCACCCAAATCATCCACCACGGCGGAAATGCCGGTGCCGTAAAATTGTTTCCACATGCGATTCACGATGACGCGAGCGGTCAGGGGATTTTCCGGGGAAACCAGCCACTTGGCCAAATCGAGACGAGTCAGACGATGCGAATCAGGATTGGGTGGTTGCGGCAAGAAATGCGGCACGTTGGGTTGCACGATTTCGCCCTTTTCATCCTGCCAATTGCCACGCGCGAGGACGCGGATGGTCAGCGGGTTGGTGGCCACCGCGACCATGGTGTAAGCCTTGCCGTTGCAATATTGCAAGGCGTCGGTTTGTAATTTTCGCAATTCGCCGAATTCGTTTGTCAACCAAGCGGTGCTTAACAGATATTTTCGTTCCAAAAGATCTTTGTCGGCATGCGATTGGAATTTCGTTCGGGCCAATTTTTTCTGCAACTCAGCATTGCCACCGGCTTGCAAGGGGTCGCTATCCGCGATGGGCGACAAGGCCAAGCGCACCTGGCCGACGCCGCTTTCCTTCAACTTGATCACCAAAGTATCATTTGTTCCGGCCAGGACCGGACGATTGAGCAGCCAGACGGCGGTTTGGATCTCGCCTTCGTGTTTCATGGAAGTCTGCCACAAATCTTTCACCCCGATGACGGCCCGGCCATTGGAGAATTTATCTTCTTTGCGATCCGCTTCGGCATGGAAGAAACTCAAGGAATTGGTGACCCCGTGATGAATCAGCTCGGCGGAAAGGGAAATCGTCGCGGCCTTCTCCCGTTTCATTTCTTTTTCCTTGTTCTTGGTTTTGGGCAGCGCTTGCACTCGAATGGCGGCGATCCAGCCATTGGTCAGCGGCAAGGTGATGCTAGGCTCCATTTTTTGGCCATCGAATTCCAGGGTGCCATCAGCCTCCACAGTGACGACATTGGTGGCAGCATCTTTTTTGCCCTTCATCACGGTTGGTTTGGGAGTGATCCAACCATTGGTATTAACCTTCAAAAATGCGAGCGTTTCCTTTCGCCATTGGTCGAAACTTTTTTTCCGGGTGGCATCCGATTTTAATTTTGCGGCCGCTTTGGCATAAACGACATCTTCTTTTTTTTGCACCGCGGCTAATTGCTTTTGCAGATAGGGATTGGGCACTTCAATCTCCGGCGGAAACGGATGCTCGTTGCTGAAACCTCGCAAATCAGGATTCGGCGTGTAACCGTAATCGGCATAAATGCCCCATTGCTTCAGGTCAGCAAAAAAAGCCTCCATCTGATAAAAATCTTTCGTGGCGAACGGATCATATTTGTGATCGTGACATTCACAGCAACCCATGGTCGAACCCAGCCATGCCCCGGCCACGGTTCGCACGCGATCGGCCGCGTACTTGGCCATATATTCTTTGGCCTGCGCCCCGCCTTCGCGCGTCATCATGTTCAAACGATTAAAACCGGTGGCCACTTTTTGCTCGTCCGTCGAATTGGGCATTAGATCACCGGCCAGTTGTTCCAGCGTGAATTGATCGAAGGGTTTGTTTTTATTGTATGAGTCAATCACATAATCGCGATAGGGAAAGATCCGCTGGTTCTGGTCGCCGTGATAACCGACCGTGTCGGCAAACCGGACGGCATCCAACCACGGCACCGCCATGCGTTCGCCGTAATGCGGTGAGGCCAGCAGGCGGTCCACTTGCTTCTCATAGGCCTTGGAACTTTTATCCGCCAGGAACGCGCTCAACTCCTCCAACGTCGGCGGCAGACCGGTCAGATCAAGACTCAGGCGGCGCAGCAACGTCCTTTTATCCGCTTCGGGTGACGGCCGGATTTTCTTCGCTTCGAGCGAAGCTAAAATAAACGCGTCAATCGGATTGTGAACCCATTTCGTCTGCGCCGGTTTCGGCACGGACGGGCGAACCGGTTTGAGATAAGCCCAATGCGGCTCGTATTCCGCGCCCTGAACGATCCATTGTTTTAGGGTCTCCTTTTGCACCGCAGTGAGAATCTTGTGCTGATCCGGCGGCGGCATGATTTCGTCGGGGTCGGTGGCGTTGATATGTTTGATGAGTTCACTTTCATCCGGTTTGCCGGGAACGATGGCCTTGCGCTCCAAAGCCACATCGCTAACATCCAGCCGCAGCTTGGCCTTGCGTTGATTTTTGTCCGGGCCATGGCAGCGAAAACAATTTTCCGAAAGAATGGGGCGAACGTCGCGATTGAAACGGAGTTGATCGCCCGCGAGGGCGCGGGTGGTCGAACAGGCCAAAGCAGCCAGCATGGTAAATAATGGTAGCAACCGATTTATTCGCATCTTTTCTAATTTACCTTAAAACCGGAGATTTGAACAGGGGAACTGAGCGAAGTGCATTTCAATATCGGATAATTGAGAATGGGCGAAACTTTTTAAAGTGTGGTTGTTTAACTCCTGGGGCTCTGTTAGCATTGAAGTTGCCTTGAACACTCTTTTTAAAACAATTTCGGGACGCGCTCTGGTTCTTTGGGCCATGACGGCTCTATGCCTGATCGTTGCGACCACCACCCGGGCGGATACGGTCATCACCAATATTGACGCCACCACCCTGAGCGAGGCGTTGACCAATGGCGGCGTAATCACCTTTGGGGCCAGCGGGACGATTACGGCGACGCAACCGCTCGAAATCACTCAGAGCACGATCATTGATGCGAGCAGCAACACCGTGACGATCACGGGTGGTGGCACCAATCGCATTTTCAACATCCACACGAATAGCACGGGAACCAACATCACGGTCACACTGATGAATCTGACCATCACGGCAGGGTCGTCCACGAATGGCGCGGGAATTTATAGTGGCATCGGCTGCTCGCTGGTGCTGGTCAGCAATACTTTTTCCGGCCATCATGCGACCAATAGCACCGGTCGGAATGGCAGCAACGGCGGCGGGAGCGGGGGAAGCGGTGCCAGCGGCACAAGCGGGGGAAGCGCGAGCGGTGCGGCGATCTACAGCTTGGGATCGCTGGTTGTTTCCAATTGCTCTTTCACCGGCAATTCCGCCACGGCGGGCCTTGGCGGCAACGGCGGCAATGGCCAGTCCGGGTTTATCTTTGGCGGCAACGGCGGCAACGGTGGCAGTGGCGGGGCCGCTTCCGGCGGCGCGATTTATTGCAGCGGGAACAGCAGCATTTATAATTCCAGTTTTTCGCAAAATCTGTGCAACAGCGGCGGCGCCGGCACCGGCGGCACCGGCGGCAGCGGGCCGTTCGCGGGAAATCCTGGCTCCAGCGGGAGTGGCGGAGTGGCGGCGGGCGGGGCCATTTATGCCGCCGGCCCGATTGGCGTGACGAATTGCCTTTTCAAGGACAATCATACGACCGGCGGCGACCCCGGCGGCAGTGGTTTGGGGGGCGGGGTTTATGTTTCCAGCGCCCCGGCGGCCGAGGGCAGCCTGGAAAACTGCACATTTTTTGTAAATTCCACGGTCAGTGGCGTGGGCGGTTTGAGCGGCGGCGGCGGGATCGCTTCGGCCAGAATTTCATCGCTGCGCAATTGCACGCTGGCGGTCAATGACGTTTTTGGCAGCACCAACGGCGCGAGCGGCACGATCTTGGGCGGAAATATTTATTGCCAGTCGGGGACTTTCACCGTCCTGAACACCATCCTGGCCGCCAGCACCAACAGCGCAAGTTGCGCCGGAACTTTGACGGACGGCGGCTACAACATCTGCTCGGACAGCAGCGCGCGCTTCACCGTGACCACCAGTCACAACAGCTTGAATCCGTTGCTTGACTCGACGGTCAAAACCAACGGCGGCCCGACTTTGACGCTGGCCCTCTTGTCGGGCAGCCCGGCGATCGACCAGATACCGACGAATTTCAGTTCTCTCGTTCCAGCCACGGATCAGCGCGGCATTTCCCGCCCGCAACCAACCAATGGTCTCGCGGACATCGGCGCCTTTGAATTTCTGCCGGTTTACACCATCACCGGCACCATCCGGTCAGGCAACCTGCGCGTGACCAATGCGACGATCACCGTCACGACTCCAACCAATGAGATCGTCCTGGTCACCAATGTAACCGGCACCAACACCAGTGTGCAGAGTAACATCATCACATTGATCACCAACGCGGTGATCACTTTGGAAACCAATGGCATTTTCAGCATCGCCAATCTTCCGGCCAATACCTACCTGATCACCCCTTTTATCACCAATGGCACGATTTCTCCCAGCAATCTCTCGGTCTCGCTGGGTGGTTCGGAGGGTCCCACCAATATCACTTTTGAAGTGGTGGCCGCGCTGACCGCGCCCGCTTACGCCGATCTTTACAACTTTCCGACCAACTCCGGTCCGCGCGGCAACTTAATGATCGGCAGCGACGGAACGATTTATGGCACAACCTACAGCGGTGGATTGAGCAATGCCGGCCAACTCTTTTCAATCAGTTCGAGCGGAGCGGGCTTTGCGTCGCTTCATTCTTTTGACGGCACGAACGGAGCCAATCCGTACAGCGGCGCCATCTTTGGGCTGGACGGCAATTTTTATGGAACCACCTACGCCGGTGGCGCGAGTAATCTGGGCACGGTTTACCGTTTGCGGAACAATGGTCAAGGCAGCTTTACCAACCTCGTGACTTTTGTCGGCGCCAATGGAGCCCAGCCCTATGCCGGCTTGATCCAATCCACCAATGACACGAATTTTTACGGGACCACTTCAGCCGGTGGTGATAATGGTCGTGGCACCATTTTTAAGATGTCCCCGGACGGAGCATTGGCCAATTTATATCCGTTCACCGGAGGCAGCGACGGCGGGACTCCGCTGGCCACGCTGGTTGCCGGAACCAATGGCAGTTTTTATGGCACGACCTTTTTCGGCGGCGTGGTTGGATTGGGGACGGTGTTCAATATCACGACCAACGGCACCTTCACTTCATTGCACTCTTTTACTGGCTTGGTCGGGGGCGCTTATCCTGCCGCCCCTCTGGTTCTTGGTCGAGACGGCTTTTTTTACGGCACTACCACCGCCGGCGGGGTGAGCAATGCCGGAAGCATTTTCAAAATTGGGCCGGATGGCGCATTTACTTCGCTGATTGATATCACCGACCCGACCGTCACGCTGACCAACGCCCCGCTGGTCCAGGGCAGCGACGGCACTTTTTACGGCACCGCTTACTCGGGTGGCGCGAGCAATTTGGGTTTTACTTTTCATATCAGCACCAGCAATACCCTGGAAGTAATCGATTTCACGGGAACTAATGGCGTTGTTGCGGGGGGGCATCCTTACGCCGGACAAACTCTGTTTACCAACGGAATATTTTATGGGGTGACCTCTGATGGCGGCGTCAATAATGGCGGTGTCTTGTACCGCATCGGACAGGCTCCGACGGTCACGACACAACCAACCAATGTCACAGTCAGTCCCACCAACCTGGTCCACAGCTCGGCCATCTTTTCGGTCAAGGTCCAGGGTTCCACGCCGCTGGCTTATTACTGGCTGAAAAATTCCACCAATCTGGTCAAGAGCGCGCATCTTCTCGGTGTGACCAATGCCAGCTTGACCATTCCCAATAATATTGTCGCGGCGGATGTGGGCACTTATTCTTGCATTGTCAGCAACGCCTTTGGTTTCGTGGAAAGCACCGGGGCACAGTTGATCATCGCCAACCCGCCAAAAATTACGATCCAACCGGTCAGTTTATTGCGCCAGCCGGTCGGCTCCGATGTGAATTTCAAAGTCACGGTCACGGGCGCTCCGACCCTGATCTATCAATGGTATAAAAACGGTGGCATCCTGACGGATACGACCAACTTTCCCAGTTCCATTATCGGCTCGACCACAACTAACTTGACCATTCAAGGCATCACCAACGCTGATGTCGGCTCTTATTACGTCATCATCACCAACACTTTTAGCGCCGTCACCAGTTCTTCCGTGGTATTGACCACCAACTCTGATACGACCACGCCCACGGTGATCATCACCTCCCCCACCCTCAATGTCCGGACAGATTATCCCTTCCTGATCGGGACGGCTTCGGACAATGTCCGCGTCTCCAAAGTTTCCTATTGGGTCACCAATACTCAATTTGCCACCTCCATCACCACCAACGATGCCACTCTGGATAATGGGGTCAAGACCCGCAGTTGGATCATCGTCCAGCAACTCGATCCCGGCACCAACATCCTGTCCGTCCAAGCCACGGATTTTTCCGGCAACAAATCAACGGTGGTCAGCCGGACCTTTTTCTACAAAGTCCCCGCCATGCTGACGCTGAGCAATCACAACAACGGTGGCGGCCATTTTACCGGCACGGCTTCGATCGCGGGCGACCCGGTGCCCGGCCCGGGAGTGACGTTGAACATCGGCGAGCGCTACACCATCACGGCGGTGACTGATACGAATTCATATTTCTCCAATTGGTTCAGCAGCACGGCCACCAATTATAGTCCGACCAATCCAACGATCACTTTTGTGATGCAAAGCAACACGAGTTTCACGGTCAACTTCGTGACCAATCTTTTTATCGGCATGGCCGGGGTCTATAACGGTCTTTTTTATCAGAACTCCCCGAGCAATGATCTGACCGACGCCACGCTGGAAACTTCCGGGATGATTAGCGGTTTCAAAACCTCGGGCAAAGGAGTTTATTCCGGCCAGTTGCTCATGAACGGCACGGCCTTCACCTTGGCCGGAAGTTTTAATCAGAGCGGCGCTTCCTCCAATGCCATCGCCAGAGCCGCCGCGCAGGGCGGGCGGATGATCGTGCTGCTGACCAATTTGTGGAATGAGACTACTCGCCAAATCCAGGGCACCGTGACCGGCACGAATCTGGGCGGCTGGATCTCCAGCGTCGGACTGGTGACGGCACCAACCAATGCCACCACCAATTCCATCGAATATACCATGATCATCCCTCCGACCACGAATCCGCCAAACCAATACCCTGGCGGCTCCGGCTATGCCCTGATCACCAACAAGGCCAACACTCTGATTTTCACGGTGAAATTGCCCGACGCGACCGCACCGTTCACTCAAACCGTGCCTCTTTCCGAGACAAAATTTGCGCCCATCTATGCAAGCCTTGACAACAATACCGGGGCCTTGTTTGGCTGGCTTGATTTTGGGGCCAATCATGACATCTTCATTCCAGTTGGCACGCTGGCCTGGATTAAAAAATCTTCCCGCGCATCGCTGTTCTACACCAATGGCTTTACCAATCTCATCCCGGTCTCGGGATCCATCTGGACTAATTCGGGTCGTGGAATTGCGGCCCTGCCTTTCACCACCAATATTCCTGGCACCCTGGAAATTTCCGGCGGCGACCTGTCAACCTCGCTGACGTATCAGGTTTCCTTCACCACGAATAATGTTCTCACTAAAGTCAGCGGACCGACGAATTCGTTGGCCGGCACGATTGATCCCAAGACCGGGTTGGTGACCGTGACTTTCGGCAACGGCAACGGGAAGACGACCACCACCGCGACGGGTGCGGCTCTCCAATATAACACTACGGCCGCCGGCGCTTTCCTCGGCAAGACCAATTCCGGCTCGATCAGCCTGCATCCTTAACTTGTTGTTCCCGGCTGTTCGTGGTTAAACCATCTTCCATGGAAAATCGCACCGCGCTGACTTATCGCTATGAAAAATGGCGGGCGCTGAGCGCGGGCATTCTGGAAAGCGCTTCCATCACTTTTCTGCTGCTCGTCGCCGTCCGCTGGTTCAAAGCGGGCGCGATGGCCAAGGCGTTGATCGCCAGTGGCGGAAGTTTGGGACTGCTCTTCGCGCCGCTGACGGTTTCCTTTGTGGAATCTCGTCGCTGGACCACCAGCGCCGCCGCCTCGCGCATGTGCCTGTTGGGTGCGGGTTGCTTTCTGGTCTCAGCCCTCTGTCCGATTCTGCCGGTCTTCGTCGCGTGCAGCTTGATCGGGATGGCGACCTTCTCCGGGTTCATTCCCCTGCTCACGCAAATCTACCAGGAAAATTATCCCGACAACGAACGCGGTCGCCGGTTCTCCCGCACCATCATGATCCGCATCGGAACGGATGTTGTTTTCTGTTACGTCGCCGGACGCGCGTTGGACGGACATATCGAAAAATTTCAGATTTTGCTGTTTGTTTATGCCGCTGCGTTCGCCTTCGCCGCTTTTTGCCTGAGCCGGATTCCATCCCAGCCCTTGGCGCGCGCGGAAGGCAGCCGACATCCGTTGCGGGCGTTGCGCTTCGCCAAAACGGACCGAATCTTTCGTTTGACACTGATCAGTTGGATGTTCCTCGGTACCGGCACCTTGATGATGCAACCGTTGCGCGTGGAATATCTGGCCAATCCCAAGTACGGCCAGGGCTTGAGCATCACGGCGATCGCCATTCTCACGGGCGTTTTGCCGAATGCGATTCGATTGGTGCTTAGTCCGTTGTGGGGTTGGTTGTTCGATCATCTTAATTTTTTTATTCTTCGCATCGTGCTGAATGTCGGTTTCATGCTCGGCATCCTCGCGTTTTTTACGACCGAGACTTATTCCGGCCTGATCTGTGGCGCGATCATTTACGGCATTTCCAACGCCGGCGGCGACGTCGCGTGGAGCCTCTGGGTGACGAAGTTCGCGCCGCCGGCGCGGGTGGCCGATTACATGTCGGTGCATACGTTTTTTACCGGAGTGCGTGGAGTCATCGCGCCGGCGATTTCTTTCCATCTGGCCGCCGGGGGTATTTCCATCGTTTCGCTGGGCTGGATGTGTGCCACGACTATTTTCGCCGGAACCTTGTTCCTCATTCCTGAAATAAAACTCGGACGCACGGCACGTCCCGGAGCAGCGCTGGTCGAGGAAATCTCGGAGTAAATACGGAGCGCGGGTCTGTGACCCGCAGCAGCGTGAAATGATAAAGACGTTTTGAATAACTCTATAACCCTC
>CAIYOY010000176.1 GCA_903927905.1 uncultured Verrucomicrobiales bacterium | reverse complement strand
TAGCGTGTTTGATTATGAGTTTTGACATGGCAAGAGAATTGCTTTATGCTACCCAAAATGAAGATCAAAAGACCAATTTCCAGTCCCGGGAACGGTCAAGAGGCCTTTACCATCGTTGAGGTAATGGTGGCCTTTGCGGTGGCGGCGTTGATGATTGCCGGCATGGTCCAGGGTTATTCGCTGGCCTCGCGCCGCACGGAATTTGCCACTTATAACCTCGCGGCCGAATCCATGGCGTTGAAACAAATGGAACTGGCCATGACCGCCAGCCTGCGCCCTGATTCCGGCGTGGATCAGTTGCTCAGCAGCAATTTTACCAATAATTACGATTATCTTTGCATGCCCGTGTCGGAAACCAACCTGGTCAGTTGCACCAACTACACCACCATCACCACCATTTCGGCCAATCCCACCTTGAAAATGATCCAGGTTGATACCGTCTGGAGTTTTCTCAGCCAGGCGGTCACCGGCACGAAACAAACTTTTACCACCACCGTGGCGACCATCCACGCCCCGAACATCGGCCAATGAAACTCCGCCGCCCATCCCCCAATCGCGACCTCGCCCGCCGGGCCTTTACCCTGGTGGAAGTCATGGTCATGACCGGGCTGTTCATGCTGACCATGGCCGGAGTTTTGGCTTCGCACCTGTATGGCTTGAAGATGTCCGCGCGCATCGGCATCAAACTGGGGGCGGAAGACGACGCCCGTCAAGCCATCGGTCAGATGATTGGCGATATCCGTGCGGCCAATACCGTGTACGTCGGCTCGGGTGATGCCAACGGTTTTACCAACGCCGCCGCCGGCACGGCCCAGCAGGGGAATTGCCTGCTGATTTACCCCGGCAACACCACCAACTCGCTGGCCACCAACGTTTGGATCAAATATTATTATTCGCCCGCTCCGAGCAGCAGTTACGCGGGAACCAACGGCACCTTTAACGACACCAACACCCTCATGCGCCTCGACTCCGGCGGAGGGGCGGCCTTGCTCACCGCCAATTATGTGACCAACAATCCGGTCATTTTCGCCAAAGTAGATTATACCGACACGCCCACGACCAGCAGCAATCAGTCTCCCTATTGCGTGGAAATCACCCTGACCTTCATCAAGCTGGCTAATCCCCAAGTGCCGATTGGCGGCACCAATTACTTCAGTTCCTACCAAGTCCTGACCCGGGTCGCCCCGAGAAATCAATAAACCCGCGCGCCTATGAAAATAATTCAATCCAAAAAGAATGGCGGCTACGTTCTGCTCATCGTCATGGTCATGTGCTTGGTCGGCCTCACGTTCATGGCTGGATCCATGGACTGGGCCGACGGCACCTCCAAAATGACCGATCGCAGCAACGAATATCTCACCACCTGTTACGCGGCCGAAGCGGCCGCCGCCTCAGCCATGGCCAAGCTGGTCTCGGATTATAAAATCTCCGGGGAAAATATTGTCCTGCAACATTTGGACCAATATAAAATCAGTGTTCCAGGATCGAGCAACGCTTATTGGAGCAGTTACCAGTTCACCGATGGCAGTTCCAGCACCAACAACACGGGGCGGATGACGGTGGCGCGGACCGGGACCAACGTCTCGGTTTATATGAAATCGCCTTATGCCGGTTTGTATGCCATCTCCTCCACCTATCAGGTCGTGGCCAACGCCAAAAACACCACCTCCCGTTGGCAGGTTCCGGCGGCGGTGGGCAGCGAGATCAACGTCGGGATCATTCCCATTTTCCAATTTGCCATCTTTTATGATGCCGACATGGAAATCGCTCCCGGCCCCAACATGACCGTCACCGGGTTGGTGCATTGCAATCATAATATCTATGTTTCCCCCGGAGCCACCTTGACTTTTCAGAGCGATGTTTCCTCCAGCCAAAATATTATCAATGGCATGAAACCGGGAAATCCCGAGGGCGCGAATGGTGGCACCACGGTTTATCAAGGTTCGGTGTTGACCAATGTGAGCGCGTTGAACCTGCCGGTCGGAACGACCAATACCCACGCCATCCTGGAAATGCCGCCGGGGGGAGAATCCGCCACCAACGGTTTCGGCACCAACCGGCTTTTTAACCAGGCTGATATGATCATCTCGATTACCAACGGCCCCGGCGGCTCCAACAATGTCATTTCCGTCACCAGCGGAATCGCGATCAATAACAGCAATACCACCATTCCCACGGTGCAGTGGACGAATTTTCTCAATGTCAGCAATACTTTTTGGAATGTGCGCGAAGCAGCCATGGTCAAGGCCGTCACCTTGGATGTCGGCAAACTCCGAACTTGGAGCGGAACCAACACGGTCTTGCGTTCGCTCCTCGGGAATCGGGATGTTTCCTCCGTCTATATCGCCGATGTTCGCACCATGTCCAGCACCAACGAATCCGGGATTGTCATCACCAACGGCAGAACTTTGCCGAGTCTGGGTTTGACCGTCGCCACGCCCAACCCCGCCTATGTCGTGGGTGACTATAACACCTCGACCGATAACGTCAGTTTCTATCCCGGCACGAATGAAACCTCCCACACCTATCCAGCAGCCATTCTGTGCGATGCCATCAACATCCTCTCAACCGCTTGGAACCCGAACACTGGCATCAGTAATTTAAGCACCCGCGTGGCCCAACCCACCACGGTCAATTCCGCCCTGCTCACGGGCATCGTGGCCACTACAGGCACCGCCTCCAGCCCCGGTAATTACAGCGGCGGGGTGGAAAATTTGCCCCGCTTCTTGGAAGATTGGAGCGGGACAACATTTACCTATAACGGATCAATGGTGGTCTTATACACCAGCGCCAACGAAAGGGGTCCCTGGCTCGGCACCGGCTCGACCTATAATATCTATAATCCCCCGGTTCGAAACTGGGCTTTTGACAAAAATTTCATGGTCGGCTCCAGGCAGCCGCCTTTGACCCCAAAAGTGACGGTGGTCGCCCCCGCCCGCTGGGCCTTTATTGCGCCGAACTCCACTAATTTTTAGGGTCGCTTTATATCTATGTTTATTCGTGCTATCCTGGCCGTTTTATTGTTCACTGCTGTCGCCCGGGCTGGTGACTTCAAGGTATTGCAAAGCTCGGAAGTTCTGCAAGAAGGCGGGCGGATCGAAACAATCACCATAGATACCGCCAAACAGCGGATCAAACTGGCCCCTCCGCGCGATTTCATCCTTCGGGTGGATGAGACCAGCAGACGCCTCGTGCTGGAAGGCCGGGGCGGTCAAACCGCCATTACCGTTGCTTTCACCACCAATTCCCCCGTCGTCCTGCCGAAAGACGAAGACCTCAAAAGCAAGGTGACCAAAAATTACGAGGGCGCCGTCATCACCTCCACCGGAACATGCCGCACCCGGCCGCCGGGGGTTTACTATGAATTGAAAAAAGACGTTGGCGCGGGCACCAGCGTGATTATTAATCATGCGTTCATTCCCTCATCCGAAGGAGTGATCGAGTTGATCTTTCAGACCAACGGAGAAGCCTATAAAGAGGATATCGGCCGGTTTAACATCATGATCATGACTTTCCGGGTCGAGCCCAGACCCCCGCCCAAATGAGCCCTCTTCTCCAGCCTTGCTTTCTCCGATGGAAACATGCTAAGAATCAGCCATGAAGAAACGCGAGCAAATCATGGCCATTGATATTGGCAGCCGCACCAGCAAAGCTGTTCTGCTGCAACGCAAGCCCAAGGAAGACACCTTCACCCTCGCCAGCTTCACCGTTCAGGAGTTGCCCGCCCACGATAAGGCCCTCACCCCCGAATTGCTCAGCGGTCATCTGCGCAAAGTATCCGAAGCCCTCGGGGCCAAGACCAACAAAGTCACCCTTTCCGTTGGCGCCGCCGATTCCGTCCTGCGCAGCACCGAATTTCCGCTCATGCCTGTCGAGGAAATGCGCCAGATGCTGAAGTTCAACAGCAAAAATTATCTGCAACAGGAACTCAACGATTACGTTTTCGATTGCTACATCGTTCCGCCCAAAAACACCCCAAAAATGGACGCCCCCAAAGGCGCCGTCGTCAAATACAAGGTTTGGGTCGGCGGGGCCAAACGCCAATATCTCGATGATCTGCAAGCCGCCGCCAAATCGGCCGGACTCGTGGCCGATCAGATCGCCCTCAGTTTACTGGGCCCGGTCAATGCCTTTGAACTGGCCCAGACCGAAGCCTTCGCCAAGGAAGTCGTCGCCCTGGTTGACCTCGGCTTCAAGTCCAGCACCATCAGCATCCTCGCTTATGGTGAACTGGCGCTCAATCGTGTCGTCGAAATCGGCGGCGATAAACTGACCAGCGGTCTGGCCGAAGCCATGGGCATCAGTTACGGCGAAGCCGAAGGGATCAAAGTCGGCATGCCCACCGAAGTCGAAGCGCACCTCCAACCCTTGGTCAACGCCTTGGGCCGGGAACTGCGCGCTTCCGTCGCTTTCTTTGAACATCAATTCGACCGCTCCGTCAGCCAGGCTTTGATCTCCGGCGGCGCGGCCCGTTCCCAATTCATTCTCGATAATTTGCAGAGCGAACTCGGCGTGCCGTGCAAAACCTGGTATCCCACCAGCAGCGTGGAACTGGCCCTGCCGCCCGCCCAGATGACCGAGATTGATGCCAATGCTTCGCAATTGGCCGTGGCCATGGGCGCCGCCTCGATGAACTTTTAATCCCGCCGGCTGTGCCGACGTGTGTCATTTTCAATCCGA
Source organism: uncultured Verrucomicrobiales bacterium (assembly GCA_903927905.1). Classification (GTDB taxonomy): domain Bacteria; phylum Verrucomicrobiota; class Verrucomicrobiia; order Limisphaerales; family Palsa-1400; genus CAIYOY01. The sequence continues at coordinate 1,111 of CAIYOY010000176.1, read as the reverse complement.
CGGCGCGCGGCGAAAAAGCCAAAACCTTTCGCGCCTTTCTCGACACCCTTTCCGCCCATTGCTCCCTTCGTCCCACCACCGCACCCGGCGCCGCCCGGACCCTGGCCGCGCAGGCCGTGGCCGAAGGATTTGATACCATCGTCGCCGCCGGCGGCGACGGCACCGTCAACGAAGTGATCAACGGGATGGGCGATGTTCCAGATGGGTTCAGCCGCGCCCGGTTAGGAGTGTTGCCTTTGGGGACCGTAAATGTTCTGGCCCGCGAACTGGGTCTGCCGCTGAAAATACCGGCGGCGTGGGAAATAATCCACCAAGGTAACGAAACCACCATTGATCTGCCGATGGCCGAATTTATGGTCGCGGGAAAATTGGCGCGCCGCTATTTCGTGCAACTGGCCGGCGCCGGTCTTGATTCTCGCGCCATCGAACTGGTCGATTGGGAATTAAAAAAGAAACTCGGCCCGCTGGCCTACATCATCGCCGGCTTGAACGCCATGAACAGCCCGCGTTCGCGCGTCACCGTGGAAAACACCGGCGGCGTTTCCGGTGAATTGGTTCTCCTCGGCAATGGCCGGCTCTATGGCGGAGATTTTGTTTTCTTTCCCAAAGCCAGCCTGACCGATGGCCTGCTGGACGTCTGTGTTTTTCCGCATGTGACCTGGTTCCGACTGGCCCGGACCGCAGTCGCCCTCTTCACCGGCGACCTCCATCAAATCGGAGCCACTGTGCAACTTCAATCACCCTCCGTCAAACTGACCAGCGCCGATCGCGTTCTCCTGGAACTCGACGGTGACAATGTCGGCGAATTGCCCGCCACCCTTTCGGTCATTCCAAAAAAATTACGCGTCATTGTCCCATGAAGGCTGAGTGCGGACATTCCTGTTGCCTTGTAGAAAAGATGGCGCCCTTGCCCGCGACGGCAACAACTTCTCCCTCTCCGCTCCATCGGATGGAGGAGAGAGGGTCGGGGCACTGCCATTTAGTTAAGGATCAGAAGACAGATTTTTTAAGGTGGCGCTGATAATGATAAGAACGGTGCAAAGAGGGTGGACGTCTGCGCCTTTCTCTTTTGCGGACAGCGACTGGATTTTTCCGCATCCATTCCTGTATT
>CAIYOY010000175.1 GCA_903927905.1 uncultured Verrucomicrobiales bacterium | reverse complement strand
TCTTGGCCCGGTCGCGCATGACGGCGAGATCAGGAATCAAACCCATGTACCAGAACAAGAGCGACACCGTGAAATACGTCGAGACGGCGAACACGTCCCACATCAGCGGCGAGCGGAATTGCGGCCAAATGCCGTTGGAATTCGGAATGGGGAACAACCACCACCCGAGCCAGATTCGTCCGATGTGGATCAACGGATAGATACCGGCGCACATGACGGCGAAAATGGTCATGGCTTCGGCGGCGCGGTTGATGGAAGTCCGCCATTTTTGGCGGAGCAGGAACAGGATCGCGGAAATCAGAGTGCCAGCGTGACCGATGCCGATCCACCAGACGAAGTTGATGATGGCCCAGCCCCACATGACCGGATGATTCAAACCCCAGACACCGACGCCGGTGGACATGAGATACAGAATCATGCTGAAACACACGGTCAACATGACGAGGCTGATGCTGAAACAGATTTTCCACCAAGTCGGCGTGGGCCCTTCGATGACACTGGCGACGCGGTCGGAAAGCCAGCCGATGCCACGCGTATTGCCGACCAGCGGGACGCGGGTCAGTTCTGCGGGCGCGGGCCGGATGATCGGGCGGAGCCCTTCATTGGCGCTGGCGGGATAAGATGGAGATTTCGCTTCGCTCATGAGCGTTCTCCTTTCGCAGCGGCTTTCTCATGTTCCCCACCCTGCTCGGCCGGTTCCCAGTTTTTCAGCTTATATTCTTCCGTGCTGTAAGGCGATTGGTGCGCTTTGTAGTCGGGCATCTCAGGATTTGGATTGCGGATCTTGGCCAGATACGTCAGGCGCGGCTTGGTGTTGAGGAATTCAAGCACACTGTAATCACGCTGTTGCTTCTTCAATTTGGAAACCTGGCTTTCGGGATCGGACACATCGCCGAAGACAATCGCGCCGGCGGGACAAGCCTGCTGGCAGGCGGTCTTGGGCACGGTGCCTTCCTTCTCTGTCAAACGAATATGGTCGGAAGCGCCGGCTTTGACTTTCGCGCCGATCTTGGCCTGCTCGATGCGTTGCAGACAGAACGTGCATTTTTCCATCACGCCGCGCATGCGGACGCTGACATCGGGATTCTTGACCAGCTTGATCAACTGCCAATCGTCATCGGGACGGCTGCCGCGATCGGGATTATCCCACCAACGGAGCAATTCCCATTTGCCATCGGTCGCGCTGACCAACGGGCTCTTGTAAAGTTGATCGAGCGGGCGCTTGTTGTAATCGAAAAAATTAAAGCGACGAACCTTATACGGGCAGTTGTTGGAACAATACCGCGTTCCAACACACCGGTTATAAGTCATCACATTCAAACCTTCCTCGTCGTGCGAGGTGGCATTGACGGGACAAACACTTTCGCAAGGGGCGGCTTCGCAATGCTGGCAGAGCATCGGCTGGGTCACCGCCTGCGGATCTTCCTTCGGCCCGGTGAAATAACGGTCGATGCGCAGCCAGTGCATTTCGCGGCTCTTGCCGACCATCTCTTTGCCGACGACCGGAATATTATTTTCGCTCTGGCAAGCCAGGACGCACGCAGAACAGCCGACGCAGGAACTTAAATCTATGGACATGCCCCATTGATGCAGGCCTTTGCTCTTGGCGGCATCAAGCGGATTGGGATACATCGGGCCGCCGGCCTCGGGTTTCTCCATGTCCATCCCTTTGACAAAATCCGGCTTCTCGCGATATAGCTCGAGATTCGCTTCGCGCACGACCGGACGGCCTTCCATGCCCCAATGGCTCTGGGTGGTGGCGAGGGCAAAGGTTTCGCCCGTATTCGAAAGCATCGCGCCGGAGGCGTAGTGCATGTTGGCCACGGTGCGGAGTTCGTAGGCGTTATAGCCGGAACCTTTGCCCACGCGACCGGTTTTGGTGCGGCCATAACCGAGGGCCAAACCGATGGTGTTATCGGCCATGCCGGGTTGAACCCAGATGACGCCTTTCACCGTTTTGCCGCCGACCTGGATGTTGACCACACTGTCAAAATAATTCTGATTTTGATTCAGCTTGGTCGGCCGCGACACCCCCAGTTCATCCGCCGTCTTGGGGCTGATCAGAACGGCGTTATCCCAAGTGAGCTTGGTGATGGGGTCAGGAAATTCTTGCAACCAGCCGTTATTATTATGGCGACCGTCGTCCAGGCTGTAATCGCGATGGAACACGACATCCAATTTTTCCTTGGTCGGAGCGGCGGCGGCGGAAAGTTCGGCAACACCTTTGGCCGCAGCAGCGGCGTTGTAGGAACCAGCGGCGGGAGCGCTTGCGCTGGAAGCGAGGAAACCGTCGTGCAAAAATTTCTTCCAATCATCTTCGCCGGTTTGGCCAAGGCTGCGGAATGTTTCGCGAACCACTTCGTAAGGGCTGTTCTTTTCCACGCCGGCGATGATGGCGAGGATTTCAAGTTCATTGATGCCGCCGAAAAGCGGTTCGATCAACGGCTGGACCGGAACCAAGGTTCCGTCAGCGGTGCGGGCATCACCCCAAGATTCGAGAAAGTGAGTCGCGGGCAAATCCCATTGGTTGGCGGGATGGGACGCAGCGTTCCAAGCGGTTTCGTCTTCGTGATAACCCAGACGGATGACAGTCTTGGCTTTCGCTTGTGCGTCGGACCATTTCAGATCGGTCGGAGCATTGTAAGCGGGATTGCCGCCCAGGATAAAGAGCGTATCTACTTGGCCAGCGTTCAGAGACGTGGCAAGTTCGGAAATGGTGGCTTCTTTCGATTCGGCTGTCGCGAGATAATCAACTGTATGATTGACCGCGCCGAGGGCTTCATTGATCGCGATGACCAGCAAGAGCGCGCCGAGCGGCAACCGATGGCCACCCATGACCAAACCTTTGGCCCCTGCGGCCTTCAAATCTTTCGCGCACGGAATGATCCATTCGTCGTGAGCTTTGGCAGCGGCGCCGAGCTCGTTCAACTTCGCATCCATTTCGTCTGCGCGGAACTGTGCCTTGTATCCTCCTCCGCCGAGAATCTGTTGGGCCAACCGAGCCAGCACCGGCACAATCATGCTCGGAGCGATGCGCAGGCGATGATCGGCATTCGCGCCGGTCAGAGTGAACAAACTCTCCACTGCATAAAGGCGGCTCATTGAATCTTCCTTCGATTCAATGCGGCGACCCTTGGCGAAACGGCGGATGTTCAGGAAAGCATTTTCTTCCGAACCGATAAAATCACAGTCAAGTGAAACAATGACCTTGGCTTCGTCGAACTTGTAGTAGGGCGTGACCGCCTTGCCGTAAGCGAGCGAGGCGGCTTCGCCTTGCACGGAGAAATCAACCGGCTCGTAGGAATACCACTTGGCCTGCGGGCATTTGTCGGAAATCAGTTTTTGCAGACGCTGGCGCGAAGGCGAACTGCTGTGTTCCAGCAAAAAGGCGAAACCGGTGCCATCACCCATCTTCTTCGCCAGCGAAGTGAGGCTGTCCAGCGCTTGTTGGCGGCTCTGCATGTTGCCGTTCAGCGCGCAACGCTGGGAACGATCTGGATCGTAAAGGCCGAGCAAGGAAGCTTGCGTCATCGCATCGGTGCCACCGTTGCTATCGGGATGATCGGGGTTGCCCTCAATTTTGGTCGGGCGACCGTCGCTCGATTTCACCACGAGGGGAACAGCCGAACGGCGCGTCGGACGGGCTGTGGCAAAATATTGCGGGAGACCGTGGGTGTAACCCTCCGGCATCTTGGCGAACGGATAAATTTTTTCTTCCGGCCGACGGCAACCGGTCAGGCCGAGACCGGCCAACAGGAAGGAGGCCGACATGACCTTGACGAAATTACGGCGGGTCGTCGGGTCGAGCATTTCGCTTGCGCCCGAGGGAAATTCCTTGTCCATCCACTCGCGGAACTCCGGCGTGGACGCCAGTTGATCCAGTCCGCGCCAATACTTCGGGCCGACTTCAGGCTCAGGATTTGCTGGGGGGATCGTTTTCATCGGTGACAGGTCGAACAGCTTTGCAAAGACTGGGTTTTCCAATCATGCACAAATTTGGTGCCGATGGCTTTCTGGGCAGCGGCCATTTTATCAGGATTCGGATCTCCACCCGGCACATAGCCCAAGTCAGTGATCTTATCCGGCGAACGAAGATGCTGGGCGGGGTCGCGATGGCAATCCAAACAGAACGACATGCTCAAGGGCTTGGCATGATAGACTTCGTCCATTTGATCAATGCGCCCGTGACATTCCACACAGCTCACACCGCGATTCACATGAACCGAGTGATTGAAATAGACATAATCCGGCAGCTTATGGATTTGCACCCAGGGAATGGGTTTGCCGGTGGCCGCGCTTTCGCGAACGGGCGCGAGCTTCGGATCTTCCTTCAACACCTGATTATGACAATTCATACAGGTGGAAGTGGCCGGGATATTCGAATACCAGGATTTTTCGACCGCATTATGGCAATAACGGCAATCCAGCCCAAGCTGAGTGACGTGAACACTATGCGGAAAAGCCACCGGCTGGA
>CAIYOY010000174.1 GCA_903927905.1 uncultured Verrucomicrobiales bacterium | reverse complement strand
CTGCTCTAACCGTTGAGCTACAGGCCCGTTGCGGTATGGTTCCAGAAACAACCGTGCTTTTCAATCGCATACTTTCTTCGTGTAACCGCCAAAAACGGCTCGATTTTTTGCGCGTATTATGGGAAATTGTCGGCTCAATGAAGTTAATTTCGCGCCCTGCGTCCATCCTAGTGGCTTTACTTTTCTGCGCACAGTGGGCGTTTGGTTTTCTGCCCCCGGCACGGCTGCAATTGGCGAATATAGATAAACGGAAAATTTTAAAACCGGAGCTGCGCGCTCAAGGCAAGGAAGCCGGCCTCGCGCATCTGCAATCGCTCTTGCCGACCGCCAAGGTGGATTGGGATAAAACCCTGGGCACACCGCATTTTATTTCGGTGCCGGGAGGCCTTTTGACCGCCGTCAATGGCGCGGCCAATCCCAGTCCTGCGTCCCTGGTGGCGGCGGATCCCTACGGACCGACGAAAACTTTTTTGGACGAACATCGGCAGCTTTTCGGCCACGGGTCGGAAGTGTTGGCGAACGCGCGCATCAAACAGGAATTCACCGGCACGCAGAATGGCTTGCACTCGGTGATGTGGGAGCAGCAACTGGATGGCATCGGTCTGTTTGAAGGGACGCTGATTTCCCACACGACCAAGAAGGGCGAACTGGTCAACCTCTCCAGTCACTTTCTGGCCAACTTGGCGCAAGCCGCCGATGCCGGGACCACCAATCGCGCGGTTCTCCAACAAACGCAGGTCATTAGCCTGGAACAGGCGGTGGCCGCCGCCGCGCAGGATGCGGGTGAAACTCTGGCGGCCACTGCGGTTATACGACTGAAATCAAATGATACTGACGCGGAAAAACACGCCACATTGCGCGCGCCCGGCGTGAATGGGGAAATATCCGCTCATCTGGTCTGGCTGCCAATTTCGGCGAGTTCATTGAAGCTGTGTTGGGAAATCGTTTTGGTTCCGCATGGTCGCGGAGAAATGTTCAAGACCCTGGTGGACGCGCAAACGGGTGAAATTCAGTTGCGTCACAATTTAACGGATTACCTCAGTGACGCCACTTACCGGGTTTACACCAGTGACAGTCCGACGCCATTTTCGCCGGGCTATTCCACTCCGGCCACCGGCCAACCCGCCACCGTGGCCCGTCAGTTGATCACGACCAATGCGTTTGACACCAACGCCTCGCCCGCCGGGTGGATCAATGACGGCGTCAATGAAACCCAAGGAAATAATGTGGACGCCCACACTGATCACGATGCCAATGACCAACCGGATCTGCCTCGTCCCCAAGGTTCCCCCAACCGGGTCTTTGATTTCACCCTGGATCTGACGACCCAAGACCCGACGAATTACGCCAATGCCGCCGTGACGCAGCTTTTCTTTTTGTGCAACTGGTACCATGACCGTCTTTATGAACTGGGCTTCACCGAGGCGGCCGGGAATTTTCAGAGCAATAATTTTGGGCGCGGTGGAATCGGCAACGACGCGGTCCAAGCAGATGCGCAGGACGGCAGTGGTTTCAACAATGCCAATTTTTCCACTCCGTCCGATGGCAGTCCGGGTCGGATGCAAATGTATATCTTCACCGGCCCGAGTCCGCGTCGCGACGGTGATCTGGACGCCGAAGTGGTTTTTCATGAGCATACCCATGGCGTGAGCAACCGGCGGGTCGGCGGCGGCGTGGGCATCAGCGCATTGCAACCGTCGGGCATGGGCGAAGGCTGGTCCGACTTTTTTGCCATGTGCCTTTTAAGCGATCCCAGCGATGATGTGGACGGAACCTATGCCTTTGGCGGTTACGTCACCTACTTGTTGTCCGGCCTGACGGAAAATTATTATTTCGGCATCCGCCATTATCCTTACACGACAGACATGACGAAGAATCCTTTTACGTTTAAAGACATTGATCCCACTCAGGCTATTCCGCACACCGGCGTACCGATCAGCCCCATCGCCTCATTTTCAAAGGCTGACGCATCAGAAGTTCATCATCAGGGAGAAGTCTGGTGTGTGACCTTGTGGGAAGCCCGCGCCAATTTGATCAAGAAATACGGCTGGAGCATCGGAAATCAGTTGGTGCTGAAATTGGTCCTGGATGGCATGACTCTTTCACCTGTCAACCCGACTTTCACCCAGGCGCGCGATGCCATTATCCAGGCCGACGTGGTGGACAACGGCGGCGCCAATACCAACGAACTCTGGGCCGCGTTCGCCAAACGAGGCCTGGGGTTTTTCGCTTATGCACCGGACAATTCCACCACCACCGGCGTGGGGGAATCTTTTTCCCTGCCAGATAATCTTATGGTCACACCATTAATCGGATTTACAGCCACCGGGTCGGTGGGCGGCTCATTCTCCCCCAGCAATCAAGTCTGTGTTTTGACCAATACCGGAGCGGGAACAATTTCGTGGAGTGCGGGGGCGACCAATAACTGGCTGGCCTTGAATTCGAACAGTGGAAGTTTGACCGCCGGCAATTCCTCAGGCGCGACCACCGTTTTTTTGAGTCCGGCGGCTTACAGCCTGCCGGCTGGCATCTATCAAAGTGCCGTCATCTTTACCAATAATAACACCGGCGTGATCCAGGCGCATCCTTTTACGCTAAATATCGGAGTGGATTATTTCACCGAGATTTTTTCGGCGAATGACAACAACGTAAACCGCGTCAGTTTCACTTTCACTCCGGATGGGTCGTTCAATTATTATACCGTTTGCCGCCAACCCGCGACCAACTTTCCCACCGACCCCACCGGCGGAACGGTGTTGCCCATGCAGGACGACAACAGTGTCGCGGTGACCCCAAGCGTGCCGCTTTTGTTTTACGGTTCCAGTTACAACACATTTTATGTCGGAAGCAATGGCTATCTCACTCTGGGCTCGGCCGACTCCGAGCCTTTTTTTGATCCCAGCGTGTATTTTGATCTGCCTCGCATTTCGGGCATATTCGCCGATCTTAATCCCGGCGAAAACGGCATCGTCTCCTATAAACAATTGGCTGACCGCGTGGCCGTCACTTATTCCAATGTGACCGAATATTTTGACCCCGCCAGCGGCGGCGGGTATGTCGGCACCAACAGCAACAATTTCCAGATCGAAATGTTTTTCAACGGGACCATCCGTCTGACGTATTTGCGCATGGATGCATTGAATGGCAACATCGGCCTGTCGCAAGGACTCGGTCAACCGGATAATTTCTTTGAAAGCAATTTTACCAATTACCCCGCCTGCCAGCCGGTGGCCCTGGCGGCCAGTTTATCCGGGACGAACCTGGTGTTGTCCTGGCCGGCCTACGGCGGCGCGTATGTGTTGCAACATGCCAAAGCGCTCAATCAGACCAATTGGAGCGTGGTAACCAATACGCCGGCGTTCAACGGGGCGCAATTTTTGCTGACCAATCAATTGCCCACCAATCAATTTTTCCGATTGAGAAATTAAGGGTTGCGAAATTCAGCGTGTTCCGAAGGGCGGGCGCATTAAAATTTTACGGCGCGGCGGCGCGCTGGCGCCCTGTCCCGAAGGGACACCTGATAATAGCCCGGCGTTTTAACGCCGGGTTGCAATCGGCGAAGACCCGAGGCCCGAAGGGACGGCTGATTTAATCCCATAAATATCGTTCGTCGTATTCGATGTGATGCTTCTTCAATAACGCCAAAAACTCCTCCTGAAAGGTCATCTTTTTGTGATGCGCTTCCTGGTGTTTGATGTATTCGATGATTTTATCCAATTGAGAAACACTGACACTGAATGCGCCGTATTTTCCTGCCAGCCAAAGAGTCGGTGTTCTGGAAATGTCTCATGCACCCACTTGGATGAACCGCCTTTGATCAGTTGCATGGCTTTGGTGCTGAAAACGCAATGGTGATAGGAGCTGATATATGACATGTCAATCATTCAGCCGTCCCTTCGGGACTTATGCAATACGGAATTTCAACCCGGCGTTGAAACGCCGGGCTATTGTCAAATGTCCCTCCGGGACAAAGCACCAACGGCCCTCAGTGATAGATCAAATACTTCTTCCGCCGGGCCTTGAACTCCTCCTGTTTTTTTACCCACAGCTTCTTGATTTCGGCCAAGGGCTTGTCGGCCTTGATCGCTTCCATGGTGTCTTCGTCGAAAAGCAGACGGGACATGTGCCTGATCTCAAATTGCTCGGGATACCAGCGGTTCAAGGTCTTGGCCAGGATGATGCCGATGTCCACCACGTTGCATTTTTTCCGGTCGGTCACCATTATATTGACTCCACCGCACGATTCGTTTTTGAAGATGTAATCGCTCGGGGTGAAACGGATGGGAATGAATTTCACGCCGGGCAACCCCTCCTTGTTCAACGCTTCGGCCAGCTTCATGTCGTGAATGTAAGGCGCACCGACCACTTCAAACGGTGTGCCGGTGCCGCGACCAACGGAGACCTTGCAGTATTCAATCAGGCCGACCCCGGGATAAACGGTGGCTTCGGTCAGGCTGCGCATGTTGGGCGAGGGATTGATCCAGGGTTGTTTGGTGTCATCAAACCAATCCGTGCGTTTCCAGCCTTCCAACGGGATCACCGTAAGATCAAGCCCGTCGAGATGACGTTCCGCTTTGTACATCTGCGCGAGTTCGCCTTCCGTCATGCCGGTGCGAAGCGGGACATAATGATAGCCGACAAAACTGGTCTTGCCGCTTAAAACTGGGCCATCCACCGTCACGCCGCCGAGCGGATTGACGCGATCGAGCACAAAAAATTTGATGCCGGCCTTGTGCGCGGCCTCCATGCACAAACCGAGCGTGGAAGTATAAGTGTAGAAACGGCAGCCGACATCCTGAATGTCGAAGACCAATGCGTCGAGTTGTTTCATCTGTTCTTTGCTCGGCGCGTGGCGTTTTCCGTAAAGACTGAAAATGGGCAGGCCGGTGCGTTCATCCACCGCGTCGCTGACCGGTTCATCGAAATTGCCATAGAAACCGTGTTCCGGCCCAAAGAGCATTTTGAGATGAACATCCGGGGCATTGAGCAGCAGGTCAATCGTCGGATAACGGCGGCAATTTTTCCCGGTCGGATTGGTGATGAGCCCGATGCGCAGGCCTTTGAGCGGCGCAAAATTTTCCTTTTGCAAAACGTCAATGCCGCTGAGCACGCAAGGCACATCGGCATTGTTGATTTCGTTGGTCGCCGCTTTGGCCGCTCCGCGTTTGGGGATGAAGGGAGGCAACTCACCAGGCACAAAACCAAAATCAAAGCCATCCACCGCCTCGGCCGCGAGCGTACCCATGGCAGCGTATAATTTCAACACGTCGCCCTTGCCATCAGGATGGACGCGATTGGACAGGAAGACGTAGAACGTCTTGGAAAACGGATCAATCCAGAAAGCATTCCCGGTCCAACCGGTATGTCCGTAGGAACCGCGCGGAAAATGCTCCCCACGCGGGCGGCTGAAACCAGAATCAATGTCCCAGCCAAAACCGCGCCGATCTTCCATGTCCTTGGGCGTTTGCACACTGGTCATCATCTTGACCGTTTCGGGCTTGAAAATACGGACGCCATCAAGTTCGCCGAGGTTAAGCATCATCCGGGCATAGCGGGCGAGATCCGGTGCCGTGCTGAACAACCCGGCATGACCGGCCACGCCGCCCATCAAACGCGCCGTCGGATCATGCACCACTCCACGCAACATCTTGCCTTCAGTGAATTGCGTGGGGGCGATGCGCGGCAATTTTTCCGCCGCCGGCAGAAAACCAGTGTCCGTCATTTTGAGCGGACCGAAAACTTCCTTTTCACAAAATTTATCCAACGTCATTCCACTGACGCGCTGGACGATTTCGCCGAGGGTGAAGAAATTGATGTCGCTGTAACGGAATTCTTCGCCGGGTTTGGCTTTCATTTTCATGGCGGCGGCCATCTTGATGGCGGTTTCCGTGCCGCTCCATTTCGTCGAAGTATCCACGTCTTCCGGCATTCCAGAAGTGTGCGTCAGCAACTGGCGTATGGTGATTGCCGCCTTGTCGCCGGTGTATTCAGAAATATATTTATGAACTGGATCATCCAGTTTGATCTCACCCCGTTCGACCAGCAGCATCACCGCAGGAGTGGTGGCCACGACCTTGGTCAGCGAGGCCATGTCGAAAATGGTATCGCGGGTCATTTCCTCGTCGGTCGGCGTGATGGAACGATTGCCGTAAGCGTGCCAGAAATGATCGTCCTTATGCTCCACCCACAATACGGCACCGGGCAGATGGCCTTCGTCAATGGCCGTTTCAATCGCCGTTCCCATGGCGTGAAGTTTCCCTTTCTCCAGCGTACCGGCGCGCAGCGGGGACAAGGTGGCGAATGAACCGATTAAAATTAAACCGAGAGCTTTGACCATGGAATTCATAATTGGCCGACATCCTACCGGGGGTTTGCCAAACTACAATCGCGATTTACTCCGGCCACCGGACATGAGTTTGGTTGACTTCGTCCGTCCCCATGATTAAACCAACCGGAGAAAATGACTTTCTCCCAAAAGCTTGAGCGTTATGTGCCACTGCTTGTCTGGATCATCGCCGGACTGGTCATTCTCGTCATCCCGCTAAAGATCATCGCCCTGGGTTACCTGCCGCAAGACGATGCGCTGCGCCACGCCGCCCGCGCCGTCACCGGTAGGCCCTGGTCCGAAATTATCGTTACCGGCGATGTGCTGACCTTGCGGATGGAGCACAATTTTGGCTGGCACGCTTTCTTGCGCGGCCTCCATCTCGCGGCCAATGCCAATGCCGAATCCCTCGTGATCCTTTCCGTCATCCTGCTGTTTGCCGTCCTGGGCTGCTCGGGTCTGGTTTGGATGCGGCGGCCGGAAGCATGGCTGGTGGCGTTGCTTTTTGGCTGCGTGGGAGCAGGCTTGATCACCCGATTTGCGCTGGGCCGGCCTTTTCTCTTGAGCATGGCGGCCTTGATCACAGTCTTGATGCTCTGGCAAAAAAAGGGGGCAACATCACCCGGCTGGCGCGAGTTGACCATCATGACCAGCGCCATCGCCGTCGCCAGTTTTGTCCATGGCTGCTGGTATTTGTGGCCGTTGCCCGTCGCCGCGTTTTTTCTCGCGCAGCAGTGGCGTTGGGCGCTTGGTTTGACGGCAAGCTGGCTGCTTGGCACCGTGCTTGGCGCATTGCCCACGGGCCATCCCGTGGATTTTTTGTGGCAGGCCGTCGAGGTGGCGATCGCGGGTTTTGGCCTGCACCAAACCCAGCGCACCATGGTCTCGGAATTTCAACCGCTGTCGGGCGATTTATTTGCGGTCTGGTTATTGGCGGGTCTGGCGATTTTACGGGCGCTGGTGAAATTGAAAACCCCGCCTCTGGCGAAAAATCCCGCCTTCTGGCTCACCTGCCTCTGCTGGGCCCTGGGCTTTAAAGCGGCGCGATTCTGGGTGGACTGGGGCTGGCCGGCGTTGATGGTCTTGATCGCCATGGAAACCCAGGCTTGGATCTCGGCTTACTTGACAGAAAATTCCCTCCAACGCCTGGTTGTCACCTGCGGTCTGGCCGGAACTTTGCTTATCTCCACCAGCAGCGATGTGAACAGCCGTTGGACTTATAGCCTGGGCACGGATTTTCTCACCCAGGATGTGCCGCAGCTCGCCGGCTGGCTGCCGGAAAAAGGCGGCGTGCTTTACTCTTCGGACATGTTCGTTTTTTACCGCACCTTTTTCAAAAATCCCGAGGGCCAATGGCGTTACATTCTCGGCTACGAACCGGCCTTCATGCCACGCGAGGATTTCGCCATCTACCAGCGCATCAAATGGAATGCGCGCGACCCGCGCGCTTATGAACCGTGGGTGGATAAAATGAAACCCGCCGACCGCCTGGTGGTCCATGACGATTCCGGTGTGGCAGCAACCCTTCGCCAATTGGAATGGAATTGTGAAATCCCCGGTTTTTGCATTGGTCGTCTGCCCAGGACAAATTCACTTCCTCCCGATCCCGGCCTTTCCAGCGGCAAAAAATAGATTCGGTTCGGATGCATCTTGCAACTGGCACGTAGCGCCGACTGGCAGTCGGCTGTATCGCCGATTGTTAATCGGCAGGGGGCATTTTGGAACAAACGGCTTAAAAATTTGCAGCCGTGCAAGGATGCACCCAGCCTGACCAGGCGTTGAATTTTAAACTTTAAACTTCACCCGTCTCCCGCCAAACTGCATCCGTCTGCATCAACCAAGACTTTTTATGCCGCGCGAAATTTTAAGCACACATCAAAAGGCGCTCCAGATCAACCTGGACCCCAGCAAATACGGAACCTTCGCCGAAATCGGCGCAGGCCAGGAAGTGGCGCGCTGGTTTTTCAAAGTGGGCGGCGCGGCGGGAACCATCGCCAAATCCATGTCCGCCTATGACATGATCATCAGCGACGCCATTTACGGCCACGCCGACCGTTATGTCAGCCGGCAACGACTCGAAACGATGCTGGAGCATGAATACGGTTTGTTGCTGGAAAGATTGAAAGCCAAGCGCGGCGCGACCACCAAATTTTTTGTTTTTGCCGATACCGTGGTGGCGCGCAGTTTTACGCGGCACGATGACGCTCACGGTTGGCTGGGGATTCGGTTTCAATCAGAGCCCGGCCACGAACCTTCACAGATCATCGCGCATATCCGACTCTGGGACAAAGAAAACCTGCAAGAACAGGAAGCCCTGGGTATTTTTGGCGTCAATCTGTTGCATGGCGCGATGTATCTGAACAACGACCCGGAAGCGTTGATTGCTTCGTTGGTGGACAACGTCGGCGCCGACCGGATCGAAGTGGATATGATCCATTTTTCCGGGCCGGCCTTCGCGGGACTGGATAACAGGTTAATGGCCTTGAAACTCGTTCAAGGCGGCTTGACCAATGCCGCCATGTTCACCGCCAAAGGCGAAGTCGTCCAACCGGCCGATGCCCTCTACAAAAAGTGCATCCTGGTCGAACGCGGCAGTTTCCGTCCCATCACCAAAGTCACCTTGGACATGCTGCGCTGCGCCCAGGCGCAATTCGTGCAGGAACCCAATGTGCAGGGCGAGGATGTCCTGACCTTGATGGAGATGACCCTGAAAAATCTGACCGACGGCGACAAGATTGATCACAAAGATTTCCTTGATCGCGTGGATATTCTCGGAGCCTTGGGCAAGACCGTCTTGATTTCCGACTTCGGCGAATATTACCGGCTGGCCGCTTATTTCTTCCGTTACACCAAAAAAATGATCGGCATCACCACGGGTGTGCCGACGTTGCGGGAAGTGTTTGACGAGAAATATTACGCCAATCTGTCCGGCGGAATTCTGGAATCATTCGGTCGCATGTTTAAAAACGACCTGAAACTTTACGTCTATCCCCTGCTCGACGAAAAAACCGGCGCGCAAATCTCCGCCACCAACCTACGTGTCGCGCCAAACCTGCGCCACCTGCACGCCTACCTGGTGGAAAACCGCTATATCGAAAGCCTCCGCGATTACGACGAAAAATGCCTCTCCATCTTCTCCCGCGACGTCCTGCAAAAAATCCGCAGCGGCGATAAATCCTGGGAAGCCATGGTCCCGCCCGAAGTCGCCCAGATCATCCGCGAACGGAATCTGTTTGAGTGCAAAGCGAGCTGCTGAGTTCTTATGGCCTTGTTGGTATGGTGAATGGAGCAACTCGTGAACTTGGTATCGGTGGCGATGGGCCGAAGGGCGAAGCCTGTCGGGAGGGTGTCTGTTCTATGACCGGCGCATTGGGATCACGTTCGGGGATTTCAATGATATCACCATCTCGCAGCCAGAGATCGTTTCCCTCCCAGTAACTGTTGTTTGGATAGTTATCGGCCAGATTGAAAATCATTTCCTGAATTTTATTACTGGAGGGGTTGAGGCGCTTGACTTTGATGCGAGTGGTGTCAGAAGAAGCACGCAAGACGCGGGAGATGTGCAGAATAGTGTCCAGGCGGAAGGAAGAAATAATAGTTCCGGGTTTGTTTGCAGAAAATCCGGTTTGCTCAGCCAAACGAAGGGCCGGGGTATAATAACCGTCATCCCCATTGACCAGGGTACTAAAACTATGAGGCAGCGGCGGCCAAATGGTTATGTTGGTGGTTTCGCCTTTGACCGTTATCGCCACCGTTCGCGCCACGCATTTTTGCAGGGCTTCTTGATCGAATATGAATAACCCTTTCCATGATTCACCAATGGGATGGTCCAATTCCGGGAGTTCCACAATGTCACCCCACTGCAACTCAATATCATTGGTTCGGGACGGGGCCTGCAAAAGGGCGGTCACATCTACTTTGATGTCGTTGGTCCGGCCACTGGAATCGAGGCGATGAATGGTGACGTGGGCAAAATCGGGAAACACCGGACCGACACTGTCTTGCTCGTCAGCCAACCGTTCATAACCATTGGGATGATTTAGCGCGTAACGGAAAGCGATCAATTCCAGAAGGGTATATTGATTCCAGACATTTGTGCCTTGGTAGAAACACCAGGCCCTTTTCCCCTGGCGGGCGATGTAAATATTTTTTCTCCGGGCGAAGTTTTCATCAGCCCCGGCTTTGCGTAGAAGGTCGGCAATTTCAGGCGATGAACTGGCATAGTTAATGGGAGGATTGCCAGACGCGTCAAGGGCATTGACATTGGCGTGATGCGCGATCAATGCCTCGACCATTTTCTTGTTTCTCAACTGGACGGCAGAATGCAGTGGAATCCAAACTGTGGGGTGCTGTGAGCCGATGACGCAGGTAAGGTTGGGATCGGCCCCGTGATCCAAAAGACATTCAACAGTTTCAGCGTGGTCGGAACCGCTTCTTGCCATGGCTAGATAGAGCGGTGTCATGCTGCTATTGTCAGAGGGTTTCCATCCGGCATTGGGATTGGCATGGTTGGCCAACAGCAATTGCAGTAAATCAAAGTGGTTAAGATTGATCGCAAAACCAATGGCACGATAGCCTCGAAATTTTCTCGAATCCCAATCCTCCGTCACTTGGGCCTCAATATTAGCTCCATGGGCCAGCAGTATTTTGACAATATCCAAATCCATTTTGTCGCTTGAAACAGCGGTCAACAGTGGTGTGAGACCCTTCTGATCGGCGGCGTTAACGTCAGCCTTATGGTCAATGAGCAATTGGATGATGTCGGAATTTCCCTGGCGAGCAGCGGCATGGAGCGGAGTATATCCTCCCTCTCCCGAGGCATTGACGTCGGCTCCATGATCAATCAGCAGTTGAACCATTTCTCTTTTCGCAGCGGAGGCAGCCCGGTGCAAAGGAGTGTATTTGTGTTTATCCCGGGCATTGACATCGGCATGGTGTGCCAGCAATAACTCCACCACCGATTTAAATCCTCTAGCGGTAGCGGCGTGTAAGGCGGTTTCACCACTCTTGCTGGCAGCATTGATCTCGGCCCCTTTGGACAGCAACAGTTCAATCATCGCTTTATTTCCCGCAGCCCCGGCTTCAAGCAACGGAGGTTGATCAATTCCGTTGATATCCGCACCATTTGCGATGAGATATTCGGCGACCCGGAGGGAGCCATTCCTTGCGGCACCATCCAGCGGTGTCCAAGTGCCGTTCTCCGGGGTGTTGATCAAATCCGGACTATTTTGAATCATGGTTTTGATTTTGCGGATTTCTTCGTCTTCGGTGTTCGTGGATTGAACGATGGCTGGAGCTGCACTGGTGACCGATTCTGTTTTTTTAAGCTGTTCGTCCAGGGCGGCCACTTGCTCTCCGAGCGAAATGATCCTTTGCTTCATGCCCCAAATCAAACCATCCAAACGCTGGTCAACTTGGGCTTTGATATTTTCCAAATTGGATTTTGCCGCCAGATATGTCGGACTTTTAATTCCATAGTTGTTGGTGGCGGCGATATATTCTGTTTCCAACACCGACAGCCGATTAACCAGGCTTTGCAGGACGGCATCAGGTTCAATGATGGTAAAATAATTCAGTTTGTCGGACGGACTGAAACCTAATACGCGATTTGCTTCACTTGCTTTAAAACTCAAACCTCGCCGCGAAGCGCGCAGCTCTTCCTGCTTGGCGTCAGAGCTGGAATTTACCGGGCTGGCGGATTTTGGACTGCTGCCATATTCAGAACTGAGTTTGGCCAGTTCGGTTTGATCGGAAAATTCCTGGAGGATGCGCTGGTATTGAACATTGGCTTCATTAGTCCTGCCCTGTTTGCGGTAACATTCGCCCAAACGGAAAACAGCGGTGGCGACCAATTTCCGGTTTTGATCAAAATTGCCGATGGCCGTCTGATAGTGTTCCATGGCGGCGGTGAGATTATGATTGGCCTCTTCCTCAAAAAGCCCCTTTTGCACGAGGGTCGTAATATCGTTGGTGGCACCCACAGCCAAACCGGCTGAAGCGAGAAACAGCGCAAGGAGGCGAATTATTTTCATGATGTGATTGTGCAAAATTTAACCGTCGCGATTGTCATGCTTTTGTAAAATCGGTTTTAACGGAGCGCGGTTCTGTGAACCGCAGCAGATTGAACTGCCATTGACGCATCGAATTTTAATTGAGCGTTATTCTTCATCCACGCGCTGCGAGTCACAGACTCGCGCTCCGTTTTGCGTTCTCTGCGTTCTTTGCGGTTACTCATATCCCAGAAATCTCCAACCGATACCCCACCCCATGCACCGTCTTGATCCAGCGCGGTTCATCGGGATTGACCTCGATTTTCGCGCGCAGACTGGCCACGTGCGCATCCACCGTGCGAGTAGTGGGAAAGGAAGTATAACCCCACACCACATCCAGAAACCGCTCGCGGGAAACCGGTTCATTGGGCGTTTCCAGCAGCAAGCGCAACATGGCCAATTCCTTGGCGGTGAGATGCAACGGTTTCTTTTTGCGCCAGGCTTGTTGCTGGACGAAATCAATCCGCGTATCGCCGAGTTCAAGAATTGCGAGGGTCTTGGCCTGCTTTTGCGAGCGACGCAACAACGCCCGCACCCGCGCAAATAATTCGTCCGTGCTGAATGGTTTGACGAGATAATCATCCGCGCCGACATCCAGACCCTTAACCCGGTCTTCAATCTGGCCTTTAGCGGTGAGCATCAGCACCGGCACCGGATTAGCCAGCCGACGCAACTCCGCGCAAACCGCATAGCCATCGAGGCGGGGCATCATGATGTCAAGCAATACGAGATCGGGTTTGTCCTCGACCGCCCGTTTCAATCCCGCCGCGCCATCCGCCGCAGTCAACACCCGATACCCCTCGCCCTCGAGGCAATCCTTCAAGGCCGTGCGCATCGGCAACTCGTCTTCGATGATCAAAATGCGTGACATATAAATTTATCGTAGGAGACGACGTAAGGAGACTCTAACTTTGTCTTCAACGCACGGCAATCGAGTGAGAGCCTCCTCACGTCGTCTCCTACAATTTAAAAGAGCTTCTAAGCTTTCCTGATACTTCATATTTCCTTTCGCAAATTATCATTTACCGGCAACTCCATAGTGAACCGGCTGCCCTGCCCCACGCCGCTTTGCACTATGACCCGTCCACCGTGGGCGGCAACAATATGTTTCACAATGGTCAATCCGATGCCGATGCCCTGGGTTTCGCGCCGCAACTCCGAACCGCGCCGGTAAAAACGCTCAAAAATCTTTTCCTGTTCTTCCGCCGGAATCCCTGCGCCACAATCTTCCACCCAGAGACGAACGCTGGCTTCATCAGATTCCAACCCAACATTCACCGTCGCCTGGGCCGGGGAATGTTTGATCGCATTATCCACCAGATTGATCAAAGCCTGTTGCAATGCCATTCCATCGAGGGAAAGTGAAGAGTGGAGAGTGGAGAGTGAAGGGTTGGCGAGCGCCAGCGTAACTTGCCGTTCGGCGGCGTAGGGTTCCATCAGCTTGACTGTTTGTTCGACGAGGGTTTGGAGATCGGTCGGCTCGAACTGATATTCCTTGCGCCCCTGATCAATGCGTGAAAAATCCAAAACATTTTCCACCATGGAAGACAGCCGCCGACATTCTTGCACAATGAATCCGTAATATTCCTTTTGCTTTTCCGCCGCCACGATTTTCCCGCGATCCAACGCCTCCGCCATCAAGCGCATCGAAGCCACCGGCGCGCGAAGTTCATGCGAGACGCTGGAGACGAAATTACTTTTCATTTCACTCAACCGGACTTGTTGTTGGAAACTGCGATAAGCGCTGGCCAACCCAGCAAAGGCTGCCAGGGCGGAAACCAAGATTAATCCTCCGAACCAAATCGAGCGGGTTCGTTGATGCTTGTAGAGCGCCGTTGGACTGCTCAAATGGATATTTACTTTCAGGAATTGACCAGCCGACTCCGTCCCTGTTGCAGTGGCAAAAATAGCAGATTCCACAGGAAGCCATCGGTTTGTTTTTGACCCGTAGGCGTCGTTTGCAGCCGAGAGCGGCAAATCTGGCGAAGTCGTGACAAAAGTTTTTTTAGTCGTGCCCCCCTTGCGCCCCATGGTGTAAGTCTCACTCCAGAGTTGAACATTATGACGGGCCACTTCGCGACCGGCCAATTCGACGCTGACACCGAAATAGTCGGGAATATTTTTGGCGTTCTCCAAAATATGATTAATGGAGTAATGCACATTGCTCTCCGCCCGGCAAATGAACCAAAGATCGGAAATAGAAACGTTTGTCTTTATCACCAGATAATTGGTTGCCTCCTCTTCCACCCAAAAAAACGCGGGAACCAGGGAACGAATAGCCACCCTGTTTGGATCAAGCAATGAAATCGCACCAGCGTTTTCCCCCAATGACGCCAACTCAAATCTTTTGCTCGCCGTCAAATAAAGTTGGCGTGAAAGATTATGAAATGACCAGATGAACCGGGCGATGCTCTCACTCTTCCATTGCTCAGCCAAATCGAGAATCGTAGTGGTTAGCAGAGTGGGTTGGAGAACAGCATCGCGGCACAATGTATTTAATCCATTAGAGCTCACCCCAAACGGCAAACCGGAGGAAGCGTACGCGATTTGGTTTAGCTTGATTCGGGCCAGTTGGGCCAAAGAAAACCCGGCGTCACTCAGTACTAGCGGGTATTTGTCAGCCACGCGTATAAAAGTTCTTTTCGCCGCACCTAAATCGCGCTCTTGGAGTAAAAGACCGAGGGCGAATTCAGCCCTGGCCGCAAATTCTTCCGGTGGGTTGCTGCTCAGGAAACGGCGATAGGCCGTAATGGCTGCATCGACATCGGCCCTGCAAAATTCAGCTTTGCTGGCGGTCTGCCATAATCCAGCTTGTTCTTCAGACAATTTTTCCAACAAGACCGGGCTGGGAACCAAGGGAGCCACCGGGGGCGGGAAGATTAATTCGCCGCTTGGGGACACTTGAAAGGCGACTTGCAAACGCATGGGCGAATTCCATATTACTCGCGCAGAAGGAAACTGCGCCGCGAAGGTGGATTTGGATTGCGGCTCGAAAATGGGTTTGGATAAATGCGCCTGAATTTTCCCATGCAAATCATCGGCGATGGCCTGCGCTCGTTCCTTGGCTTCCGACTCAGCCATGATCCGATCCTGCCGCAATGAATAAAGGCCGACGGCCACCAGCAGAATCAACGGCAGAATGATCAACACCGCCTGCCAAAAAAACCTGGGCTTTTGCGCGCCGGAATTTTCCATTTTCACTTTCACGATGGAAAGAGGCTATCCCATCCACGACGCAAAATTGTCATGGAATTGTAAAATTCTCCCCCTTTGTAGCAACCGACGTGAGTCGGCTCCAATCTGTCCGGTAGAAGCGAAGAAAGTTAGAGCCGATTCACATCGGCTGCTACGGCTCCATGAGAGAAAAATCATCCGTGCGGAATGGAGACGCGGGTAGGCCCGCTTTATTCCATAGATTGACGACGGGGTAATTCGCCCAGCCATAACGCACCGCCACCGGTTGCGTCACTTCGGGGCTGCTGACCACAATCTTGTCGCCTTCGATTTCCGCCGTCGCGGTCACAAATTTTTTATCCGCTCCGCAAATGGTAAAACCTTTTAACGCCCCGTCTTTCGCTTCCAACCCGCTCTTGGCGTGATCAAACGTCAGAGTGATTTTACCATCGCTGACTTTCATCTTTTTGTAGATCGGGCCGGAAAATTCGATTTTTTCACCGTAAGCAATCGCCCGCGCTGCGAGAGCCAGCCGCGCGCCGACGGGCTGTTTGTTGGCCGGATGAATATCATGTTCTTCGCCGATGTCGGTGATGACGGCCATGCCGACTTTGGGCACGGTCTGGGTGGCTTTCAGTTGCGCTTCACGGACCGAATCAAAAGCAGCGTGGGGCACAGGCGATTCGAACGGGGCCAATTGCACGCAGAGAAACGGAAAATCGCCTTGATGCCAGTCGTCGCGCCAATTGCTGATCAGATCAGGAAACACCCGATGATAACGCCAGGCATTTTGCGGGCTGCTGGAATTGTTTTCGCCTTGATACCAAATCGCGCCTTTAATCGCATAGGGAATGAGCGGAGCGATCATGCCGTTGTACAATTCGCCGGCGAGCCAGGGTTTTCTGGGCGCGGCGGCGGGCTTGGCTGGTTTGGCCGTCTGGGCGTCTTTGGTCGCCTTTTCTTTTTTCACTGCGGCTGGCTTTTTCTTGGACAAGGCCGTGGCCATCTTTTCCGAGTCAACTACTTCCTGGGCATAGCTTTTCGCCAGCAAAGATTCCCGGCGCGTCCAGGCTTCCGCCGGGGTGCCACCCCAATCGGATTGCATCACGCCTATCGGCACACCCAGCGCCTTTTGCAAATCGCGCGCAAAATAATACGCCACGGCTGAATTGCTCGGCATGGTCTGAGGATTACATTCCGTCCAAACGCCTTTGATATTATTGGTCGGTGATTCCAGACGCGCATTGGCCACGTTCAACCAGTGAATCATCGGATTAGCCACATTGGGAAGGTCCGCCGCCGTGGTTGGTTTCCGCATCATGGAAAATTCCATGTTTGATTGTCCGCTGGCCACCCAGACTTCGCCCACCAGGACGTTGGTCAACGAAATAGTATTTTCTCCGGCGATAGTCAGGGCATCAGGACCGCCCGCTTTCAAATTGCGGAACTTGACCGTCCATTTGCCGTCTTTAACCGTGGTGGAAACTTTCTGGTCGCGAAAAGTGACCGTCACAGTTTCACCTTCATTGCCCCAACCCCAGATCGGCACGGTGGTATCGCGTTGCAAAACCATGTTGTCCGAAAAAACATTCGGCACGGTCACCGCCCGCGATTCGAATACGCCAAAAAGAAAAACCATCAGGCCCAACGAAATATTTTGAATTTTACGCATGAGAGATTCTAGAGATTGATCTTTGGAATTTGAAGTTTATTTGGAGCTTGGATGTTGGAATTTGGGATTTTTTACACACCGCGATTGGCCCGCCACAACAAAAACCCACCGATAAATTGAAAGATGAAATTAGGCAGCCACATGACCAGCCAGGGGAAGCGTTCGGGATGATGTTGCCAGGCTTGCGCGATAATGATGAAGCTGTAATACAGCAGCACCAACCCCAGCGCGATGGCCACTCCCGCGCTGGTTTCGCGGCGATGCGCCCGAATGCCCAGCGGAATGCCGATCAGGGTGAAACCGATGCACGCGAAGGAAAACGAAATCTCGCGGTGAATCTGCACGATCACCGGCATGGCCAGTTCGAGCGTCATTTTGTGGATCTGTTTCTCGGTCAGGCTTTGCGCGGTGGAATTGGTCGCGGGCAATTCATGTCCGCTCATGTTTTTTATTTGATAATATTGCGACCAAAGCTGGCGGAGGGTCATGTCGCTGATCGGGATGGTCATGGCCGCCGTGGTGCTGGAGGCCAGATCAATATTAAAATTATCAAAGTTGCTGGCATTACCCATCGGACTCCAACTGTTGTTGTCCCGCTGTTCGCCGTAAGCGTCAGTCAACTTAACATTGATCCGATGGTTTGGAAGATCCGGCGTAAAAGTGCCTAGCGGCGCCTTGATCCAGCGGAACATTTCGTCCTGCTCATCCTTCTGCGAAATGCGGACGTTTTCCACATGAATGCCATCGTCTGCGATTTTCTCGACGTAAATCGTGTATTTTTTTATTTCGACAAATTGGTTGGCCCGCAGGATGCCTGTGGGACGACTCAAACCGGCATTGGTGATCAATTCGCGATAAGCCACGCGGCAGCGCGGTGAGATTTCAAAATTCAACCACGCGCAAAAACCGCTCAAGATCACGCTCATGATCAATACCGGTGTGACCAGACTAATCAAGCTAAGACCGCTGGCCCGCGCGGCGGTCAATTCCTGATCACTGCTGAATCGGCCAAAGGTCAGCAACGCCGCCGTCAACATGCCCATCGGCAACGAGAACGACAGGACGTAAGGAATAAGATAGCCCACCGCTTTGATAATGAGACTGAGCGAAGCTTGTTGATTGGCGATGAGGCCGAGGATTTCTTTGACCACGTTGGCCAGCAGAATGATGAAGGTAAAAACGATGACCGTCATCACGATGGTCGCGCCGACCTGGCGGGCAAGATAGCGGTGGAGGATTTTCACTTCCGCAAAGATTTCCAAGGCTCTTGGTCCATCACCTCGATGGTGACCGGTTCACCCGTGCTGGCCGGCGACAAAATGGCCAGGAATTCGAGCGGCGCGTTGCTCACATTGAAAGTGGCATGGACCACGCCAGCCGGAACATAAAATGATTCACCGGCTTTGATGGTTCGTTTTTCCTTTTCCACCCATTGTTCGGCGGAGCCTTCGAGGATGTAGAGGATTTCTTCCATCTTCGGGTGAAAATGA
Source organism: uncultured Verrucomicrobiales bacterium (assembly GCA_903927905.1). Lineage (GTDB taxonomy): Bacteria > Verrucomicrobiota > Verrucomicrobiia > Limisphaerales > Palsa-1400 > CAIYOY01. Next base: position 1,004 of record CAIYOY010000174.1, on the reverse strand, counting down.
AAATTGTGCCCCTGCCCCGGTTGCACCACGCAGCGGACGAATAAAAAATTGGTGTCCTTGACCATCCCCGGTTTGAAATACCAGTGATGGCTCCGACCAGGAACCTGTTCCACTTCCGTTTCATCGAAGCGCACAAAACGCCAGGGTGCAGTTGAATTCGACATGGTGACAGTTTTTCCCGCCCCCGCTGGGAGTCAAGGCAAATGACACTGCTTTCAACTTGGCAAAAAGGCCCCGCACTATTGTCTTTGCTCCAACGGAGCTGCCTATCCAAGCCCAGGGCAACGCCCTGGGAATTACGTGTCAATTATACCACAACCCCGAAGGGGGTTGCCTATGCCTCTCAATCCCACAAATATTTCTCGTCGTAATCTAATTTATATTTTTGCAACAATATCCTGAACTCGTCCTGAAAACTTACTTTTTGATGATGCTTTTCCTGCCCTTCGATGTACTTCACCACTTGTTCAACCTGCGATTGGCCGATGGAAAAAATACCGTATCCGTTTTGCCAGGCAAACCCATCCATACCGTCGAATCGTTCTTTTACCCAGCGGGACGAACCGCGTTTTATTTCCATCACCAAATTGGCCTGGGTGACGGTTCGACCGAGTTCGCACAATAAATGAACGTGGTCTGCGACTCCGCCGACCATCAATGCGGGACTTTCGTGATGACCGGAAACGCCGCCAAGGTAACGATGGGTTTCAGCGCGGATGTCGGGCCGCAGCCAAGGTTCACGGTTTTTCGTCGAAAAGACCATGTGGATGAAAACTTTGGATAATGATTGGGGCATGGATGGATGATAGGCAACCCATTTTGGGTTGTCATTTGTTTTATTGACTATACCCAGGGCGTTGCCCCACTGCCATTTAGTTAAGGATCAGAAGACAGATTTTTTAAGGTGGCGCTGATAATGATAAGAACGGTGCAAAGAGGGTGGACGTCTGCGCCTTTCTCTTTTGCGGACAGCGACTGGATTTTTCCGCATCCATTCCTGTATT
>CAIYOY010000173.1 GCA_903927905.1 uncultured Verrucomicrobiales bacterium | reverse complement strand
GCAGTCATGAGATACAGCAAGCCGAATGAAACAATTGAACCAGTAATCAAAAAACGTGGTGTGTATATAGCATATGGGCTTGCACATGAAGCTCCGCAATTTTGGCAATCTACGGCGTCTGAATTATTTGGATGATTACATGCCTTACAGATAATTTGTTCTCCTTCGCCAGATTTCGGTGTTTCTGATTCTGGAAGATTAATGTCAGTCATGATGTTGGTATCTTTCCACCATCCAAACCGTTATCAAGCCTTTAATCCCCCGCACCCGCACAAGGCTCAGTGTGAATAAGAACCAGTGGCTGAACATTATTATTGAATCAAAACCACCAGACGAGGTTCAGACGAAAACGCCTTGGCCAAAGGTTCGTCAAACGTGGCCAGGCAACCCTGATGTTTGCGGGCCAATGCCGCCAGATATTTATCTGTCACTTGCCCATGACTTCTGACCAAATCGCGCCGAATTTCTGCTTCACCAAAAGAAAGGTCATCGGGCCAAAAATGATGGCGCTCATCCTTTAAAAACATTTCCAATGCACAGAATGCATCGCCGGTGTCATTGGCAAAGCCCAAAGCTGGGTTCGATGATAAACGAAGAAAGCCACCTTGCGTGATGGGACAAGTGGCGAAGGAACGCACGGTCTTCATCCAATGCTTAGCTCGGGCATGAGCATCATGGTTTTGCCAGGCCAACGCGATGAGGGCATTGGTGTCCAACAGACAGGTCATATCGTTTCCGATTCGAGCTTTTTGATCATCTCACTGGTGATGCGGGCCGACCCATGAGGCACGCTGAATAACGGCAAGCCATCTTTATCTTTCCGCAGTTTGGCTTTAGGCAGCTTGGGTGGTGTCATCTTTTCCAGCAAATATTTACCTGGAGCAAGACGGTCCAATCGAAAAACATCGCTCGCATCCAGAGCATCCGATTCACGGATTTTCTTGGGCAAGGCGAACTGGCCCTTGGTGGAAAGGGTGATGGTGGTCGTATCCATGAAAGTAAAATAGTCTTACTGGAGGCTGAAAGCAAGTTATTACAACCGCGCCACCAGCAATTCACGCTGGAAGATGAGTTCCTTCGGCAAATCCGAGTGCAGCTTGAAAAACAATTCATCCTGGGACAAAACTTCGCGGCGCCATTCTTCCATGTTGATCTCCTGCGCCTTGGCCAGCTTCACGGGGTCGAAATCTTTCATGCCGTCCAGATCGAAATGCCCCGGCTCGGGCACCCAGCCAAGCGGTGTTTCGCGGGCGTTGGCGCGGCCGTGGCAGCGTTCCACGATCCATTTGAGCACGCGCATGTTCTCGCCGAATCCGGGCCAGAGAAATTTGCCGTGTTCATCGCGCCGAAACCAGTTGACGTGGAAGATGCGCGGAAGAACGGAGATCTTTCGGCGCATGCGCAGCCAGTGTTGAAAGTAAATGCCCATGTTGTAACCGCAGAACGGCAGCATGGCCATCGGATCGCGCCGGACATGACCAACGGCACCGGTGGCCGCAGCGGTGGTCTCGGAGCCGAGCGTTGCGCCCATGTAAACGCCGTGGATCCAATTGAAGCCTTGATAGACCAACGGCATGGTGCTGGCGCGCCTGCCGCCAAAAATGATCGCGCTGATAGGAACGCCCTTGGGATCGTGGATTTCCGGTGCAAGGCCGGGATTGTTCGCCACTGGAGCGGTGAAACGGCTGTTCGGATGTGCGGCGGGTTCGCCTTCTTCCGGGTCCCAACGGTTGCCGCGCCAATCAGTCAAACGCGGCGGCGGTTCTTTCGTTTTGCCTTCCCACCAAACATCGTTGTCCTCAGTCAGGGCGACGTTGGTGTAAATGGTGTCGCGCGAAATCGCCTGCATCGCGTTGGGGTTGGTTTCCTCGTTGGTGCCGACCGCGACGCCGAAATAGCCGACTTCAGGATTGATCGCGTAAAGGCGTCCGTCTTCGCCGGGTTTCATCCAGGCAATATCGTCGCCAACGGTTTGAATTTTCCAGCCTTTGAAATGCGCGGGCGGAACGAGCATGGCGAAATTCGTTTTGCCACAGCCGCTCGGGAACGCGCCGGCCACAAAGGTCTTTTCGCCGGTGGGCGATTCGGCCTTGAGGATCATCATGTGCTCGGCGAGCCAGCCTTCTTTGTGACCGCGCCAGGAACCGAGACGGAGCGCGAGACATTTTTTACCAAGAAGCACGTTGCCACCGTAATCGGAGCCGACAGAAATCACGGCATTGTCCTGCGGAAAGTGCACGATGAACCGGCGATTGGGCGTCAGGTCCAGCATCGAGTGAAGCCCTTTGTTAAAATCATCGCTGTCGCCGAGGTGTTGGTAAGCGACATTGCCCATGCGCGCCATGATGCGCATGCTCAAAACGACGTAGATGGAATCCGTCAGTTCGATGCCGACTTGCGTCATGGACGAACCTGGCGGCCCCATGAGATACGGCACGACATACATGGTGCGATCCTTCATCGCGCCGTCGCAGAGGCCGTACAGTTTGCGATACATCTCCTTCGGGTCGGCCCAGTTGTTGGTCGGTCCGGCT
>CAIYOY010000172.1 GCA_903927905.1 uncultured Verrucomicrobiales bacterium | reverse complement strand
TTCAAAGTAGCCCACTACCATTATTTTCCGACGTTTGCTTTTTTTGGGAAATTAGGGATGATACTCCCCGATGATCGCTCTTTTTGACATCGGAAATACCCACACTCACATTGGCTTGGCTAATAGCCGACGCGTTCTGCGCCAGATCAATGTTCCCACCCGCGATTGGTCCAATCACCGGGCCGGCAAAACGGTGGCCCAATTTTTGGGGCGGCAACGAATTGAGGGCGCAGCCCTGTGCAGTGTTGTCCCGGATGTCACTTCTTTTGTCGTGCCTTTCATTCGAAGCAAATTCCGGGTTCCAACGCTTATTCTGACCCACGATACGGTTCAAGGCATCGGCATAGATTATCCCCGGCCGGAAACCATCGGACCCGACCGCCTGGCCAACGCCATGGCGGTCAGACATCACTTCGGCGCGCCTTCCGTGGTGGTGGATTTTGGGACGGCAGTGACCTTTGATGTGGTCAATGGACAGGGTAATTATGCCGGCGGCATCATTGCCCCCGGGCTCAATGTCATGACCGATTATCTTCATGAAAAAACCGCGCTCTTGCCCAGCATCCGCATCCGCGAAGTAAAAGCGGTCATCGGCAAGAACACGGAGGAAGCGATGTTGATCGGGGCGGTTCATGGTTACCGGGGATTGATTCGCGAACTGCTGGCTGAGTTGAAGAAAGCATTGCGGTCGCGCCGTCTGCCGGTGGTGGCCACCGGCGGCTACGCTAAACTTATCTCCGCCAAAATGCCCGAGATCACTGCCGTCGAACCGCTGCTGACGCTGGAGGGATTGCGTTTGTTCTGGCACGCGCGGCAGATTGGAGGAGAGCGTCCGTGCGCTTTGACGGATGACGATTTTTGAACCGAAGTTTTACCTTTCGCCCAACTCCATTTGCCGTTAATTTCGGCGCATGGCAAAGCCAGTTTTAGGACGCGGTCTCAGTGCGCTGCTCGGCGGCGTGGCAACTCCGCGCCCGGCTGAAAATGTTTTTCAATCGTCCACTCCCGCTCCGGTGGCGGCGGTCGAAACCCGCGACCGCGTCCAACGCGTCCCAACCACCAAAGTGGTCCCCTGCCCTTTCCAGCCGCGCAAAGATTTTACCCAGGATTCACTCAAGGAACTGGCCGATTCCATCAAGGAACAAGGGATCATTCAGCCTTTAATCGTGCGCAAGCGCGGAGATTCTTTTGAACTGATCGCCGGGGAACGGCGCTGGCGCGCGGCGCAAATCGTCGGACTGACCGAGATTCCCATCATTGTCCGCGAGGCCGATGACCGCGCCGTACTGGAACTGGCGTTGATCGAAAATTTGCAGCGAGAGAACCTGAACGCGATTGAAGAAGCGTTGGGCTATTCGCAGTTGATCGAACAATTCAAACTCACGCAAGAAGAAGCCGCCACCAAAGTCGGCAAGAGCCGTGTCGTTGTGACCAACGCCCTGCGCCTGCTCAAGCTTGCGCCTGATCTGCAAACGTATGTGCGCGATGGTCGTCTTTCCGTTGGTCATGCCAAAGCGATTTTGGGCCTGTCGAATTGGGACGAACAAAAACTCGCCGCCGAGCGCATCATCAAAAAATCTCTCAGTGTCCGTCAGACGGAAGAACTGATCGCGCTCCTGCAAAACAAATCCAAGCCCGGCAGCAAAACCGGCTCTTCACCCGCAACCCAGGCCGCGGAAGTGGCCGATGTGCAGCGCAAGCTCCAGGAATATTTCGGCACCAAAGTGCAGGTGCGCTATAACAAGGGCAAAGGCGCCATCGAAATCAAATTTTTCACCGACGACGACCTCGAACGCATCTTGAAGGTCGCGGGCATCAATTTAGAATGAACACCCCAGAACTCCGGGCGCAATGCGCGCAAAAACTTCTCGCAGCCGACAAGCAGGCCAAAAAGCTGACGGCTTTCGTCGGTCTTGATGGATTTGTGGATGAAATCATTCACGTCGTGGACAAACGCGAAAACGCCGAGGTCTATCAACGTCTCACCACCATCAGTAAACTGGCCGAGCGCTTCGCCGGGGCCGCCGGCAAAAGCACCAATCTCGAACTGGTCAATCAATTGACCAAGCTCGGCGGCAACGGCCCGATCATGGCCAACGCGCTCGCGAGCTTCGGCGTCCAGGTCACTTATCTCGGCAACCTGGGCTATCCGAATCTGCATCCCATCTTCCAGGATTTCGCCAAAGCCGCCGAAGTCCACAGCATCGCCGAACCCGGCCACACCGACGCGCTGGAATTCGACGACGGCAAAATCATGATGGGCAAACACGATTCGCTCAAGGAAGTCACCTGGGCGAATATCCAATCGCGCTATGGCCGCGAGGCGTTCGCCAAAAAATTCGGTGAATCGGACATGGTCGGCTTTGTCAACTGGACGATGCTGCCCTACATGAGCGATCTTTGGAAATCGCTTCAGGCTGAGATCTGCCCGAACCTCACCGGCCCGCGTCGCAAAATTTTCTTCGACCTCGCCGACCCGGAAAAACGCACCGCCGCCGACATCCTGCGCGCCCTGGAACTGATCAAAAACTTCGAGAGATATTTTGATGTCATTCTTGGTTTAAACGAAAAAGAAGCGTGTGAAATCGCAGCGGTATTAAAATTGAAAGTGGATTCATCCACCCCCGACGCCCTCGCCGCGATGAGCCGGCAAGTCGCCGCGCAATTAAAGATCAACACGCTTGTCGTCCATCCGGTCACTTACGCTTTGGCCGTCAGCGATGATATCGCCAGCGTGGTGGAAGGGCCGTTTGTCGGGAAACCATTGATCACCACCGGCGCGGGCGATCATTTCAATTCCGGATTTTGCCTCGGAAAATTGCTCGGCCTGGACAACGCCATGAGCTTACTGACCGGGGTCGCGACCAGCGGGTTTTATGTCCGCACCGCCAAAAGTCCGACCATCAAGCAACTGGCCGAAATGATGCAGAATTGGCAACCAAGAGGTGACGCATGATTTTGGAAGTGATCAAATACGGCAACCCTGTTCTCCGGAAAAAGGGCGTGAAAATCGAAAAAATCACGCCGGAAATAAAAACACTCATTGCCGATATGTTTGAAACCATGTACGCCGCCAAAGGCATCGGGCTGGCCGCGCAACAGGTCAGCCAGGCGCTGCAATTAACCGTGCTGGATATTCGCGGCATCACCGACCGTCCTTCCACTCTGGAATTAAACGGCAAAGAGACCGACCCGGAAAAAATCATGCCGCTGGTCTTGATCAATCCCGAAGTGAAACCGTTCGGCGACACTGTTTCCGCACCGGAAGGATGTCTCAGTTTTCCCGAGATCTACAACGACATCACGCGCCCGGAAAAACTTGAAGTCCGCGCCCTGACCGAAAAAGGCGAGACCCTTGAATTCAAATGCGGCGGCCTCCTGTCCCGCGCCATCCAGCACGAAAACGACCACCTCAACGGCGTCCTCTTCATAGACCGGATGCCCCGCGCCGACAAAGAGGAGTTGAAAGACGAATTGGACGAGCTTCAGCAAAAGACCAAAGCAGCGTCGAAGAAATGATCATCCGGCTGGCGGAGTGCGACTGTCC
>CAIYOY010000171.1 GCA_903927905.1 uncultured Verrucomicrobiales bacterium | reverse complement strand
GTCTTGGACTGCGGCTAGTCCTCTGCCGCTTTTTTTCTGCGCAGCCGGTTAAATGCTCACCCGCCTTTAATCACGCCGATCCCCGTGCCCCAAATTTCCCGCTTGAACTCAACCTCCTGGAGGGTATGCTCTTCGCCCCGTTCAATGGATTGAATTTTTTTTGAACGTTTTTTGGGAGAAATGTCCAACAGGATGTTAGTCTCATATCAGACTTTTATGATTCGAGTTGAAAATTTGAGCAAAGCGTTTGGGCCGAAAGTGGCCGTCAACCGCATTTCGTTCAGCGTGGAAAAGGGCGAAGTGCTGGGGTTTCTCGGGCCGAACGGCGCCGGCAAATCCACCAGCATGCGCATGATCACCGGCTTTATCCCGCCCTCCGAAGGCAAAATCACCGTCGGCGGCTACGACATGGTGGCCGACCCCATCCCGGCCAAACGCCTGATCGGTTATCTCCCGGAAAATGCCCCGTCGTACGCCGACATGACGGTCAGCGGTTTTCTCGGCTTTTGCGCGGAACTGCGCGGGTTGCGCGGTGACGAAAAGAAAAAGGCGGTCAATCGCGCGGTCGAAATGTGTTTTTTGGAATCCGTTTATTATCAAAGTGTGGACACGCTCTCCAAGGGGTATCGTCATCGCACCTGCTTCGCCCAATCCATCATTCACGACCCGGATATTTTGATCTTGGACGAGCCGACGGATGGGTTGGACCCGAATCAAAAACACGAGATCCGCAGTTTGATCCGCCGGATGGGTGAGAAGAAAGTCATCATTTTTTCGACGCATATCTTGGAAGAGGTGGAGGCGGTTTGTTCGCGGGCGATCATCATTGATCGAGGCCAGATCGTGGCCAACGGCACGCCGCAGGAATTGAAACAGAAATCTGATCTGGCCGGAGCGGTGCTGCTCTGCGCCAGCGGCGTAACGGCTGCGGAAGTGACCGACCGCCTGGCCAATGTGTCCGGCGCCCGCAAGACAACTATTGTCAAACAAGACCAGGGGAAAATTTGGGCGCGGGTTTATCCCAAGAGCGAATCGCGCAACGGCGAACTGGCCCGCGCCGTCCATCAGGCCGTGCAAGGCTGGGCCATCGAAGAATTACACACGGAAGAAGGGCGGCTCGATGAAGTCTTCCGCAATATCACCCTGCCGGACACGGCCAAGGAGGAAACGAAATGAACAGTTTCGGCAACATCACTGCCATCACCAAACGCGAATTGGGCGGATATTTTTCCTCGCCAGTCGCTTATATTTTTATCGTCATATTTCTGCTGTTGACAGGAACGTTCACGTTTCTGTTCGGCGGATTCTTCGAGCGCGGCCAGGCCAATCTGGAGGCGTTTTTCCTCTGGCATCCGTGGCTTTACCTGTTCCTCGTGCCGGCAGTCGGCATGAGGCTTTGGGCGGAAGAACGCCGGTCTGGCACCATTGAATTGTTGTTGACGATGCCGATCACCGCCTGGCAGGCGATTCTGGGGAAATTTCTCGCCTCGTGGGCCTTTATCGGCCTGGCGCTGGTCCTGACCTTTCCGGTTTTCATCACGGTCAATTATCTGGGAACGCCGGATAACGGCGTGATCTGGGCGACTTATCTGGGCAGCTTTTTGATGGCTGGTTCCTATTTGGCCATCAGCAGCTTGACTTCGGCTCTGACCCGCAATCAGGTGGTTAGTTTGATTTTGTCCGTGGTGATCTGCCTGCTGCTGGTCTTGTGCGGCTTTCAGCCCTTGACTGATTTTCTGGCGGCACGGTTCAGTCCGGCGGTGGTGGACACGGTCGCCTCGTTCAGTTTTCTGACCCATTTTATGAGTTTCACCAAAGGGGTGGTGGATTCGCGGGACGTGATTTTCTATCTGTCCATCATGGTGTTTTCCCTGTTCACGACCAGCGTCATCATCCGCAGCCATCGCGCCGGCTAAAATTTCCCGAGGACGAAACATGAAGCAAAAAAATATTGAGACACTGCTCTACTCCACCATCGGTGTGGTGGCGTTGTTCATTGTCATCCTGGCCTTTAACCTTATCGCCGGCGCTTTCAAACAGCGCCTCGATTTGACCGCCGAGAAAGCCTACACCCTTTCCGCCGGCACGAAAAAAATTCTCAGCCGGTTGGATACTCCGGTGACCATCCGCTATTATTTTTCCAAGAGCGGAAACAACATGCCGCCCCAACTCAAGACCTACGGTCAGCGCGTGGAAGATTTGCTGGCGGAATACAAACAGGCCGCCAAGGGCAAGATTGTCATCGAAAAACATGACCCCCAACCGGATTCCGACGATGAAGATTCCGCCCACATCAACGGCATTGAAGGCCAGACCTACGCCATTGGCGTGGACCGGATTTACCTCGGTATCGCCGTCAGTCAGTTGGATGAAAAGGTGGCCCTTCCATTCCTTTCCCCCGATCGCGAACGCCTGCTGGAGTATGACATATCACGCGCCATTTCGCGGGTGATCAACCCGACTCCGCCAGTCATCGGCGTGATGACCGCTTTGCCCATGTTCGGCCAGCCAGTTGATCCCATGACCCGCCGGATGGGCCGCCAGCAGGGCGAAGAACCGTGGGTGGTGATCAGCGAATTGAAAAAGGATTTCACCATTAAAGAAATCCCCATGACCGCGACTAAAATTGACGATGAGATCAAAGTTCTGGCCGTCATCCATCCCAAGGACATCACCGAAGCGACCCAGTATGCCATTGACCAGTTTATCATGCGCGGTGGACGGTTGCTGGCGTTTTTGGATCCGCACGCTTATTTCGACCAAAAGCATGACCAGATGGCTCAGGTCATGGGTGAAAGTTCCGGCCAATCCACGCTCGACAAATTATTGAAAGCCTGGGGCTTGGAGATGGACATGAACAAAGTCGTGGCCGACATGGATTTCGCCAATCACCAGCCCAATGGTACGGTTATGCCGTCGGTTCTCATGTTGTCACGCAAAGCCATCAAAGAGGACGATGTGGTCACCGGTCAGATTGATAATATGGTGCTGCCATTTGCTGGCGCGTTCACCGGCAAACCGGCCGACGGCCTGAAAGAGGACGTGCTGCTCAAGGCTTCGGCCAACTCGCAACTGATCGAAGGCATGTTGTCGGCCATCGGCAGCGAACAGATCGTGAAAGACTTCAAGGCGGCCAATGTTAATTATGCCTTGGCCGTGCGTTTGACTGGAAAATTCAAGACCGCCTTCCCCAATGGCAAGCCCAAGGAGAAGGACAAAGACAGCAAAGACGGCAAAGACGAACCAAAAACCGATGTGGCCGACCCCAATCAATTGAAAGAAACCAAAGGTGACAGTGCGGTCATTCTGATCGCCGACACGGACATGGTCAGCGATCAGGCCTGTGTCCAGGTCCAGAACGTGCTGGGTTATAAAATTGTCCAGCCGGTCAACGGCAACCTGAATTTTGTCCAGAGCTGCATTGAACAACTCTCCGGGGACAGCGATTTGATTTCGTTGCGCAGCCGGGGCACCTTGAACCGGCCCTTCACCCGCCTGAAAGAAATGGAAGCCGCCGCCGGCCGCCAATGGGAGGACAAGGCCAAGGAACTGGAAGCCAAGAAAGCCGAGACCGAACGCAAGATCAGCGAACTCCAGCAGCACAAAGAGGGGAGCCAGCAGAAATTTATTCTTTCGCCCGAACAGCAGAAAGAACTGGAAAACTACAAGCAGACCCAGGTCAAGTTCAACAAGGATTTGAAGGACGTGCGCAAGCAATTGCGTCAAGACACCGATGCGCTCCAGTTCAAGACCAAAGTCCTCAATATCGCCGGGGTCCCGGCGTTGGTCGCCCTCACCGGCATTGTTCTGGCCTTCATCAAACGTAAAAAGACCGCGGCAAAATGAATCGCAAACAACTTATCCTAATCCTGGTCGCGCTTGTCATTATTGGCGGCGGCGGCCTGCTCATGCACAACCGCAACAAGCAAACCTGGACGGAAACGCCTGGCAAACAGGGCCAGAAGCTGTTCGCCAGCTTTTCCATGAATGACGTCGCCGTCATCCACCTTAAAGGTGCGTATGAGATGAATCAGGCCCAAGTCGTGTACGATGTCAACCTGGTCAAAAAAGACGACGTCTGGGGCGTGCAGGAACGGGATAATTTTCCGGCGAATTACAGCACCATCAGTGATTTTCTCATGAAAATGAATGACCTGAAAATCAGCCAGTCTGAACCGATCGGCCAGTCCCAACTGGCGCGGATGAATTTGGATGAGCCGGGCCCGGGCCGGAAATCCATTCTGGTTGAGTTCAAGGACAACAAGGGCGCCGTCCTGCAGTCATTGCTCGTCGGCAAAAAATACGTCCGCAAACCGGAAGAAGCCCAATCCCGATATGGCATGGAGGGCATGGCGGATGGCCGTTATGTCATGCTCCGTAACGATCCCAAAAATATGCTGCTGGTGCCGGATGCCTTGGCCCCCGCCGATGAAAAGGCCCCGCAATGGGTGGTAAAAGATTTCTTTAAAATTGAAAAGCCCAAGACTGTCTCCTTTCAGTCCACCGAGTCGAGCAATTCTTGGAAAATCAGCCGTGAAACCGAAACCAACAATTGGATCCTGGCCGACGCCAAAGCTGACGAAATCGTGGATCAAGACAAGGCCTCGGCCAATGTTGCCGGGATGGTCACCGGCTTCTTAGATGTGGCCACCAACGCCACTCTGGATCAACCACAGGTCACGACGGTGGATACTTTTGATCATTTCCACTATGTCATCAAAGCGGGCGGCAAAAACGCCGAAGGCAATGGCTACCTTTCCTACGACGTCAGCGCTGATTTCCCCAAGGAACGCGTTCCGGGCAAAGACGAAAAACCCGAAGACAAAGCCAAACTGGACCAGGAATTCAAAGACAAGACCAAGGCGCTGGAGGAGAAATTGGCCAAAGAGAAAAATCTCTCCAAGTGGACTTATGTGATGGCTAAGTGGGGTTTGGATGCCTTCCGCCATGATCGCGCCCAATTCCTCGCCGAGAAAAAAGAGGAGAAACCCGCGACTCCGGCTCCCACCGCGCCGGCCAAATAATTCGGGCCAGCTTTTTTGGCGGGATGAAAAATGGGTGAGGCGGAGAGCGGACATTCCTGTCCGCAG
>CAIYOY010000170.1 GCA_903927905.1 uncultured Verrucomicrobiales bacterium | reverse complement strand
GGACAGACGCGCCCTACCAACTACTCTTTAATCGGCGGAGCGGCGCCATCATCGTCAGCGCCACCGGTCATGTTCAGCCGCTGCATCCGGTAACGAAGGGCGTGGCGGCTGATTTTGAGCTGCTCGGCGGTTTTGGAAAGATTGAAACGATTTTGTTCGAGGGTGTTGTTGATCAATTGCCGTTCAAAGTCGCCCATCAGTTCATCCAAAGAATGATCACCCGTCAGGGTGGTGATTTCGCCTTTGCGCAGGCGACCTTCGAGTTGGAAATCGGGCAGGCTGGTGGGCTGGATTTCCTGGGTGGGTTCGAGAATAACGGCGCGCTCGATGACGTTGCGCAGTTCGCGCACATTGCCGGGCCAATGGTGGCCGGAGAGTTTTTGACGGGCCCCAGCGGAGAAACCGCGGACCTGCTTGGTCATGGTGGTGTTGAAGTGGCGCAGGAAATTTTCCGCCAGCATGATGACATCATGGCCGCGCTCGCGCAGGGGCGGCGGGCGGAACTGGACCACGTTAAGGCGATGGAAAAGGTCTTCGCGAAAATTGTTCTCGCGGATGGCTTCGATGATGTCGCGGTTGGTCGCGGCGATGAGGCGGACATTGACGCGCAATTCGTCGTTGCCGCCGACGCGCGTAAAAGTGCCGTCTTCGAGAAAGCGCAGAAGCTTGGCCTGGAGGGAGCGGCTCATGTCGCCGATTTCATCGAGGAAAATGGTGCCGCCATCGGCTTCTTCCACGCGGCCCAGTTTCATTTTGATCGCGCCGGTAAAAGCGCCTTTTTCATGGCCGAAGAGTTCGCTTTCGAGAAGGTTTTCGGGAATGGCCGCGCAATTGATGCGGATGTAATTTTTTTGGCGGCGCTGGCTGAGACTGTGGAGGGAGCCGGCGATCAATTCCTTGCCGGTGCCGCTTTCGCCAAGGATCAGGACGGTGGCGTTGGTGGGGGCCACGCTCTGGATCAATTGTTTCAACTCCATCATTTTCGGCGATTCGCCGATGATTTGATCAAGCTGATAGGGCGCGACGACGTGAGCCCGCAAGGTGGCGTTTTCGCGGAGCAAATTATAGCGCTCGGCGCAACGGGAAACGGCATGAAGCAGTTCTTCAGGAGCGAAAGGTTTGGCCAGATAATCAATGGCCCCAGCTTTGATGGCCTCGACCGCGAGCTTGGGCGTGGCATAGGCGGTGATCATCAGGAACGGCGTGTTGGGCCATTTCTTGCAGGCTTTGGCGAGGAAATCGTAACCGCTCATGCCGCCCAGCCGGGCATCGGTGATTACCATGAAAAACTCTTCCCTTTCGAGATGATCCAGGGCGTCCTCGGCGGATTCAACCAGGCACATGTTGTAGCCTTCGCCGGCCAGGATGGACTTCAACGAAAGACGCATGTTCTTTTCGTCGTCAATGATCAGGACTGGAGGAAGGAGTGGCGTCATGAGTTAAGTTTCATCAGGATTCGTGCCGGGAAGTGTAAGGTGAAGAGCGTGCCTTTTCCAAGCTCCGATTGCACGCGGATGGTGCCGCCGTACATTTCGGTGTTGTGTTTGACGATGGCCAGGCCGAGGCCGGTGCCTTTTTCGCGGGTGGTAAAGTAGGGTTCAAAAATCTGATCCATTTTATCCTTGGGAATGCCCGGCCCGTTGTCGGCGATGGTGATCAGGATGGATTCGTTGGTCCCATAGTGGACACTGACGGTGATCTCACCGACTCCGTGCATGGCTTCGCGGGCGTTCTGGATGATATTTACGAGCACGTCATCGAGATGGCGTTTTTGCATGAGCAAGGCAGGGAGTTCCGGAGCATAGTCACGCTGGATGGAGATCTGATATTTTGACCCCGGCGGAAAAACCTGGGTGAAGGCCTTGTCCAATTCTTCGGAGACAATAAGTTTTTCGACCTTGCCCTCGGCCAGTTGAGCGTAGCCCATCAATTCAGTGATAATATTGTCAGCACGTTCGACTTCCTCGCGGATAATGCCAATCTGTTCGTCCACGGAGGCCGGACCTTCCTGCACCACGCGCTGCAAGGAAAAGGCGGCATTGGTGATGATGCCCAGGGGATTTTTGATCTTGTGGGCGATTTCGGCGGCGAGTCGTCCGGCGGCTTGCAGCCGTTCCTGCCGGACGGCAAATTCAGTGGCCTCGGCTTCGGCGCGTTTTTGTTTTTCGAACAGGACCTGGATGCCGTAGCAGCAAACCGCCCAGAGGAGCAAGACGATGAGACGATCCATCGGTTTTTCGACATGGGGCCCGGCGTATGATTCCAAGGCCCCCCGGCCGGCGCTGATCAGCCAGGCCGACGGGTCAGGTTTCTCTTCGAGAGCTAAGGTGGTTGGAACATTGGTCCGGAGAATATTGGTCGAGAGGTTGATGAGCGAAAGACTGTTGGTGGAGATATTAAAAACAGCGACGATGGCGCCGATGGGGGGGGGATGGGTCCCGGTTCCATTTCCGGCGGAAGAAATAATGGATAAGCCGTTCGTGGTTGGCGTAAAAAACACCACAACCTGATTGGTTTCCGCAGGCTTGGCTTCCACGCGGCGCTGGCGGGGACGGTGCGGCGGTTTGGTGGAGAAGGTTCGAAGCTGCCCCCAGGGCGCTTTGCCGATCAATTCCGCGCGGGTAGTTTCCACGGCCTCCATTGTCAGATCATTCAAGGATACCGATTTATCAATCTGGCCGCCAAGAATGTAACAGCAACTGACCAGGACATTAAGGGCAAGTTGCGGCGCGGCCACCGGGATGGCCAGGGCGTTGTGCAAAATCAAAGCGAGAAAAACCCAGTAAAGCACACTGTCATAACCGCTATCCATGACCATGAGACCGGCCATCAGGACGCCATCCAGCAAACCCATGGCAAAAACAATCCATTCAATCGAACGCAAAGAAAGGGTGCGGGTCCGAATGAAAAGGAAGGCGGCGATGAAGTTGGCGGCGACGTACACCCAGAAACCCGCCCGAATCCAGTGCAGGGCGGCGGCCCGCGCGGTCCCCGGGACATCTTCCCAGTTCAGTTTGTACGCGATGATGATGATCAACAGGATCTTGATCGGCAGGACGATGTCCTTTTCCACCGCTTGGATGCGGGCGGCGCGCTGGCTGGGTTCGAGCGTGGGCGCAACCAGCAACCGCGTGACCTTCTGGATGGGATTGCCGGTGAACATGCGTGTCCAATTATTTCAGCAAACTCTCGGCCCGATGAGAAATTTTGAGGATCGGCCAGAGTCGGCCGACTCCTTCGTAACCGCAAGAAAGCATCCCTTTTTCGGGACCGATAAAATGCGCGCCGCGCTTTTTGAGCACGGCCACATTGGCCTGGGTGGCGGGATGGAGCCACATTTTCCCGTTCATGGCCGGGGCGATCAACAATTTTGCCTTGGGATTCAGGGCGAGAGCGATGCAACTGAGCGCATCATCCGCCAGGCCAAGCGACAGTTTGGCGATGGTCTGGGCCGTGGCGGGAGCAATGATCAGCAAATCAGCTTCATCGGCCAGGCGGATATGGGTCGGTTTCCAACCTTCTTCCTCGTCATATAAATCGGTCACAACCGGGTGGCGGGACAGTGTCTTGAACGGGAGTGGGGTGATGAATTTGAGCGCATCCGCCGTCATGACAACGTGGACTTTGTGACCGGCTTTGACGAGCAAGCTGCATAAATCGACGGCTTTATAAGCCGCGATCGAACCGGTCACACCAAGAATAATTCGGGCTTTGGCGCTCATGGGCGGCATGTTACTTGCAACGCAGGGAGGAAACAAGTGCGGGGATTGGAAGGAATTTAAGCTATTCCACCCACGTGGTCGCAATTGGTCTTGGGGCGGATTTCCAACCTGTTCCGGTCCAGAATTCGGTTTGGCGGAGTGCGCTTAATCGGGCTGGCACGCCGACGGACCGGAGGGCGGCGGTATAGACAATCTCAAAATCGTCCAGGTTAGCGATATGACCGGACCAGATGGATTCCGCGCCGGGCTGTTTCGGATAACCGGGTGCGATGGTGACCCGCTCGCGCAGAAAACGAACCACGATTTCAGCAGCATCCTCCGGCAAATTTTCATGCCGGACACGACGATAGAAATTGTCCCAAAGTTCTCGCCGCCAGTTGAGTTCGGTCTTTTCTTCGGCGATGACCGGATTAAGGACATAATCACGGTATTTATCCGGATCAACTTTCCAATTGATCAACTCATAAACGGTGTAATGAGAGAGTTCGACGTTTTCAAGAAGGGCTTTGACGCTTTGACCGGACCAAATCGGCTGTTTGGCCAGCGTTTCAAAATCTTCGGTCCACTTGGGTGGAACGAAAGAACGACGAGCCAATTGAATAGTCCTTTCGGTTAACCTTATTCGGTGAAACTGGTTCCGTATGAACTGGAGATCGAGCCGACTTCATCAACAAACCTCTTACTTCCGCCATCGAAGGCCAATTTGTTGATTTGACAAGATAAATCTCTTTTTTTCTCTCGCTTTGATCGAGAAATCTACTATCAACAACGCGTGTCGCAGACCCCAACTGGGGTAAAAAAGATTTATTTAAAATCCCAAGATGAATGGCGGCCAGCTCTGCTGTCGTTGTGACAAAAAGCCCACCATCTTTGAAATAGCGATTTAGCTTAAATGTTTTTGGCAGCGTCATTCCATTCATATTAGTAACTGTTAGCACGCTAAATATAATATTAGAAGAGATTGAATCATGTCGGTTTGTTGTGCAGGTAAAAGAGCAGATTATATTCGTTGGTAATTTAGGCGGCTCAGACATGGTGAGCCATGTCGCCCGAACCTTGGGGTGTTCATTCAAGGATTCTTGGCGAGGCGCGCAACCGGGAAATGGAGTAAAAATTAAATCAGGGTCCGCCTGCTGAAAATAACAATGTGAGCCATAAGCCCACCAAAGAATGCCTAATTTATCATCAAGGATTCCAGGAAGCAGACCGGGAGTTATATACCCCGTGCAGATTGCGTTGCTAACCAGAATCAGCCGATAACAATTTGTCCCATCATAAGAAAGAGCTATCCCATTCTCGATTGACTCTTGATCTTTTAGTTTAACATCACTGCTCGTGACTAAATATTGTATTTGCCATCGGCAATCTTGAACAGTTACTGTAAAATCCGCCTCCATGGAACGGCAGGGCTCTTTGCCATTTTTATAATTCGGAAGAAATCTGTCGGATTTTAAGTGCCCAGAAGCTTCGAACTCCTGCGCCCTACTGGGATCACAACTAAGAAAAAGAAATAAAACAAAAAAATAGTGTATTATTTTATGTTCCTTCTCACAAATAACACTTTTTATATAGTAAACCAATAAATTATATTTTCCCGCCATGAATAGTTTTTTATTCAACCATGCTTGTATCATAAATGCTATCACGCAAACGCGGGATAACAGGTGTCTTGGCAAGCAGGTTGCCGCAACCAAACAAACATTCAGCAGACCGGCGCTTTGGAGCGCGTCTGGCACATGCGCTCGGCTTCGATGATGGCTTCCATCCGGCGCACGTCTTCCGGGATGGTCGTGCTGATGATGAGGTAATGGAAATTTTTCCATTGGGCGATTTCGTGGCGGGCCAGACTCAGTCTTCTTTCCAATTCCTCCGGGCTGTCGGTGCCCCGGTGTTTCAGGCGGGTTTCCAAGGTTTCAAAATTGGCCGGGGTGAGAAAGACGGTGACGAGGGCGTGCTGCAAATGGGCGTCTTCGCGCGCCCGGGCGCAAATGGTGGCGGCGCCCTGGACATCCACATTCAGGATCACATCTTTGCCCTGGTGCAGTTTGCCCAGCACTTCGGATTTCAGAATGCCATAGCTGTTGCCATAGACCGTGGCGTGTTCCAGAAATTCCCCGGCTTGAACGCGTTTGAGGAAATCACCGGGATCGAGGAAATAATAATCTATGCCTTCGCGTTCCTCGGGCCGGGGAGAGCGCGTGGTGCAGGTGACCGCCCCGACCACCTCGGGATGGGTGGCCAGGATCTGATCTTTCAAGGTGGTCTTGCCGCCGCCGGAGGGCGCGGAGAGCATGATCAACAGGGCGGAAGGCGGGATGGATTCATCCACCGTTTTAGCAGGGTCCGCCGATGTTGGGTCGTTCGTCATTCCACATTCTGTACTTGTTCGCGGAATTTTTCCAACTCAGACTTTAACAACACCACTTCCCGCGAAATCAGGCTGTCATTAGCCTTGGAACCGACGGTGTTTATCTCCCGATTCATTTCCTGGGACAAAAAATCAAGGGTGCGGCCCACGGGTTCACCAGATTTGAAGCAGTCGTCAAATTGCTGGAAATGGCTCTGCAAGCGGGTCAACTCCTCGGAAATATCGCTGCGATCGGCGAAGTAAAAAACTTCCTTGGTCAAACGCTCATCATCCAGACCGGGCGCTTCCAGGCCAACGGCTTTGATGCGTTCGCGCAGTTGGTCGCGATAACGGGCCAGGACTTGCGGGGCCTGCTCCTGAACTTTGGTCACGCCCCGACGCATGGTGGCGATGCGGGTCTTCAGGTCTTTGGCCAGATGGGCGCCTTCGCGCTCACGCATCTTTATCATGGTGTCAAGCGCAGCGTTCAAGGCCTTGCTCATGGCGGGCCAGAGTTCTTCCGCCTCGCCGATCTCCTCGGCGGGTTGCAGGACGCCGGGAGCGCGAGTCAGGAGGTCGAGGGAGAGATCATCTTTCAAGCGCAAGGCTTTGGCCAGACTGCGAAGCTCTTTGGCGTACGCTTTGGCCAATGTCTGATTGATGCGCATCTTGCTCGTTCCTTCGGTGGCATGGGCCGCCACGCGCACCGTGACGCGGCCACGGGCCAGACGGCGATTGATCTCATCGCGGATCCGGGATTCCAACACTTCGAGGTCGCGGGAAAGGTTGACCGCAATTTCGATTTGCTTGCGGTTGACCGAGCTGACCTCGATGGTGATTTTAAAGCCGTTTTGAGCGCATTCACCGCGCCCGTAACCCGTCATGGATTTCATCGGATGAATTTACGATGGACGATGGACGATTTACGAGAGGAAAGTGATTGTGGGCGCGTAAATCGTAAATCGCCCATCGTAAATTCCTACGCCGATTTCCAGGCGGGCAGATACAACGTGAAAACAGTCCCTTCCCCGGGCTTGGAATAAAGGTGCATGGCACCCTTGGCCTCTTTCAGCAAACGATGGACGATGGAAAGCCCCAAACCGGTCCCCTTCCCCGCCGCTTTGGTGGTGAAGTAGGGCTCAAAAATTTTGGACAGCAATTCTTCCGGTATGCCCGGCCCGTTGTCGCGCACGGAAAGTTGCAGCACCGGGCCGGTGTTATTGAACGTTTCCCGGTTCAAAACCCGGTCACACGGCCCATCTTCAGTCAAACTAACGGTGACGGCTTCGGTTAAAACCACCCCTTGCACTTGCACGACATGAGGCTCGCTGGAACATTGCAGCGCATTGATGGAGAGATTGAGCAATATTTGGATGAGGTCCGTGCCGTTGATCTGCAATTCCACATCCTCCGGCAGCAGTGCAACCGAGAGTTGATTCCCCCCCTTGCTCGGGTGGACGTTGAGCAATTCCCGCAAGTCATCGAGGATTTGATTCAAGCGAACCCGCGAAGTGGCGGCGGAGTTTTGCCGCATGAAACTGAGGTAACGGCGGGAAATCTCAATGCAATTGGTGACCTGCCGGGTGATGCGTTTGAGCCGGTCTTTGACCATTTCCAAATCTTCGCCCTCCAATCGCTGGGACGCGCCCATGCGCTGGTTGATGATCTGAATGAAACCGGAAATGATGGTCAACGGGCCGTTGATATCGTGAATGATGCTGGCGTAAATATCGCCGCGGCTGCGGGTGATCTCTTCCTGCAATTTCTGGTTGTGCAGTTCGGCCTGGAGCGCGGCCAGTTTTTCGTTGTTCGATTTGATCTCATCGGCCAACGAATGTCGGGCCATGGCGGCGGTGACGGCTTTGCGGATGGTGGCGATGTCGAACGGTTTGTTGAGATAATCGCAGGCGCCAAGACGCAAGGCCTGCCGGACGGTGTCAATCGTTTCATAAGCCGTCAGCATGATGACCTCGATGGTCGGCTGAATGGCTTTGAGTTTTTCCAGAAGTTCCGTGCCGCTCATGCCGCTCATGCGGATGTCGAGGATGGCGGCGTTGATCTTGTTTTCGCGGGCCAGCTCAATGGCCCGGGGGCCGTCGCTGGCGAGCAACAGATTGTAATCCTCCTTGAAAACAACGCGCAACGATTGGCGCGGCCCTTCTTCGTCGTCCACAATCAGCAGCGTGCCCCGCGTCTTTTTGACGGGGGCGGCCGCCGCAGGATTAGAAGTGAAATCCGAGATCAAAGGTGACGGCATGGCTCAAGAATGAATAGCTGCCATTGGCGGAAGCTTCAGCCACCGAAGTGTTGAAGACCGACCGGGAAGGTCCGTAGGCCAATTGATAGGCCGCATTCCAACTGACGCTCTTGTAGGCTTTGCCAACGCCGAGGCTGAAAATATGCCGGTCGGAATCGGGCACAATCGGCTTGAAGTAATTGTTCGGGACGGAATTTTCGCTGTAAATATAGCCGCCGCTGACCGACCAGCCGTGGTTCAGATAGCGGGTCACGCCGAATTCGTAGAACCAGCTTGGTTCCCAGTAAAGCGGGAATTGGAAAACGGTGGCGGTGTGAGTGGAGATATTGACCGCGTTAAGCCGGGACCAATCGGTCCAGTCGGCGTTGACTTCCAAGTTCCATTTCGGGGTGGGGCGGTAAGAATAGCCGAAGACGATGTTTTGGGGGAAGTTAAACGCGGCGGTGGAGGGACCGTTCAGGCCGGTCAGAGGAAATTGTTCCTGGCCGCTAAAATTCATGCGGGTGGCACTGTGATAGCTGATGCCGAAGGAGTGTTTTTTCAAGGGATGCCACAAGATGCCGGCGTTCAAGCCGATCACGCCATTGTCATTTCCGCGAAAATGCAACGTGCCGCCGCCAATTTTATTGGCGCCGATATTGGCCGTTCCGAAATTGAAAGTCGGCCCGACCGCGATGGACAAGGTCTTGGTCGGCTTGATCGCGACGACCGGGTTGACTGTAAGATAATCAATCTCACCTTTGTAACCGAGGCTGCCAAACGGCACATTCCCCGGCCAATCCATCGAAAGACCATATGGGGAATAAATGCCCAAACCGAAGGCGATCGTCTGTTTGGGAGCAGTGTAAGTGTAGTAAAGTTGGGGCAGCGCCGTGATTTCTTGGCGGCTATTGATTGAAGTCCCGGCATTCAGATGGTCTCCGTTAAAATGGGTGCCGTAGGTGATGCCATAGGTGCCGAGCAACAGGTTGTTGCCTTTCAATTGGGTCAGGCCGGCAGGGTTATAGTACACGGCGGAGGGATTATCGGCCGTGGCGACAAAGGCATCGCCGCGAGCGGTGGCGGCGGCGTCCTGGTCGGCAATGCGAATGCCGAGAGCCAGCAAAGAGGCCGGGCAAAGCGCTGCGGCCAACAGAAAAACGCTGAGAACGATCCGACTTGGGTTGCGATTAAACGTCGTTTTCAAGATATATATATGTTTTTGGTTGAACTTGTTCGGCCTGACTTGTGACAAAGAAATCGCCTTCCGACAAGAGAAATCTTTGGGGATTTACGATTTACGATGGGCGATTGACGCGCGTTCAGGCGATAAATGGGCAAAAAACAACCTGAAACTCCATTTTTTGCGAATGGAAGTCAGGTTGGCTGGGAGGGGTAAAGGCGGTCTTAACCCAAAATACGCTTGCCGGCGGTCAGGAAAATCCCCTGGAAATTCATTTCCAACGCCTGCGCATTCGTGGCTTTCAACAGCGCGTCTTTCTCGGAAACTTTACCGTCCTTGACCAATTGGAACAGCGCTTGGTTGAAATTTAACATCCCTTCTTCACTGCCGGTTTCAATCGCCGCCGGCAACGTGTCCAGCCGGTTGTCCTCGATCAATTTCCGCACCGTAGCCGAGTTGACCAAAATTTCTTGCGCCGGAGTCATGCCGCCGGCGATGGTCGGCACCATGCGCTGGCAGATAACCGCCTGCAATGTGGTGGACAATTGCCGCCGAACCTGGTCGCGCTCATCTGCTTTGAAAAAGTCCAAAATACGCCCCACCGAAGCCGCCGCGTTCGTCGTGTGCAGCGTGGAAAGCACCAAGTGCCCCGTATCCGCCGCGCTCATCGCCGCCGCAAAACTCGTGGCATCACGCATTTCACCGACCATGATGATGTCCGGGTCCTGACGCAGCACGTTCTTCAACCCTTGCGCGAAGGACATCGTATCCAAACCAATTTCGCGTTGTTCGATGATGGATTGGTTGTCCTCGAAAACATATTCGATCGGGTCTTCCAGCGTAACGATGTGCTTCCGGTAATTCGAATTCACATGCTCCACCATCGCCGCCAGCGTGGTCGATTTGCCCGAACCGGTCGTGCCCGCCAGCAAAACGATGCCGCGCGGCGCTTCCGCGATCTTCCTCAATTGCGGCAACAAACCCAATTCCTCAAAACTCGGCACCTGGGTTTTCACGAAACGCATCGCCAAACAGTAAAGCCCGCGTTGTTGAAAACAGTTCGTCCGGAACCGTCCGACGCCCGGCATATAATACGAGAAGTCGGCTTCATGCTCATCATCCAGGCGTTTCTTCATGTGCTTGGGCACGATGTGCTCCAACACCACATCCATCCATTCAGGAGTGGGGATGGGACCATCCACCTGCACAAGACGACGGTTGATGCGAAAAATGAGAGGGCCACCGACTTTGATATGAAGATCAGAGGCGCCGCCTTGCACGGCGGCGGTTAAAATACGATGAAAAGTTTCCATGCCCGCTGACTATAAAAGAACCGGAAAACTAATCCAGTCAGGAAATGGCCTGCAATTGGGCCTGAGTCTGACGGGATAAATTGGTGAAAAGCATGGAGATGGCGTATCCTGCATGGGGCGTGCCGCTGCAAGCGACGACGACGGCATTGCATTGGACGCGTTTGGCGCTGCCGGGCATTTGGAAGCCGACCGTCATTTCGGTCCAGGGCGTGAACGGCGTGACGCTGCGGAATTCGAAGCCGCTCTTGCGAATGCGGACGGTATCGGCCGGCAGATCGAGACACTTGGTTTGGGTGGCCGAACCAAGCAAAGAATGGGTATTAATTTTTCTTGCGCTCATAGAATACGCTTAGGATAACACCCCATTGACGGATGTCAAATGGGAGTTGGAGTTTTGGGCATAATCGGGAGTTTTTTTGGCAAATATGGCCAGCCGCGTTGTCACCAACGCAGCCACGATTGGCGTTTATTTATCTTTGAGTTTAACTTCGCCTTTCCAATCTTCATCGGGCGGTTCGGCGCGGAAATCGGGGAGTTGATCGAGGTAAAATTTGCAGGGACCGTCTTTCGGCGTGGTCTCCAGAATTTTTTTGAAAGCGGCTTCGGCGCCGTCGAAATCCCGGGCGGTAAACTTTTGCAAAGCCCCGGCAAAGCTGTCGCGCAAGGCCTGGGTTTTGGGCGCATCCTCCGGCAATCCTATTAATTCATAAACCTGCACCGATTTTTCAAAGCCTTTCAAAATAAACAGGCCCAAATATCTCGTGACCACCTGATCTTTGACTTCGGCCTTGGTTTCGCCGGTGATCAGAACAATGGTGCCGAGATATTTGTTCAAGCCTTCCATGCGGGAGGCGAGGTTGATGTTTTCGCTGATGGCGGTGTAATCCACGCGGGTGTCGCTGCCGAAATTGCCGACGTTGGCCAAGCCGGTGTGCAAGCCGATGCGAGTGATGAGTTCCTGGCCATTAACAAACTGGGCCTCCTGGTTGCGGAAGTTCAAAGCACCGGCACAGGCGCGAAAGGCGTGGTCCACCTGGGGTTCCGGCGCATTCCAAAAGGCAAAAATGGCGTCACCGATATATTTGACAACAGTGCCATCGGTGGAATGGACGCAATTGGTCACCGCCGTCTGAAAATATCTATTCATCGCATGGGCCAGTTCGTCCGAATCCATGCCTTCTGAAATGGTGGTAAAACCGGCTATGTCGCTGAACAGGATGGTCAGCATTTGTTTTTTGGCCCCCGGCTTGAGCAGCGTTGGGTCGGCGGCAAATTTTTTGACCAGTTTAGGCGAGAGATAGAGACCAAGGGATTGTTCGACCCGGGCTTTTTCGAGCATGAGTTGCAAAGAATTGTAAGAGATGGACCAAATCAAAGCGGTGGGAATCTGAACTGCCACGACAATCATCCAGGGAAACCAATAGTGATAATAGAGAAACCAAAAATAGCTGCCAAAAATAATAGGCACCGCAGTCGCGAGGGCGATGTAGGTGGCTACGAGCGGACGGCACAAGACCAGCACGCCGCCCAAAATTAACCCCATAATAACAACAAAGTATCTTTCGGTAACATAATAGGGCCGTTTTAACCAATCTCCGCGAATCAAATTCAAAAACGCGGTGGCATGAATGGCCACCCCGGGCATGAATTTATTTTCGTCACGATAAGAATACGGACTGGGGTATTCGTCCTTTCGGGCTGCTTGAGTTTGGGTTTGCAAGCGGGCTCCGACAAAAACAACCTTATTGCTAAAATAACCCACCGGAACATCCGGGTCGTTTTCCGCGATGGTTTTATAAAAGCTGACACTGGGAAGTTGAGCCTCGGGCGCATAATAATTGAGCCAAAAGGAAGTGAATTCTCGATTCGTATCCGCGCAAACGGGGGCACCAATCAGTTTGGCGGCAGTCCACGCTTCGCTGGCATGTTCCAGCGGCTTGCCGTCTTTATCGTATCGGCCATGAGGAATATATTTTCGCACTTCCACATCGGCATCCGGAAACATGGCATCGGAACCGACATCGGCAGCGCTTTCATTGAAGAGTTGCGCCGGATCATCCCAGCCCATTTTTCTCTCACCGCCGTAATCTTCCAAAACCCAGTCCGCCGCCAAAATAACATTGCCGTTCTCTCTTATCGCCTCGGCAAACGCCTGATCTTTGTTGGTGTTCAGGAGATCACTGAAAACCACGTCGAATACGACCGCTTTGGCCTTCTCAGCGGTCAGTCGCTTGATAAAACGGGTATAATAACTACGGTCCCAAGGCTCCAGATATTTTTGGTGAAGTTGTTTATGGGAGGCATCATCCATAAATACCATGACTGCTTCGTTAGGAAGAATTGGCGGACGAAACCAAAACAAGAGGTCGTAACTTCGAAACTTCAGTTTATCACCGCCGCCGGACATGAGCAGAAATAAACCAAAGCCGACGGTGAGAAGAATTCCGCCGGGGAGGCCATACTTCTTATTCCGTATTTCAATGAGAAATTCGCGGAATCGGCTGCCAATCGTTTTCTTCGGCTCGGACATTCGTGAGCAAGGTTGCCTGATTGGGTGGAATTTAGGAATTAAAATCGCCGATTAGCCCGATGCCCCGTTCGTCCCCCATTTTCGGTAGTGGGCTACTTTGAAGAATGGAGCATACTTCAGTGGGGCCGGAGCGCGGGTCCGTGACCCGCAGCAG
>CAIYOY010000169.1 GCA_903927905.1 uncultured Verrucomicrobiales bacterium | reverse complement strand
TGCTTACCATCTGCTGCGCCTCACAGAGGCGCGCTCCGTTTTCTACAACCAGCCAGCAGCAATTCGCAATGGAATATGAGTTCCTTGGGTAGATCGGAATGAGGTTTGAAGAAAAGTTCGTAAAGAAATCCGTCCGGAATGTTGTCATATCAGTTTCATTTCTGATTGTAGAGCCTCCCCTTGAAAACTCACCGTCCAAACGGATCATGCTGCAACACCTGGCCGCAATAAATACAGCGCAGATGGCGGACGGAGGAAAGGCGCTGGCAGGAAGGACACGGCAGGGACTCTTTTTTGGTGACCCGCCCATCCAGCACGCCGTCGCGCAGATCAATTTCGTTGATCAAAGCTTTTAGTTCTTCATCGGTGTAACCGTTAGCTTTTTGCAGGAGCTTCCATAAGGCTTCGGTGATCATGAGCAGGCGTTCGATGTCCTGCTTCATGTATTCCACCTGCCGCTCGGCGTTGTTGGCTTTGTCGCCGGCTTCGTAGGCGACATCCAAAGCGCCTTGACTGAAAACACTGTTGACCTGGTAGTTCATACAAGTTGTTGGGTCGTTGGCCGGTGAGTTGTTTTATTTGGCGATCACTTCCACTGCGGGGGCAAGGCGGGAGGTTTCGGTCTCCTGCAAGGCCGCGTCCAAGCGTTCGCCGAGGGATTCGACCAAGGGGGAGTGCAGCAATTCAAAATGACGGCCATCAAGTAATTCTTCCTGGAAAGAGCCGGTGGTATAACGGCGTCCATCAGGGCGGGCGCGCAAGTTTTGGGCATCAGATTGGCCGGAGTTCCAGAGCCGGATGGGCGACTGGATGGGGACCGCCTGGAAGGTCTTGATCAATTCGGCGTGCTCCATGGAGATGGTGAAGAATTTTTGGGCGATATTATCGGTGCTGCCGCCCAGTTCGAGCCCGCGGCCGGCCAGCCATTCCATGATGAGCTTGGTGCGGTCATCGTTTTCGGCGCCCTTAAGCTTCTGGACGAGATCGGCAATGCTGGCGGACAGGTCGGCGGGATCCACCGGGGGAACGAGGGTCAGGGCATTGGAGAAATAATCGTGCATTTCGGCAACCAGTTCGCCGAGGACGAATTCCTGGCCTTCGTTCTTTTCCAGCAGGACCAGGGGCGTGTCAATCAAACCGACGAGGGAAACAACGCGTCCGCGGGCTTCCAACTCGCGGGCCGTGGCCAGGGCAAAAAAGCCGCCCAAAGAGAAACCGGCGAGGCGGCAGGGACCTTCGGGCTGGCGGGCCATGATGAGAGCG
The DNA here is from genome assembly GCA_903927905.1 of uncultured Verrucomicrobiales bacterium. Lineage (GTDB taxonomy): Bacteria > Verrucomicrobiota > Verrucomicrobiia > Limisphaerales > Palsa-1400 > CAIYOY01. The sequence continues at coordinate 7,989 of CAIYOY010000169.1, read as the reverse complement.
GCGTATTCGCGGGCCATGGAGTCAACGGAAGGGTGCTCGCCCTCCGGGTCAAAGAAGGCGCGGGATTGAATGCCGTAAACCGGCAGTTCTTCCGGGAGGAGTTTCGCAAGATGATCATAAAGGGCGGTGAAACCGCCGGCCGGGTGGATGAGAAAGAGCGGCGGGCGGGAGCCTTCCGACCGGAAAAGGTGAACGCGCTCAAAGTGCACGTCCAATTGCTCATTGACCGCCCCGGCGATGTCGTCGGGGGGCGAGGGGGCGGCGGCATCGCCGGCGATGAGTTCCAGCACAATTTCGGCAATGGACAGGATGGTGCCTCCGGCGGCCAGTTTCGCCGGCGGCAAAGAAACGCCAAAGCGAACTTCGATACGGTTGAGGAGTTCAACGGCCATCAGGGAATCGAGGCCCATTTCTTTGAGCGGACGGTTGACGTCGAGTTTGGCGGCGGAGGTGCGGAGGACTTTGGCGACCGGTTCGCGGATGTGGGCGGCGACGAAGGCCAGGCGTTTGGCCGGTGGCATGGCCAGAATGGCCTGATGGATTTCAGCGGCGCCATCGGTGTTTTCCTGGCTGGAAGAATGGATCAATTCACTGTAACGCACGGGGATGGAGGCGGCTTGATGGGAGCCGGCATATTTTTGCCAGTCCACGTGCATGAAAGCGATTTGGGTGGCGTTGCTTTGCAGGAAACGGCCCAATGAAGCGGTGGCCACGGATGGAGGGATGCCGATCACTCCGTGCGCGGTGAGATGTTGTTCCACATGGGCATTGCGGGCGATCATGCCGACTTCGGCAATGGCCCCCCAATTGATGGTCAGGCCGGGCAGACCGAGGGAACGGCGATAGTGCGACATTGAGTCAAGAAAACTGTTCGCACAAACATAGTTCCCCTGCCCGGCCGCGCCGACGAGGGAACTGATGGAGGAGAACATGACGAAATGATCGAGTTTCAGGCGCAATGAAGCCTGATGAAGATGCCAGGCGCCGTTGACCTTGGGCGCCAGCACCGGGGTAAAGCGCGCGGGGGTCAATTGCTCAAGGATGCCGTCATCAATGACCGCAGCCGTATGGAAAACGCCCCGGAGCGGCGGGCATTTCCGGGCGATGAGTCGGAAAAGTTTTTGGACGTCTGCATTTTTGGTGACGTCACTTTTGGCCACGGTGACGATGGCGCCGAGGCGTTTGAGTTGGGCGACGGAGCGTTTGGCTTCGGGGGTGGAAGCGCCCCGGCGGCTGGTGAGAATAAGATGACGCGCGCCCCGATCAACCATCCATCGGGCCACGGCCAAGCCGAAGCCACCGAGGCCGCCGGTGATCAGGTATGAAGCTTTGGCCGGAAATCGGATGAGATCTTTCGGTGGAAGGCGGACGGCTTGGACAGAATCGTTCTGCATGGAAAGGACGATTTTGCCGATGTGCCGGGCTTGGGCCATCAGGCGGAACGCGGTGATCGCTTTGGAAACCGGCAGAATGCGATGAGGCAAGGGATTGAGTTGACCCGAGTGGATCAATTCGATGATCGGTTTGAACAGGGCGCGGACGCGGGCGGGTTCGCTGAGAATGACCTGGGCCATGTCAATCACAAACATGGAGAGGTTGTTGCGGAACGGGCGCAGGCCGATGCGGGTATCGCCGTAAACATCACGTTTGCCGATCTCGAGATAGCGGCCTTGGGGCGCGAGGACGCTGAGGCCCTTTTCAATGGCGTGACCGGCGAGGGAATTGAGCACGAGATCCACACCGCGCCCATTGGTGATGCGGCGAATTTCATCGGCGAACGCCAGGGTGCGCGAATCCATGACATGGACCACACCCATGGCGCGGAGGAAGTCGCGTTTTTCAGGATTGCCAGCCGTGGCGAAAACTTCAGCCCCGGCCAGTTGCGCGATCTGAATGGCGGCCAGGCCGACGCCGCCGGTGCCGGCTTGGATGAGAATTTTTTCACCCTGCTTGATTTGTCCGAGGGTATGCAGGGCATACCACGCGGTCATGAAAGTGACGGGGATGGTGACAGCTTCTTCAAAGGTGATGCGCGCTGGCTTCTTGATGGCGCACAGCGCCGGCACGGTGATGTGCGAGGCAAAACAACCCAGGGCGCTGACAATGACTTCATCACCGATCTTGAAATCTTTGACCTTGCGACCAACAGTGACGACGCGACCGGAACATTCATCTCCCAGGAGAAGGTCCATATCGCTTTCCATCGGGTAGATGCCAAGGGCTTTCATGACATCGCGGAAATTAAGGGCGGCGGCGCAAATTTCGATCTCGATCTCTTCGGCGCCGGGTTTGCGGCGGCGGAGTTCGCGGAAGCGCAATTCGTCCAGGACGCCAGGGGTGGTGATTTCCAGGCGGTAAGGCGCGGCGCCTTTGGGCTGCGGGACGTGTTGTTCGAGGGAGGTGCGAGCCAGCCGACCGACCTGCCGGGTGGGGCCGCGAAAAGCGACTTCGGTTTCGGGATCGTCGGCCGTGATTTGCTGGAGCAAAGAATAGGCATCGGTCGGTGCGCCGCCGGGAGTCAAGTCAACTAAACAAGAACGGATGTGGCGATACTCGCTGAGAACCGCCCGGCCCATGCCCAGGGTCAGGCTTTGGGTGACGGCCACCGAGTCGCCGGGATTGACCGGTTGCGCTCCGCGGGTCACGAGCCAGAGGCGGGGGTTTTTCAGCGTGGCCACTTTGGTCAAGGATTGCACCAGGGTAAGAACACCATGGCAGCTTTCGATCTCGGCGGCCTCCAATGGTGTCTCGGCGGACAAATCAAGGCTGCGCAGGTGAATGATGCCGGCAAGAGGGTTGGCGCCCGTTTTGGCAAGCAACTGGACCATTTCGGTGGCGGAAATTGGACCGGATGGAATAAGAATGGGCTGGTCGCCACGCCGGGTAAGGAGTTCGGCCAGTTGAGCGGCAAAACCGGATTGATCGGCGAAGATGAGCCAGGAACCGGGTTTGGCATTGGTGGAAACAGCCAGCGGAGCGGCGACAGTGCCTTGCTTCACGGCGGAAGGACGAGCCAGGAGAAGGCTGAGGCCGGAAATATTGACGGAGGGCGGGACAGAAACATCGGCGGGCTCAATAAAGTTGGTTTCCGCCAAGAGTTTTAACAGGAACGGACGATCCAGCGGCGGTTGCTTCCACGAATTGGCCGGAGCAAAAACAAATTCAAACCAAGCGGGGGTCGCGAGGCGTTCGCACAGAACCAGCAACCCGCCGGAAGCGAGCAAACGGTGGAGGTGCGAAAGGGCGAGACGGGGATTGGCGGAGAAACGAAGAACATCGGAAACCAAGATCAAATCAAAGGAAGCCAGTTCGAGGGTTTGTTCCTGGGGAGGAATATCCAGATCAAACTTTTGGCATTTGACGAAGTTGTAATCGAAATGTTTTTGTTCGGCCAGGGCCAGGAGCGTTTCCTGGATGTCCGTGAAAGCATATTCGGTCCGGTCGGGATTGAGTTTGGGCAAAACATAACTGGTCAGGCCGCCGGTGCCGCCGCCGACCTCGAGAATTCGCACCATCTGGTCACGCGGGCGATCTTTGAGGACCGCAGCCACGGTTTCAGCAACCGCCTGATTTGCCGCCTGATGCGCGGGAGCATCCTGATAGAAATGTTCAAGGGTGGTGGTGGAACCGCCCGGCGTCAGGAGGCTGGCGACGTCCAGTTTGCCACGAAGGATTTGATCGAGTGACTGGCCGACCCGGAGGAGGAGAGTCAGTTCGGGATAAGCCGCCGGGAACTGCCGGATCAATTTGTTCCAAAGCGCGCCGGGTTCGAGCCGGGCGGGAAGGCGTCGGATGACTCCATCGGGCGAGATCATCCCCTGCCCCGCAGTCAGAAATAAAAGCCGGGCCAGGAGCTTTTCCTGGGGGGGGGCCATTTTAATTTTTTTGGCCAGCGCCGCGGCCGAAAGTTTTTGGCCGGGACGAAGGGAAACGCCAAGTTTTCCGAGGGCTTGGAAAAGATAAAGTCCGGCGAGCGCATCTAGTCCGGCAGAGAGTTTTTCCGGAGCGCTGGAAGTTTTGGGCGATCGCGCCAGAACCGCGCGGGCGCAAGCGTCCGCCATCTCAGCGGTCTGGGCGGTGAAGGCCGCCGGCGCGGGCGATAGGTTTTTTTGCGCGAGGGGTTTCGGTCGCCACTCGGTTTGATAAATCCAATTTTGCGGGGAATCGGCCCGGGAAGCGGTCACGCTGGACACCACTTGACTGCGAAAATTTTCGATTTCCACGGCCACTTTGCCCGCTTCGTCAAGAATCTGGATGTTCCAGACGGCAAAACGGGCGCCGATGCGCAAGAGTTTGGCGTGGCACCAGATGACCGCGCCGGGTTTGGCGAAATATTTGATGCGTTCGATGAACACGGGCAGCAGCGAAGTGCCGGTGAGCGGATTTTTTTCCGGAATGGAAAAGGCATGGGCATGGAAGCAACAATCCAGCATGACGGGATGCAACTGATAATCGTCCAGACTGGCAAGCAACGGCTCGGGCAGCCGGATGCGGGCCAGGCACTCGCCGTCGCGCCGCCAAACGGCTTCAACGCCCCGGAACAACGGCCCATAGGCAAAACCCAGGCGTTCATAGATGTCGTAAACATCCTTCGCGGTCATAGGCGGGGCGGAGCAACGTTTTTGCACGGCCTCCAAGTCAATGGCTGGAGACGGGCTGGCATGCGGCAAGGCGCGCATTTTGCCGACGACGTTCGTGGTCCACTCGGCATCAGATAATTCGGCGCGACTGGAGATTTTCAAGGAGAAGTCGGACGGATTGTAATGGGCCTGGTAAAGGATGATGTCCTTGTTCTCCGGCAAGAAGAGGGCTTTTTGCAGATCGAGTTCTTCAACGACAATCGGCCCAACACCGAGGAGGGAGCGACCGAGGCCGAGGGCGGTTTCAACGTAACCGGCCCCGGGGAAAACGATATGGTTCTGAACCCGATGTTCGCGCAACCACGGCATGCCGTCCTGGTCCAGCCAGGTCAGCCAGGTGGGAATGGCGGTATGGAGATTGCGGAGCAGCAGCGGATGGATCGGCTGGGTGAGACGCGCTTCGCGGCTGGCGATCGGTTCCTGCCAATAGCGTTCGCGTTGCCAGGGATACAGCGGCAGGGCAAGATCGGCGGAGGATTCAGGATAAAGCGCGGACCAATCCACCGGGACGCCGGCCAGATGCAGGGCGGCAACATTTTCGAGCAACATCAAATGGTCGTTTTCCCGGCGGCGGAGGGAGAAGAGGACCGTGCCGGAGAGGGAAAACTTGGCGAAACATTCCTTGAGCGAAACGCCCAGCGCCGGATGGGCGCCGAGTTCGAGGAACAGGCGGCGGCTTTTGTCAATCAAATGGCTGGCCGCCTCGCTGAAGCGGACGGGTTCGCGGACATTGCGCCACCAATAGCCCGCGTCGAGGTCGAGGCCGTCGGTCAGGCGACCGGTGACCGTGGAGATCATGGGCAAAGTGGCCCGGGACAATTCGACCCGCCCCAGGGATTTCAGCAATTCGGCTTTGACCGGGTCCATCTGTTTGCTGTGGAAGGCATACTTGACCTGGAGAAAACGATTGAAAACATGGCGTTTTTCCAGGACCCGGGAAATTTCCTCGAGCGCGGGGCCTTCGCCGGAAAGAGTAACCGCGACGGGGCTGTTATAGGCGGCAACGGTGATGCGGCCGGAATACGGGGCGATCAGTTCTTCGGCCTGTTTGGCATCCAAACCGGCGGCCAGCATTCGACCCTGGGCATGGGCGAGTTGCATGCAGCGACCGCGGTGAAAAATAACGCGGGCCGCTTCGCGCAAAGAAAGAACGCCGGCGACATGCGCGGCGGCCACTTCCCCGACGCTGTGGCCAAGGACGGCGCAAGGCCTGACACCCCAAGATTGCCAAAGAGCGGCCAGGGCGACTTGGATGGCGAAAATGGCGGGTTGAGCAATGGCGGTGTCATCCATTTTGCTGGAATTTTCGTCGCGTTGAAGTTCCTGCAAAAGTGACCAGGAGCCAAATTCGCTGAAGTAACGATCGCACTCGGCAATTTTTTTGCGGAACAAGTTCTCGGTTTTAAGCAACTGACGGCCCATGCCCCACCATTGCGGCCCTTGACCGGAAAATACGAAGACGGGCGCAGTCTCGGGCTCGAGGGCGAGATTGCCGGCGATAACGCCCGGGGCATTTTCGCCAGCCAAATAAGCAGCCATTTTTTCCCGCATGGCCGCGCGGGAATCGGCGATGAGGTAAAGGCGGTCAGCATGATGAGTGCGCCGGAGGGCGGTGGCGGCACAGAGGGACGGAAGATCGGCGTCTCCGGCCAAAATGGTCTGGTAATTTTTGGCCAGCGCTTGCAATGCAGGTTGGGTGCGGGCGGACAGTGGAAGGAGCAACATCTTGCGCCCGGCCTCGCCATTACGGGAAAGCCTTTTTGGTTTGGCCGCCGGCGGGCCTTCCAGAATGGCGTGGGCATTGGCCCCGCCAAAGCCGAAGGAATTGACGCCGCCGAGGGCGGGGCCGGAATCAGGAAATGGTTCGAGTTTTTGGATGACGCGAAGTTTCAGTTTGGCAAAATCAATGTTCGGATTGGGCTGGTGGAAATGGATGTTGGGCGGGATGGCGCCATTTTTTAAAACCAACGCCAGTTTGATGACGCCGGCAATGCCGGCGGCGGCTTCGAGGTGGCCGATGTTGGTTTTGACGGAGCCGACAATGCAAGGCTGCTTTTGCGGGCGGCCTTCGCCAAGCACGGTGCCAAGGGCGTGGGCTTCGATGGGGTCGCCAACCGGGGTGCCTGTCCCATGGGCTTCAATGTATTGAATGTCGCGCGGCTGGATGCCGGCCCGGCGGCAGGCGGCGCGAATCAAATCGGCCTGGGCGATGGGACTGGGCACGGCGATGCCATTGGTGCGGCCATCCTGGTTGGCGGCGGTGGCGCGGATCAGGGCGTAGATGCGGTCGCCGGAAGCCAGGGCGGCAGAGAGGGGTTTGAGGAGGATGGAACCGACGCCTTCGCTGCGGACGAAGCCGTTGGCGGCGGCATCAAATGCTTGACAACGGCCGGTCGGGGACAGAATGCCCATGCGACTGAAGGCGATGTAGGAAAAGGGGGAGAGGATGGCGTTAACGCCGGCGGTGATGGCCAGGGTGCAATCGCCTTTCCACAAACTCTGGCAGGCCAGATGGAGCGCGGTCAGGGCGGAGGAACAAGCCGTGTCCATGGCCACGCTGGGCCCGCGAAAATCGAAACAGTAGGAAATACGGTTGGCTGCGATGCTGATGGTCGTGCCGGTGGCGGTATAAACATCTGTGCGGGGACGCTCACCGAGATAACACTGGAGGCAAAAATAATCGGTGGTGGAAATGCCGACGAAAACGCCCGTGGATGAACCGCGCAACCGATCCATATTTTGACCGCCGTCTTCGAGCGCTTCCCAGGAGGCTTCGAGCAGCAGGCGCTGTTGAGGGTCCATCCAATCAGCTTCCCGGGGGGAGATGCGAAAGGCTTCGGGATCAAATTTATCCACGTCTTTTATAAAGCCGCCCCATTTGGAGATGGATTTGCCGGGACGATGGGGCACGGGATCGTAGTAAGTCTTTGTATTCCAACGGTCAGGAGGAACTTCGGTAATGGTGTCGGTTCCGGCACACATCATTTTCCAGAAGGCATCGGGCGAGTTGGAATCACCAGGAAAACGACACCCGATGCCAATTATGGCGATTGGTTCCTGTTGCGGGCTGGCTTTGGGCATTTAAGTAACAATTTCGACGATAAAAATTAAGGGTGTTAAATACTTAGAGCGTTTCCATAAATTATATAGCGTAGCGGGCGTTTAAAAAGAAGCCCTGGCAGTCAGCGGGGGAGATGGCGCTGAAAGCCTTCTTGGCTGCTTGCTGGAGGTCTCTGGCGGTGCGCGGAGCCCGGCGCCGCAACCCTTGTTTGATCTTGCTCCACATGTTCTCAATTGGATTGAAGTCCGGGGAATAAGGTGGCAGATAACACAGCTTGGCTCCGGCCTT
>CAIYOY010000168.1 GCA_903927905.1 uncultured Verrucomicrobiales bacterium | reverse complement strand
CCGATCCTGACCAACGAGGAATTCGCCAAACTCAAATACATTGACGAAGCCGGTTTCAAATCGGTCACGTTGCCGATTCTCTTTAAAGCGGTTGACGGCGAAGACGGCCTCGTTCGCGCGATGGAAGATTTGTGCCTCCGGGCCAGCAGCGCCATCGAAGCCGGGGCGAATATCATTATCCTCTCCGATCGCGGCGTGGACCAGGAACTCGCTCCCATCCCTGCCCTGCTCGCTGTCGCGGGAGTGCATCATCATTTGATCCGCGAAGGTTCCCGCACGCGCGTCGGCCTCGTCCTCGAATCCGGCGAGCCGCGCGAAGTCCATCATTTCTCACTGCTCATCGGTTACGGCGCGGGCGCGATCAATCCTTACGTCGCCTTCGAAACGTTGGACGACATGATCAGTCAGGGTTTGCTCACCAAGGTCAAACACAAGGAAGCCTGCAAAAATTTCGTCAAAGCCGCCGTCAAGGGAGTGGTCAAGGTCATCTCCAAGATGGGTATTTCCACCATCCAGAGCTATCGCGGCGCGCAAATTTTTGAAGCACTCGGCCTGCATCCGTCGGTCGTGAAAAAATATTTTACCGGCACCGCTTCGCGCGTCGGCGGCATCGGCATGGATATCATCGCCCGCGAAATTCTCATCCGCCATCAACACGCTTTCCCCGAGCGTCAAGTCAACGGTCATGTCCTTGAAGTCGGCGGCCAATATCAATGGCGGCAGGACGGCGAGGCCCATCTGTTCAATCCGCAAACTGTGCATAAGCTCCAAAAAGCCTGCCGCAACGCGGATTACAAAGCTTTCAAAGATTATTCCGCCGATGTCAACGAACAGTCCAAACGACTCTGCACCTTGCGCGGTTTGTTCGAGCTGAAATTTCCGGCCCAGCCGATTCCCATCGAGGAAGTAGAATCGGTTGAATCCATTCTCAAACGTTTCAAGAGCGGCGCGATGTCTTACGGTTCCATCAGCAAGGAAGCGCACGAAGCTCTCGCCATCGCCATGAACCGCATCGGCGGCCGCAGCAACACCGGCGAAGGCGGCGAAGATCCCGCGCGTTACGTCATGGAAGCCAACGGCGATTCCAAAAACAGCGCCATCAAACAAGTCGCTTCCGGTCGTTTCGGCGTCACCAGCCTTTATCTCGTCAACGCCAAGGAACTCCAGATCAAAATGGCTCAGGGCGCGAAACCCGGCGAAGGCGGCCAACTTCCCGGCACCAAAGTTTATCCGTGGATCGCGAAAGTCCGCCATTCCACTCCCGGCGTTGGTCTGATTTCGCCGCCGCCGCATCATGACATTTATTCCATCGAAGATCTGGCGGAACTCATTCACGATTTAAAGAACGCCAATCACAACGCGCGCATCAGCGTCAAACTCGTGGCGGAAGTCGGCGTCGGCACCATCGCTGCTGGCGTGGCCAAGGCCCATGCCGATGTCGTTTTGATCAGCGGACACGACGGCGGAACCGGCGCGAGTCCGCAAACCAGCATCAAACACGCGGGTATTCCGTGGGAGTTGGGTTTGGCTGAGACACATCAGACATTGGTGCTCAATAATCTCCGCAGCCGTATCGCCGTCGAAACTGATGGCCAGCTCAAAACCGGTCGCGATGTCATCATCGGTGCCCTCCTCGGGGCCGAAGAGTTTGGTTTCGCCACCGCGCCGCTTGTCTCCCTCGGTTGCATCATGATGCGCGTCTGTCATCTGAACACTTGCCCGGTCGGCGTGGCCACGCAGGACGAGGAGTTGCGCAAAAATTTCACCGGCGATCCCGCTCATGCCGTCAACTTCATGCGCTTCATCGCGCAGGAAGTGCGCGAACTCATGGCGCAGCTTGGCTTCCGCAATCTGGTGGATATGGTTGGCCGCACCGATATGATCGAGCCGAAGGAAGCCATTGAACATTGGAAAGCGCGCGGCCTTGATTTCACCAATATCCTTTATCAACCGCGCGTTCCTGATTCCGTCGGCCGCTTCTGCCAGATCACGCAGGATCACGGCCTCGACAAAGCCTTGGATAACACCAAGCTGCTCGAATTGGCCAAACCCGCGCTCGAAAAACGCGAAAAAGTCACTGCCACTCTGGACATCCGCAACGTCAACCGAGTCGTCGGCACCATTCTCGGCAGCGAAGTCACTCGCCGTCACGGCGTCGCCGGCCTGCCCGAAGACACGATCAAATTCCATTTCAAAGGTTCCGCTGGTCAGAGTTTCGGCGCATTCATGCCGCCTGGTTTGACTTGGATATTGGAAGGTGACGCCAACGACGCCCTCGGCAAAGGCCTCTCCGGTGGCAAAATTATTTTGTATCCGCCTGAAGGTTCCACCTTCCTTGCCGAGGAAAATATCATCACCGGCAACGTCGCCCTCTACGGCGCGACGGCGGGTGAAGTTTATATCCGCGGCATGGCAGGCGAACGTTTCTGCGTCCGCAACAGCGGCGCTCGCGCGGTGGTCGAAGGCGTCGGTGATCACGGCTGCGAATATATGACAGGCGGACGCATCGTCGTTCTCGGTCAGACAGGCCGCAACTTCGCCGCCGGCATGTCTGGGGGCGAAGCCTACGTCCTCGACGAAACCAACACTCTGAAATTCAATTGCAACCAGCAGATGGTCGCGCTGGAAAAATTGGAAGACCCGACGGAGATCGAACTAGTTCGCCTGATGATTGATCGTCACGCCAAGCACACCAAGAGCCAGAAAGCGTTCAAGGTTCTTGCCATGTGGGAGGAAATGGTTCCGAAATTTGTCAAAGTCATGCCCAAAGATTACAAGCGCATGTTGCAGGCGATCAAAAAAGTCACCGACAGCGGTCACAGCGGCGAAGAAGCCGTGATGAAAGCTTTTGAAGAAAACGCCCGTGATCTGGCTCGTGTTGGCGGCAGCTAAAAAATTTAAAATTTATCGAAAAAGAAAATGGGTAAACCAACAGGTTTCATCGAATATTTGCGCGAGCTTCCACTCGATCGCACCGCCGTGGAGCGCATCAAAGACTGGAACGAATTTCACCTCCACTTGAGCGAGGAAAAACTTCGCGACCAGGGCGCGCGTTGCATGGATTGCGGCATTCCTTTCTGCCACACCGGCCAGCTCATCAGCGGCATGGCGAGCGGCTGCCCAATCAATAATCTGATTCCGGAATGGAACGACCTCGTTTATCGCGGCCTCTGGCATGAAGCGCTTGATCGTCTCCATAAGACGAATAATTTTCCCGAATTCACCGGTCGCGTCTGCCCTGCTCCGTGCGAAGGCTCCTGCGTCCTCGGCATGAACAACCCACCGGTGACCATCAAAAATATCGAGTGTTCCATCGCCGACAAGGGCTGGGACGAAGGCTGGATCAAGGCCGAAGCTCCCGCCACTCGCACCGGCAAAAAAGTCGCCGTCATCGGTTCCGGTCCGGCTGGTCTTTGCGCCGCCGCCCAACTGAATCGCGCAGGACACCTCGTCACCGTTTTTGAACGCGCCGACCGCATCGGCGGCCTGCTCATGTATGGCATCCCCAACATGAAGCTCGACAAGTCGCTCATCCAACGCCGTGTCGAACAGATGAGCGATGAAGGGATCGCCTTCGTCACCAAAACCGAAGTCGGCAAAAATTATCCCGCCGACCGCTTGATGAAAGAATTTGACGCCATCGTGATCTGCACGGGCGCGACCAAAGGCCGCGATCTCCCCATCGAAGGCCGCAATCTCAAAGGCATCCATCTCGCCATGGAATTTCTCCAGGCCAATACCCAAAGCCTTTTGGACAAACATAAAAACGGCAATTTTATCTCGGCTGAAGGCAAGGACGTCGTGGTCATCGGCGGCGGCGATACCGGCACCGATTGCGTCGGCACTTCCATGCGGCACGGTTGCAAGAGTCTGGTGCAGTTGGAAATTTTGCCCAAGCCCCCGATGAACCGCGCCAAGGACAATCCGTGGCCCGAATGGCCCAAGGTCTATAAAATGGATTACGGCCAGGAAGAGGCGGCGGCCAAATTCGGCGGCGACCCGCGCGTTTATTTGACTACGGCCAAAAAATTTGTCGGAGATGATAAAGGCCGGCTTAAAGAAATTCACACTGTCCAGATCGAATGGACAAAAAACGATAAAGGCCAGTTCGTGCCCAAGGAAGTTCCCGGCACCGAACAGGTCCGCCCCGCACAACTCGTCCTCCTGGCCATGGGTTTCCTCGGGCCGGAACAACAATTGCTCGAACAATTAAACGTCGAACGCGACGCCCGCTCCAACGCCAAGGCCGAACACGGCAAATACACCACCAACATCAAAGGCGTCTTCGCCGCCGGTGACGCTCGACGCGGCCAAAGCCTCGTCGTCTGGGCCTTCAACGAAGGCCGTGGTGCCGCCCGCGAATGTGATCGTTATCTGATGGGTTCGACCGATCTGCCGTGATGATTAAAATTTTCTTCATGCTGTTGATAGCCGTCGGTCTGCAAGCTGAAGAACTTCCTCCCCTCACCCACGCGCACGCCCACAACGATTACGAGCACACCCATCCCCTCTTCGACGCCTTGAGCCACGGCATCGCCAGTGTCGAAGCCGACATCTGGCTGGTGGACGGCCAACTCCTCGTCGCGCATGATTTCAAAAAAGTAAAAGCGAACCGCACGCTTCAATCCCTCTATCTGGATCCCCTGCGCGCCCGCGCCAAAAAATTCAACGGCAAAATTTACCCCGCCACCAATTTCACGTTCCACCTGCTCATTGATTTCAAATCACCACCGGACGTCATGTATCCGGTTCTGCGAAAAGTGCTGAGCGATTATTCTGACATCATCACTGTTTTTGATCATGACAAAGTGGAACCCAAAGCCGTTACCGTTGTCTTGACTGGCAGCCGACCCCGGGAAATTCTCCTGCATGAACCCATTCGTCAGGCCGGTCTGGACGGAGTGCTGAATGATCTCCAAGCCGGCAAAACCAATCACACCCTCCTCTGGATCAGTGATGATTGGAAAAGATATTTTAAATGGCGCGGGGTCGGGGCCATGCCGGAAGACGAAAAAGCTAAACTAATGGAAATCGTTGCCCAAACCCATCAACGGAAACTTCTACTCCGTTTCTGGGACGCGCCGGAATCCACCAATTTTTGGAATGAATTAAAAAGCGACGGCGTGGATCTGCTCAACGCCGATGATCTCAGCGGGGTGGAAAAATTCCTCCGACAAAATTAAAGCCCTACTGCGCCATTCCGGCGCAAATTTTCACGCATGAGTGTGACAATTTTCGTCCATTTCCTTCGCTGCCAATACATCGTTTCTAATAAGCAGCTTTCAATCAACCACTTACAACTTCGCTCAAAACTGGCATTGCTGATGCTGATATAGAAAACATGAAACAGAATCTGCCAACAGAAATAGTGGAGGAAGCAGAATTTCAACCGGCGCTGCGCGTGATCGAACCCAGCAAAACGCCAAGGAGGGTGCCGTTGATGTCTGTTATCCGGGACCTGAGTGGGGCCTTGCGGCCTGAACTGGAGGTTTTGGGGTGGGAAGCCCGTGCGGAACGGCTGCACGGGTGCGGGCATTAAACGCGGTTAGCAACCGTAGAGATAAGCGCAGAGGTCAAACCTCTGCGCTTTTTTCTTTAATCCGGTTTTCAACATCACGAACCGCCCCGGCAAACTCCTGAAACTGAAACTCAAACCCCGCTTTCAACAAACGCCCCGGCACCACCTTCCGGCTTTTCAACATCAACTCCGTTTCCGTTCGCATAAAAAATGCGCCGATCTCCAGCATCCATCGATTGGCTGGCAAGCCAAACGGCGCGCCACATTCGCGTCGCAACGTCGCCATCATCTCCTGATTCGTCACCGGCCCGGGTGCAACCAGATTCACCGCTCCATTAAATTCCTCATGCGCCAGCAACCATTCAATCCCGCGCACAAAATCCTCCTGGTGAATCCACGAAACATATTGTTTTCCACCCGCCAGCGTTCCACCCAAACCCAGCTTCACCAATTTCCTCAACACCCGAAACACCGTTCCCGGCTCCGGCCCGAAGACCATCGCCAGCCGGAACGCCACCTTACGTGTTTGCGGTGTCACCGCCTCGCCGAACGCCTTCTCCCACGCCTGCGCCACCTCCACCGAAAATTCATCCTTCGCGTCATGGGTTCCGGCGATTTCGCCGTTTTCATCCATGGTCTTATCAAACGAATTCTTATAGATCGTCGCCGTGCTGGCATTGAGCCAGACCTTCGGCGGTTGTCGGCAAAGCCCGATGGCCTGACCAATCACGCGCGTCGAAAACACCCGCGACTCCAAAATCAACCGTCGGTTCTCCTCAGTGTACCGGCAATTCACCGACCGCCCGGTCAAATTGATCACCGCTTCCGCCCCATTCAATTCTTGCGCCCAATCCCCCATCGTCTTCCCGTCCCATTGTACAAACCGCGCTTTCCCAGCCTTCGCTTGTCCGCGCGTCAAAACCACCACCTCCCACCCTTTCGCCAAAAAAGCCTTCGCCAACACCCGCCCCAAATATCCGCTCCCACCCGCCAGAATGATTTTCGGCGTTTTCATCACAATAGCCTCCCTCGTAGCGCAGGTTTGTAACCTGCCGTATCGCCGATTTTCAATCGGCTGGCCGGCAACTTTGCCTCCAGTCCAAATAATTTCACCAACCAGCCAGCCAAAGCCTTATTCCCCGCTTTCCTCTCTCCCATCATTTTCTCAATATCTTTGGTGATTCTCATATTGCCTCCATTTCTGTCATTTCAGAAATTAATGTAATTTATAGTCAAAAATGCCTTTCATTCGATTGCGCGTTGAACTTTGAACATTAAACTTCGGACTTTGAACTGCTTCCCAACCCCAGCGTCTTTAGAATCTTGTCCCCCATCGTGACAAACTTGATCACGCCCTTGGTCGGCAAGCGGCGGATCTGGCCGTACCAGTTCGACATGGTTTCAAAAAAATTCAGCATCTCGGCCAGGCGTTCTTTGGTCTGCGGATCCGATTTGTCTTTTTCGGCTTCGGCCACACATTCGCTGAGCATTTCCAGCGTCGGATCGATCTCCCGTTTTTTCCGTTCATCCAACACCGTCCGAAACATTTCCCAGACATCCTTGACCGATTCAAAATGGTCCCGGCGATCGCCGAGCACATGCACCGTCCGGATGATCCCCCACCCCTGCAATTCCCAGAGGCTGGTGCTGACATTCGACCGCGCCACCGAAAGAGCCTTGGCAATCTCCTCCGCATCAAGTGGTTCCGCAGAAATATAGAGCAATGCATGCACTTGGGCCACGGTCCGGTTGATGCCCCACTGCGTTCCCATTTTGCCCCAGTGGAGGATGAACTTTTGTTGCAGTGGCGTGAGCGGTTTCATATTTATATCATTTCTGTCTGTTCAGAAATTACTATAATGTATTATATCTGTCAAATTATCATTTGCTGCTAAAGTGCTTTACCGATGAATGGCCCAACTGCTCAACCGAAACAAATAATAATGATTGGGGTTATAGGTAAGATGAAAAAATTGAGCTTCATTGGCGGGCTAATCCTTTTGTTGAGCGGAGTTGGTTCGTGTTTGAAGGTGTCGGCGGCTGAATCTGCGCCGACGCAGGATGCAACATTTCTGGCATTGGGCATGACCAATCCCCCGGCGGGACGGTTTGCGATGTTTTGTCTGAGTAACAGCACGGCAGTTCATTTTGCCTGCAGTCCGCAGGCGATTGAATTGGCGGGAACAAATGGGTGGAGGCGGATGTCATTGACGGGAAAAGCCCTCGGTCTGACACGGAAATGGATCGGGATCCCGGAAGAGTTGAAGCCCGGGGAAGCGATCACTTTTATGGTGCCGCCACCGGTGACGAATGGGACGTGGCGGCTGATTTTTATGTGTCAGGAACAAAAACTATTGATTGATCCGGTGACGGATGTGGTGAAGCACTTGACGGATACCAATGCGGCGAACCATCAGCTTCGGCAATTTAGCGGGCGAAGATATTTTTTGCGGACGCCGGACGTTGGGTCTTGAAGTATTTTTGCCGGCTAAACGGACAGATGACGCAGCAAGGGAATGGTGAGACACCGCTTGGCATCCACACTATTGAATAAACAAACCTCCTCTCCCCAACCCTCTCCTCCATCCGATGGAAGAGAGGGAGAAGATTCTGTAATGGCGCAGATGGGGAGTTGCGCCCACAGCAAAGTCGATAGCGGCTTTGTTCTTTTTTCCCAAGCGGCTTCCTGCCACACTCGCGCCGATGGACAAGACCGACGCTGAGCTGATTGCCGCCGTCCTGAAAGGCGACGAGGCCAGCTTTGAGCCGCTGATCACCAAGTATCAGCCCCGCGTTTTCGCCACCGCCCGGCGTTATGCCCGGCGGGAGAGCGAAGTGGAGGATATTGTCCAGGAGATCTTCATCAAGGCGTTCCAAAAACTCAGTAGCTTCCGAGGTGAAGCGCCTTTTGAACACTGGCTAATGCGTCTGGCCGTCCGCACTTGCTACGATTTTCTGCGCGGCCACCAGCGCAACAAGGAAACCGCCTTCACCGAATTGACCGAACCGGAGAGTGATTGGCTGGATCGTTTCGTGGTGCAACCCGATGGTGCCTCTGACAATGCCGATGCCGCCAAGCTCCTGATCGAACGCATTCTAGATCAACTTTCACCGCCGGCCCGGCTGGTCATCACCCTGCTGGAAATCGAAGAACGTTCGGTGAAAGACATCGCCAAAATCACGGGCTGGTCGCTGCCGTTGGTGAAAGTCCGCGCTTTCCGGGCGCGGGCCGAAATGCGAAAAATTCTCGCCAGAATAACCCAGGAGAAGTATTTGTAACCCCTGCTGAAAAGACATCGTCTAGGAAAATGTCTGTATGAACCTGAACGACTTACAATCCAAATTGATCTCGGCGGCGCGCAAAAACGCGCCCAGTGATCGTGTTCCTTACGCTTTTGAAAAACGCATCATGGCCAACCTCGCCAGCCACAAAGCCAACGTCTGGGCCTTGTGGGGCCAGCCCTTGTGGCGCGCCGCCATATCCTGCGTGGCCATCACGGCGCTCTGCGGCGTTTGGTCGCTGGTTGCAATGAACACGAATGATTCGCCGGAGACTTTTTCCCAGTCTTTCGAGAATGCGGTTTATGCTTCGATGAATCAGCACATTGAGGATGCAGAGTGAGCCCCTGGAAGGTCATACTTGCGACCATGGTTATTTTTGGTTCCGGTGTCGTCACCGGTGCCTTGGTTGGAAGACTTGATCATCAACGGGCGCGCAATACGGCCATGGTACGTCCGGTGGATCAGCAAAATCCCAAGAAAAATGCGATTCCTCCCTGGCAACTGCAACGCGCCGATTTTCTTCGCCGCATGGAAAAGCAATTGGACCTGACCACCAATCAACAGGATCACATCGAAAAAATCATGCACTCCAGCCAGGAACGCACCAAACCCATCTGGGATCAGATCGCCCCGCAGATGCTGGCCGAATTGAAAAAAACGCAGGATGAAATCCGCCAGGAATTGACTCCGGCGCAATTGAAAAAATTTGAAGATCTGCTCCGAAACCGCGTGCGCAAGGGTGATCCCGCCGTTGCTTCACCCGATGGTCGCCGTCGGCAGATGTTGAATTCGACGAATAACATCATGAACACGGTCACTGTTCCTCAGTAATTGGGAAAAAATCGAAGCACGAAATCCGAAGCACGAAACAAATTTCAAGGATCAAAATTCAAAATTCGAAACGACCGGGCGCGCTCGTTTCGAGTTTGGACATTTAGAATTTGTTTCGGATTTCGTGCTTCGTGCTTCGAATTTTCCCCTTTATTGTCCCAACGCCGCCTGCTGATTCCGGCCTTCCATCATATAATCCAAATAAAAACATAACCGCGCCTTCATTTCTCCGCGCGGCACAATGGCGTCAATGAGTCCATGATCCAGCAAAAATTCCGCCGTTTGAAAACCGGGCGGCAATTCAGCCTGCGTCGTATCTTTGATCACGCGCGGGCCGGCAAAACCGATCATCGCTCCCGGCTCGGCCAGAATTAAATCACCCACACTGGCAAAACTCGCCATCACTCCGGCCGTGGTCGGATCGGTCAGAACACTGATGTAGGGCAATTTACTTTTCGCGTGATAGGCCAGGGCACCGCAAGTTTTCGCCATTTGCATCAGGCTGAACATGCCTTCATACATGCGCGCGCCGCCGCTGGTGGAAATGATGATCACGGGCAATCCCTTGTCCGTGGCCGCTTCGATCAAGCGCGTCAATTTCTCACCGACCACCGCACCCATCGAAGCCGCCAAAAATCCAAAATCCATCACACCCAATCCGACGCGATGATTGCCGATGCGCCCGATGCCCGTGCAGACCGCGTCCTTCAAACCGGTTTTTTTCTGGTACTGCTCCAGCTTCGAGGTGTAAGGCGAAACCCCGACAAATTTCAACACATCCACGCTCTCCATCGAAGCATCAATTTCTTCGAAGGAACAGGTCTCCACCAAAGCGTGGATCCGTTCGCGGGCGCTGATCGGAAAATGATACTGGCACTTGGGGCAGACCTTGAGATTGGCGTCCAGTTCCTTGTCGTAAATCATGTGCCCACATTCCTTGCACTTGGTCCAAAGACCTTCAGGAATGTCGCGCTTCCTGGATTTCGCGCTGGTCAGCTTCGGTTTCTTGGTGAAACTCGTCGGGGTATCGGACGTGGGAGGCGTGACCGCAGGCTCAACGGTTTCCAAACCGAGAGTTTTTTTCTTGAAAGACGTTGTAGCCATTTCTTTTGAGCTGATGGGTTGGAACCCGGCCGCTGTCGGCCACGATTCCAACGTTATATTCCCGTTATTAAAAAGTGTCGTCTTCATGGCGTCAAGCTCCGCTTATGGTCAATTCTCTTAAAGGGGCGCGTCTCAATCTTTTGCCCGCCTCTCACTTGAACTCGTGCGCACTCCTCAAGCCCCGCGTGCGACCGTCCAAACGCCCACTTCACCCGCGCCGGCCTTCAACAACACTTTGGCGCAGGCGCTGGTGGTCGCGCCCGTGGTCAAAACATCATCCACCAGGATGATTTTTTCACCGCTTAAATTTTCCCGCCCACAAAAGGAAAAGGCTTTGTGAACGTTGGCGGTGCGTTGTTCGCGGGACAGCATGGTTTGTGTCGCGGTAGCTTTGACCCGGCGCAACAACTTTGTGTTCACCGGAATATTCAAGGCGCGCGCCAAGCCACGGGACAGGCGCTCGGCTTGATTGAATTCGCGTTCACGTTCCTTCAGCGGATGCAGCGGCACTGGCACGATCATGTTCCACAAGCCGGGCAAAAGTCCCGGAGCGGCCTGACGCGCCAGCAGGCCGGCCAGGAACGGTTCAAACCACAAGGCGCGATTGTATTTGTAACGATGAATCACATCGAGCATCACCGGATTCGTCACCACCGCCGCCCGGGCAAAAGAAAAATTGAGTTCCAGTTCCTTGCAATTACCACATTGAAACGCATTGGTGATGGCTCCTTCAAAAGGCGCGCCACATTTATTGCAATAAGGTGATTCGAGCAGCGGAATTTTTCCCAGGCATTCCTCACACACATACCCCTCCTCCACGCCCGCGCGCGCGTCCTGGCAAATCTGGCAAACCGGTGGATAAACAAAATTCAGCACCGCATCTGCCCAGGGCCATAACTGTGTTTTAATAGTCGTCATACCAAAGGCCCATTTTGTCCATTTGGCTGAATGCGATTCTCCCTCTCCTCGGAGGAGAGGGCCGGGGTGAGGACGAACTCCCCTCTAACTTTCCCCGGCAACCATTTCCACAAAACCAAAAACACCGCGCCCAAAACCAAAAACGCCAGCCACCCATCAATCAGCCAATCAGTTCCCCAAAAAGAACTACCGCTTTTAACCGTTGCCTTCGTCAGCGCCAGGTACGCCCGAAACCAAAAAATCCAGCCGGCATGTAACCCGATGGACATATACAAACTCCCCGTCCGTTGATAAGCCAGGGCCAGAATCGCCCCCACCAGCAACAACACAAAAAACGCCGGCACGATGTAACTCAAATCCGCAAAATTCCGAAACATCTGCGGCAACAACCCTAATCCCGACAGCCAATCCACCTGCGCCGGCGAATTCCCTTTCTTCAAAAAATGCACCAGCGCATAAACCGCGCTGCTGATCACCAACGCCACCGGCCATTGCAAAGCCTTCCGTAACGCCCCAAACAATCCCCCGCGAAACAACACTTCCTCCAAAATCGCCACGACCGCAGCCGTCAAGATCGCTCCCAATAATTGTTTTCCAACATCCCCGCTGATATGAACCTCACGCGCTCCACCGATAATCACCACCGCCGCCACCAATGCCAGCGAACCAAACCCGATCAAAAAACCCAACCCAGCCTTCCTCCATCCACCGCCGTCCCGAGAAAATCCAACTTCGCGCCAACTCCTGATTCCCAGATAACGCAGCAACGGCCACAACCCAATAAGTGCCAATCCCAGAAGTGAACGATCCAAAAAACGGTGAAACGGAGCCAGATGATACAGTCCCGACCGATGACTCGCCCCCCGCTCTGCCAAAAAATAAAGCCAGGGCGCCAGCAACGCACCCCCGATGAACACCGCCATCAGGTAAATCAAAAGCGCACGCACAGATCGCATGCCCGGATTAAAAATCTGTTTCTCGCCAACGTCAAACATCAATCCGGGGGGGTGCGATCAAAAATGATGGTCAGTTCTGACGGAGCGCGCCTCTGTGAGGCGCAGCACATT
>CAIYOY010000167.1 GCA_903927905.1 uncultured Verrucomicrobiales bacterium | reverse complement strand
GCTTTGTGCATCTCATTTGCAAATTTGGGAGATCTTGCTAAAGCTGGCATGCATATGCCTACACAAGACAAGTCCGATAGAGCGTGTTTCGCGCTTTTCTTCAGAATTGCTAAAATCGTGGAAGAGGCAAAATCCATGAAAGTTCCCTCACAGCCGATCATAAATATGTGCATCGAAGTGATTAAGCCTAAAATTGAAACCTTACAACAAACGATTTGGGCATTTCTCCGAGAGGCCAACCCTAGATGACGCGATTCCGCTGACTCCAAACGAACCATCACCGAACTTTAAGAAATTGTAGGATTTCCAAAGCAATCCAGACAATTTAAATGACAGCCACCTCTTCCATCTGCCGCTTCTTTCAATTTTCCCCTTTATCGTTTACCACCCAGCGCCGCCAGTAATTTCTCGTGGATGTTGCCGAAGCCGCCGTTGCTGAAGACGCAGATCACGTCACCACCAGCGGCTTCTTTTTTCATGTAAGCAACGATGGAATCGGCGTCGGGCAGATAGGCGGTGGGGCGGCCGGTGGCTTTGATTTCGTTCATCAGTTGCACGGGGTCCAGGCGTTCCTCGGGCTTGAGCAGCTCGAGGCGGGCGATTTGGGCCACGACCACGCCGTTGGCTTCCTTGAACGATTCGGCCAATTCTTTTTGGAAGACGTTGCGGCGCGTGGTGTTGGTGCGCGGCTCGAAGATGGCCCAGATGCGTTGGTTGCCGTATTTCAACCGCAACGCGCTCATGGTTTCACGGATGGCGGTGGGGTGATGGCCGAAATCGTCCACGATGGTGATGCCGCCGGAGATGCCGCGGACTTCCATCCGGCGTTTGACGCCTTTGAAGGTGTCAAAGGCGCCTTGAATCTGTTTGTTTGACAATCCGCAATGCTTGGCGCAGGCGACGACGGCCAGGGCGTTGCGCACGTTCAACTCACCCACCATGTTGAGGTGGAATTTGAAACTCGGGATCTCGAAGGTGGTCGCGGTCGGACCATAGCGCATGTTGAAGGCCTGGGTGCTGTTGTCCGGGCCGAGGCCGAAACGTTTCACCGGGCAATGAGTGACGTTGAGCAACGGGGTGATGTTGGGATCGTCGCCGTTGGCGAAAAGCTGGCCGTTGCGCGGGATGAGATTGATGAAGCGTTTGAACTGGAGCTGGATGGACGCAAGATCGGGAAAGATATCGGCGTGATCGAACTCAAGGTTGTTGATGATGGCGACTTCGGGGAGGTAATGGACGAATTTGCTGCGCTTGTCAAAGAAAGCGGTGTCATATTCGTCGCCCTCGATGATGAACCATTCGCTGTCGGTGAAGCGCGCGCCACCGGTGAAATTATTCGGGATGCCACCGATGAGGTAACTGGGATTGAGGCCGTTGTGCTCGAAGACCCAGGTGAGCAGCGAGGTGGTGGTGGTTTTGCCGTGGGTGCCGGAAACGACGAGCGAGCGTTTGCCGCGGATGAAATATTCTTTCAACAGTTCCGGCAGGGAACAGTAGCGCAGTTTGCGATCGAGCACGGCTTCGGCTTCGGCGTTGCCCCGCGAGATGGCGTTGCCGATGACAACGAGGTCCGGTTTGCAATCGAGATTCGTTTCCGCGTAGGCGGGGATGACTTCGATTTTCTGTTCGGCCAGAAAGGTGGACATGGGGGGATAAACGGCTGAGTCCGAGCCGGTGACGTGAAATCCCTTGGCCTTCATCGCCGCCGCAACCGAAGCCATGGCCGTTCCGCAAATCCCGGTAAAGTGAACTGATTTAATAACTGAAAACATCGTGGGCAAATGATGGCGAACTTTTCCAGACAGGGAAGAAGGAAATGAACAAGACGTGATTATTTTGAAGCTCGGAAATTCGTAGGCGAGTACGGTAGGGCGTGTCACTCCG
>CAIYOY010000166.1 GCA_903927905.1 uncultured Verrucomicrobiales bacterium | reverse complement strand
TGGCCGCAGTCCAAAAGCTGGCGCCAGTGGGTGACTCTTCGGTTTTTCTAGCGTTGTTGGCGATGGTGTCGCTGGTGGGTGTTTCCTGCAAACAGGAAAAGCCGGCTCCATTGCTCTCGGCCCCGGGAGTGACTGAGACGAACGCTGTCACCATTGTGGCCAAGCGGCCCACCGGCCAAACCAATGGAATGATTTGGATTCCGACTGGCACTTTTTGGATGGGGTCGGTGGATGGGCAGACGGATGAACAACCGGTGCATCAGGTTGGGGTGGATGGTTTTTGGATGGATAAAACCGAGGTGAGCAACGAGGAGTATGAAAAATTTGTCAAAGCCACCGGCTATGTGACAGTGGCGGAACGCAAACCGGATCCGAAAGATTTCCCTCCAGACGTCCCGGCGGAAAATCTGGTGCCGGGCGCGATTGTTTTCAGCCCGCCCTCTTTGGCCCAGATCAATGCCTGGCGCAAAGAGGACGGACAACCTGAGGTGACGGAGTATCCTCTGGATAATCATGCGTTGTGGTGGAAATATGTCCCAGGCGCAAGTTGGCGGCAGCCCGAAGGGACGAATTCAAATATTCTGGGGAAGGAAAAATTTCCCGTGGTGCAGATCTGTTGGGATGATGCGTTGGCCTATGCCAAGTGGGCGGGGAAACGATTGCCGACCGAGGCGGAATGGGAGTTTGCCTCGCGCGGAGGATTGGATCGGCAACCGTACGTCTGGGGTACCAACCAGGTGCCGGACGGCAAATGGCGCGCGAATATCTGGCAAGGCTCATTTCCGACTGAGGACAAGGGCACAGATGGATTCAAAGGGCTCGCGCCGGTGGCGTCGTTTGCTGCCAACGGTTACGGTTTATTTGACATGGCGGGCAATGTCTGGGAATGGTGCGCGGATTGGTATCGGCCCGATTATTACGAGCAAAGCCCGGCGAAAAATCCGGGCGGTCCGGATGACAGTTATGATCCGAATGAACCCGGAACCGCGAAGCGAGTGATGCGGGGTGGTTCATACATGTGCAGTGATGTCTATTGCTCCGGGTATCGTCCGAGCGCGCGGATGAAATCTTCGCCGGATACAGCCTTGTCCCATACGGGTTTTCGGTGTGTGATGAATTGATCTGATGTCAAATAACCAAAAAAATCTGCTCTGGATCTGCCTCGGCCTGGGGTTGGGGACGCTGTTTATCTTTTGGCCGTTGACGGGTTTTGAGTTTGTTAATTTTGATGACACGGATTTTATCACCGCCAACCCGCACGTGCAGGCGGGGATGAAATGGGACAGTGTCAAATGGGCCTTCAATCTTCATACGGAAGTAGCGCGGAACTGGCATCCTATCACCATGCTGACTCACATGCTGGATTGCCAGTTGTTCGGGTTGCAGGCTGGCCGGCATCATCTCGTTAATCTGTTGTACCACATCGCGAACACGTTGCTGCTGTTTTTTGTGTTGCGACAAATGACCGGTGCGTTGTGGCGTAGCGCGTTTGTGGCGGCGTTGTTTGCGTGGCATCCGCTGCATGTGGAATCGGTGGCGTGGATGGCGGAACGCAAGGATGTGTTGAGCACGCTTTTTTGGCTGTTGGTGATGTGGGCGTACGCTCGTTATACGAGCGAGTTCAAGGTTCAAAGTTCAAAGTTCAAGGGTTCCCGGTGTTGGCTATTTTATTCATTGTCGGTTTTGTTCTGCGCTTTGGGGCTGATGTCCAAGCCGATGCTGGTCACGTTGCCGTTTGTGCTTTTGTTGTTGGACTACTGGCCGTTGCAGCGGCTGCGGATTGGTCGTGCGCCGGTGAAGGCACCAGCCAAGGGCAAGCCTGTCCCGGCCATTTCTGCATCGGCGACACCCGGGATAGGATGGCTGGTATTGGAAAAAATTCCCTTCTTCATCTTAAGCGCGGCGCTCTGTTACATCACCTTCAACATCCAAAAAGAAGGTGGAGCAATGCTGAATGCCACCAACCTGCCGATCGGGTCGAGGGTCAGTAACGCACTCATCTCCTACTCGCGCTATATCGGTAATATGTTTTGGCCGCATAATTTGGCGGGGCTTTATTTGCGTTCCGGCGAATGGCCCATGGGAAAAGTGGCCTTGGCCGCGTTGCTGTTGGTGGTGATCACCGTCCTGGTGATTATTTACGGACAAAAGAGAAGTTATTTGGCGGTAGGCTGGTTTTGGTTTGTTGGCACGCTGGTGCCGGTGATCGGTTTGGTGCAAGTGGGGATGCAGGCCATGGCGGATCGTTTTACGTACGTGCCGATGATCGGGTTGTTCATCATCGTGGCCTGGGGCGGATGGGAATTGGCCCAGGCGAAACGCGTGCCGCAAGCGGTCTTGGGAACGTTGATGGCGTTGATCTGCGTGGTGTGCATGGGATTGACACGGGTGCAGTTGCAATATTGGAAGGACAGCCGGGCGCTGTTCATGCGCATGATCACGGCCACGGAAAAAAATTACATGGCCTGTTACAATCTGGGCAATCTGTATTCGCGCGAGGAGAATTTGCCCGAAGCGGTGGAATATTATCAAAAGGCGGTTGAGTTCGAACCCAATTACGCCAATGCGCACAACAACCTTGGTGGCGTGTTGTTGCGGCAGAAAAAGTACGACGAGGCGATCGAGCACTACAAGAAGGCGATTCAGATCATGCCCGAATACATCCATTATTTTAATCTGGCCAATGCCTTGGGAGATGCGGGCCGATTGGCCGAAGCCGAAGACATGTATCGCAAAGCCCTGAACCTGGATACCAATGCGTCCGATGCTTATAACAATTTCGGCATGGTATTGAACGTGGACAAAAAATCGGACGAGGCCATCGCCGCCTTCAAGGAAGCCGTGCGGATCAAGCCGGATTTTGAACTGGCCGAATTTAATCTGGCCAATGCTTATTCTTCCGCGAGCAAACTGGACGACGCCATCGCGCATTATGCCGCAGCGGTGCGGTTGAATCCGAAGCGGTTGGAAAGCTACAACGGACTCGGCATCAGTTACGCCATGCAGAATAAAATGGACGAGGCGGCCAGGTGGTTCGGCGAATTGCTGAAGGTGAAGCCCGATGACTCCGGCGCATTGGGAAATTTGGGCAACGCGCTGTCGGCCCAAGGCAGATTTGCCGAGGCGACGGAAGCTTACTTGACCGCCCTGCGGATCAATCCCAAAGATTCCCAGGTGCATTACAATGCCGGCATCTCGCTTTCGCAGCAGGGTAAAAAGACGGAAGCGGCGGAGCATTTTAGGGAAGCGATCAACATCAATCCGAACTACCCCGAAGCGCAAAGGGCGTTGGCCGAATTGCAGAAAAATAAGTAACCATTGGTCAACGGGATGAGTCTGACTTCATAGGCAATGGCGTCAGGCCGTTGCCGTAGGGGAATAACTCACATAAATAGTGGTGTTTTACCTTGCGCTGGCCGGGAATTATGCTAACTATTGTAGAGCTAAAGCTAGGATTTAACAGGAGAAATTTTCAGAGTGATTTCCAACTGGTGATTAGCTTGTTGTGAAGACCGATTCAAATAATAAAAGGAAGATGTCGGGCGAGATCGCTCCAGGCTGGGGAAAAATCCGGCTGGAATTGACCCGCCGACGTTACTTGGCGGCGATTATCCTGTTGGTGGCGCCTTATTTGATGGCGGCGGGGTTTTTTCTTCGCAAAATGGAATTGAAGGCGGCGTCCGCGCCCAATGCAGCACCGGTCACAGCCACCAACGGCGCCGGCGATGCCTTTTTGCCATGCCATCCCGGTCCCTGGGGCGAACTGGATTATATTGAAACGCCGGAGGAATTTTTATCGGTGCGCTCTTTTGAGGCGACCGATTCGCGCTGGTTTTTTGGCGGCTTGACGCGGGAGAGCGCGCTGGCCTTTCTCGGCCAGGCCGGTTTGATCGGGGAACAAAAAAAAGAACTGGCCGACGCCAAATGGGAGACGGCCACGAACGGAGTTTATGTGACGCCGCCGGAGAATGTGATCACTTCGCTCAATCCCGAAACCCGCGAAAAGATTTATAACAAACTCGCGCAAAACAATGAGAATTCATCGCAGCAGGATGTTTTCTTTTTTCCCCCTGACAAGCTGGACGGAATTTTTGACAAAAGCGGCGTGGCGCCGGAGACGGTTGCGCTGGTCAAGAAACTTTGTTATCCGCATGGCAAACTGTTGTTCTTTGCCGACATTCCGCTGGTCTTGCGCGGCCTGCCGCATTATGAGGACAAGATGCGCCTGGCCAAAACCGTTTCCCGGCGGCCCACTTTGCTGATGCGCCTGCATATCAATTCCGGCACGAACATCAAGAATCTGCTGAGTTATTGGGCCAAGGCCGGACAGGAAAAGGATTTGCGGCCCCTGCTGGAGTCGCTGGCCCAAGTGGAGGGCGGGGCGCGGATGTCCTTGATCAATCTTTTGCCGCCGGTGCCGTCGGCCCGGCTTTATTCCTTTCCTTACCCTTCGCTCGAACCGTTGGAACATGACAACTGCCATTGGACCTCGTTTAATTTTTTCAAGGACCCGCCGGACAACCGGTTCATGGACGGCAAATTCATCCGCCAGGCGCTGGACACGGAGTATTCCCAGGTGACCTCCGATTATCGCTATGGCGACGTGGTGCTGCTGACCGAGTCATCGGGTGAAATCATCCATTCGGCGGTTTATATCGCGGACAATATAGTTTACACAAAGAACGGCGGTCATTTTCTTTCCCCGTGGATGCTGATGGCCATTCCCGACATGCTGGATGCTTTTTCCGCCATGCTGCCTCCGGAGGAATCGCTTAAGGTGGTGTGTTACCGGAACAGAACCCTTTGACGGGTGAGGGCGAGGTCAGGCGGAGCGCGGCTTTTAAGCCGCTTCAGCGTAAAAAGAGGAGGAGTGTGGCCTGGATTAAAGCGTCCTTCCTTCTGTCGTCTTCTGGCTTATCACGCGGAAGCGGCTTAAAAGCCGCGCTCCGTTCGGAATTGACCATCAGTTTTGATCGCACCCTTGACAGCATCGTGTTTTGCGATGAAGATAGCGCTCATGAAAAAGGGAAAACCAATTCTCTCTCACCG
Source organism: uncultured Verrucomicrobiales bacterium (assembly GCA_903927905.1). Lineage (GTDB taxonomy): Bacteria > Verrucomicrobiota > Verrucomicrobiia > Limisphaerales > Palsa-1400 > CAIYOY01. Next base: position 6,207 of record CAIYOY010000166.1, on the reverse strand, counting down.
ACCGGCTTCCGGCGATCATGCCTTTACCCGACTTGAATTATTGGCCGTCCTTGCCTGTCTCGTCTTTCTCGCCCTGGTCCAACTCCCATCGCTCGGAAAATCCCGGGAAGGCAGCCACGAAGCCGTTTGCATGAACAACATGCGGCAATTAGGCGTGGCGCTGCTGATGTACACGGAAGTAAACCATGATTTCGTGCCGGAAGAGGGCAATATTGCCAATACAATTTTTAATGCCGCTAACTCAGATGCCTGGTACAACTTGGGCGTTCAAGGATACTTTCCGAGTATGGCCAGCCTGTATCTTTCCAACAATATCCCATTACCAGGAACTGGCTCCATTTATTCGTGTCCCAGTGCTTCTCCGCCACTCTTCTCACCTTCCTTCGGCACAAATTTTTTTATGTATGGAATGAACAACTGGATTTGTGTCAATAAATCCAGCAGAGCTGCTGGCCTCACTCAAACCATACTTTCTACTATCCCGAAACCGCGTGACACTGTTTTTCTGACTGAAGTGGATGACACCGCCATGGCTCTTCCGGCAATTTCAGGAGCAACACCTCCATATGCTCCCAGCCGGCATCTTGGAAACGGCTTTTTTACCATGACTGATGGACACGTGCGTTCCGCACGGACGAACGAATACCAACATGCCGCCGGTTCTGCCACAGTGGAATGGTCCACGCTCCAGACGATGTATTGGTGGCCAACTCCAACGACGCCCCAATAATTGATGAGGCCAATCGCCGCCATTTTGCTTTTGGTTTCATTGCTTTCTCCTCCATGGAGCAAAGCCCAAACGCTGATTGGTCCGACGCGCCCCGTAACGATGCCCGGAGTGCTTGGTGTTTCACCCGATGGCGGATCGTTCGCGCCAATAATTAGTGGCAATGGGCAATACGTGGTCTTCGCCAGTCACGCGAATAACCTGGTCACGAATGATGATAACGCTGACTTTCTCGATATTTTCCTGCGCAATCTTTCTGCCGGTACGACCCGATTGGTCAGCGTCAATTCGACCGGACTCGGTGGCGGCAACGGTAATTCAAGCTATCCGGCCATTTCCTCGAATGGACAATTTATCGCCTTTTTAAGTACCGCCACGAACTTGGTCGCGGGTGATACCAATAGCTTCCCGGACATTTATGTCAGGGACATGGTTTTGGGTGTAACAACCCTGGAAAGTCTCGGCCTTTCCGGCGGGGCAGGGCGGGGTGGCTACTGTCTTGGATTCGATCTGACGGCCGATGGCCGTTTCCTTTCCTTCTCCAGTTCTCAAACCAACCTCGTGACAAACAGCGTTGCCATCTATGCCAATGTCTATCTGCGCGACCGGCAGACAGGCACGACCAAACTAATCTCGCTTCAGGCGGCAGACGGGGTGAGTGGAGGCAATGGGAATTCAGATTTTCCAATTTCAACCATAGATGGCCAAAAAATTATTTTTTACAGCGAGGCGACCAACTTGGTCACATGGGATGTGAATGGGCCACCCCCAGCGGGTCAGATTTATTTGCGGGATCGGTCAGCCTTAACGACCGTTTGTTTAGGAACCAATGCCCGGCCATTTATTACCGGGCCGATGCGTTCATTCAATGCTGCCCTCAGCGCCAATGGTTCCGCCGCCGCCTTCATTGCCAGCGGCGCGACCAACAACCAATCAGCCCTGATTTATTACAACCTTACCAATAGCCAAAGCACGTTCATCACCAGCGCGGTGGATACAACCGCGTGGCCGGAAATCAGCGCCGATGGACGCCGGGTTGTTTACAGCGCCAATTCCCAAATTTTCGTCTGGGACGCGCAAACCGGCAGCAACACCCTGGTCAGTGCGGATCAAAATGGTTCCACCAATGGCCTAGCCTTATCCCCCACCATTTCGGCCGATGGTTCCAAGATTGCCTTCGTCAGCAGCGCGACAAATCTTGCAGCGACCGTCAGCAGCGGAGCCTTTCAGGTTTACGTTCGTGATCTCACTGGCGGCATAACTCGTTTGGCCAGCCTCGCTTTTTCTGGTAGTGCCAGCGGCGACCAGTCGCTAGCCCAACCGGCCATTAGTTCCGACGGTCGTACCATCGCCTTTACCAGCCCTGACAAAACCTTGATCAGTGGCGACCTGAACAATGCCAATGATATTTTTACCTGGTCTTGGGACACAGGGCAGGTGGTATTGATTTCACGAATGGAACTATTGCGGCCTTCCTCCACCAGCCATGGTTATATCCTTTCTGGCTCTCAAGTGGCCAGCGCTGATGGGCGGTTCGTGGCCTATTCGGCTTTAGATGGCAATGCTGCCCCCGGCGATACCAATAGCCAGCCAGACATTTTTGTGCGCGACTTGTTGACCGGCCAAACCACCTTGGCCAGCGCCGACGCCAATGGTTTGGCACTGACCAATGGTCCTTTCGTCAGTCCGACCATCAGCACAAATGGACGATATGTAGCCTTTCTGCGCGGCACAGGAACCAGTCTCCAGACTGGCGATATATATTTACGCGATCTTCAAGCTGGCACGCTGACCCTTGTTTCTGCCACGACCAATGGAACAGCGATTGGAACCGCTTCGGCACCGGTAATGAGCGTGGATGGCCGCTTTGTTGCTTTTTCCACCTCTACGCAATTGGTAACAAACGATGTGAGTCCGGGTCTGGATATTTATGTTTACGATATTCTACAAAAAACCAACCGTCTTATCAGTGTGGCTGCAAATAATTCCTCCACTGGATATGATTGCATCAATCCTGTTTTCAGTCCTGACGGGAATTGGGTGGTATTTCAGAGCAATGCTCCCAATCTTGTTAGTCAATTGAATACCAGTAGTTATCAGATATATGCCAGAAATCTCGTATCCAAGCTGACCTATTATATCAGCTTTATCCCCACCGGCCTTGGACCTAGCTATGGCACTCCGTTTTCCGGTGATAATTCCAATGTGGTTTTTAGTGCGGACAGCCGTTATCTCGTGTTCAAAAGCTCGACTGCTTCCTATAATAATCCCATTTGCATTCATGATTTTGTTACCAGAGATAATGATCTCGTTTGTTACAGCGGTTTGTCTCCTTCGCTGAATCACGACGCCAGCAAAGTCGCCTACGTTTCCTCCAATCAGATATACATCATCACCCGCACCAACAGGCAAAACAACTTGGTTAGCGTGGCCAGCAATGGCAGCACCCTCGGCAATGGTGTTTCATGGGCACCGTTGTTCAGCCCCGATGGCCGCTTCATTGTTTTCTCGAGCAGAGCCAGCAATCTCGTGGCAAACGTCACCAATTCCGTGCCGAACATTTATGTGCGCGACTTGGTGCTGAACAAAACGATCGCCATCAGCGTTCTCCGGCAAGGCGCGGCCACCGGCAATTATCCTTCTGTCAATCCTGTCTTCGCCGCTGATGGCCGGACCGTGGTTTTCCAAAGTTTCGGCTCCGGCTTGGTCGCGAACGATTTCAACAGCAGCCGCGATTTATTCATGGTTCGCCTCGGCACCGGTGATTCCGATGGTGATGGCATGGATGATGATTGGGAAATGACCTATTTCGGCGACCTCTCTCACGACGGCACCGCCGATACTGATGGTGATGGTTTGACTGATTTGCAGGAATTCCTGGCCGGAACAAATCCCACCGATAATGCCTCCGTCTTGCAATGCCTTGGCGTGGCGACTTCTCAGGGAGTGACCAGCGTCTATTGGTCCGCTGTCCCGGGGCGAAGCTATCGCGTGGAATACAACGAAACTTTGAAAGCGGCCGACTGGATCACCCTGGTGGACCAAGTCACCGCCAGCAGTGCAACCGAATCGGTGGTGGATCAATCCACCGGAACGGCTGTGCGCCGCTTTTACCGGGTAGCAGTCCTGCCGTGAGGAGCGCCGAGCATCGCCCGGCGAGTTTTACGCGGATGACTCCCGCCGAGCGGATGCTCGGCGCTCCAAATTACTTCAATTGAGTCGGAACCAAAGGCACAATCGCAGCCGGCGTCCGGGTAATCGTCATGTTCAAATAGGAGGCGATGGAATCAATTTGTATGTCAGTCAACGGGCCGCCGTTTTTCTGGGCGAAGGCCGGCATCAATTTGCCCGGCTGGCTGTTGGCGATCCAATCTTTCCAATAAGCCAGATCGGTCGGATGCGGCAAACTGTGCAGGTTGGGGACGGAGGCGGCGCGATGGGGCGAATCATGGCAGATGCCGCAATCAGCCGCATACAGTTGCTGGCCAATTTTGCCTTCGCCTTTTTTAACATGACATTCGGCGCAAGTCGAAAGTTGGAAAACGGTTTGGCGATTTTGCGCAGCCAAATCGTTGTTACGCTTGCGTTCGGCCTCGGTCATGCCCTGCGGCGCGACGGTGGGAACCGGCATGTGAACCATGACGCTCAGTGAAACGATCCCTTCGGAAGAATTGACGGTGATGCCTTTGACCACGGTGCCGGATTTGCCCGCGAGGTTGACGGTGGCGTTGATCTGGCCGTTGGCCCCGGCGGCCAGGTGCCAGGGGGTGGACGGCAGCTTGGCCACGGTGCAACCGCAGGAAGTGGTGGCGTTGGTGATGACGATTTCGTGGCTGGTGATGTTGGTCAGGTTAAAAACAAACGGAGCCATGGCTTCGCCGGTTTTAGGGCTGTATTCCTTGGATTTGGAATCAAAAGCCAGGCCGGGCGTTCCAATCTGGGTCGGGACGGCTGCCGGTGCCGGATGGGCTGGGGTGCCAAGGATCGGGAGCTTATCGTTTTGAGCGAAAACCGACCCTGTATTGAAACCGAGGCAAATTATCCCGAGCAAAAGCGTAAAATGTTTTACTTGCATAATGGCGGGGAGGATAGCAGACGGGAGGAGGATTGACAATGTTTTAGGTGTGAAAAAATGTGTGGTCGGTTAAGCCAGATAAGGAATCGTCAAGGGCCCTTGCGGCAGCACGGCGACGCGCGCTTCCGGGCCGAGTTGGGTCAGCTTGGCATTCACGGCGGCGGCGATATCTTGGCAGGGGGTCAGGAAGGCGGTGCGGACGATTTCGTCGGGCAAGGTGCTGTAAATCAAAACTTCGGCCTTGCGCTGGATGAGCGCCTGGATTTGGGCCTGCCATTGTTCGGGTCGAACGAAACCGGGGGTGCTGAGCATGGTCAGGATTTCTTCGGGACTTTTGGCGCTGCGGAGTAATTGGTCGAGCGGGCTTTTGGCCGGGATGCCTTCGCGACATTCGCAGGCGAGGATAAGGAGGCCGCCTTTTTTCAAGATGCGCGCACCGGCGCTCATGCCTTTGACGCCTTGATAGAGATTGAGGTCGAGGGGATAGCCGCTGTTGGTCGTGACGACGACGTCGAATGGGGCCGCGACTTTCTGCATGGCAGATTGGCGGACGAATTCGTAGCCGACGCGGTGAGCTTCGATGATGTCGCCCGCGAAGACGCCGGTGATGCCGCGTTCGTCGTTGAGCGAGACGTTGAGGAGGAAACTCGGGCCGACGCGCAGGGCCATGTCGCGCAAATCTTCCCACAAGGGATTGCCGATGGTGACACCGAAAGTCGCGCGCGGGTCGCCGATGTTTTTGACACCGTGATTATTCATGACGGTCTCCAATCCGGCGCAGCCCGGCACGATGCCTTTGATGCCGCCGCTGAAGCCGGCGAAGAAATGGGGTTCGATGAAGCCGGTGATGATGCGGACATCTGCTTCGGCGAGAGTGCGATTGACAAGGGTGGGAGTACCCTCACGGGTGGTGCCGAATTGGACGAGTTGCGCGGGATTTTCCGGTTCGTGATTGATGACGCGATAGTTGCGGACCACTTCGGCAGTGAGAAGTTTTTCCAATTCAGCCTGGGTGTTGGGACGATGGGTGCCGAGCTGGTTTAGGAGCGTGATTTGTTCGCGCGGGACGAAGGCGAGATATTCCAGGAGCCACGGAATGATGCGTTCGTTTGGCGTGGCGCGGGTCAGGTCGGTGAAGGCGATGACGACTTTATCGCCCGGTTTGATCCATTCGCGGAGGGGTTTGGTGGCGATCGGTTTGTCCAGTGCGGCGAGAATGGACTTTTTTTCATCGGGCAGCGCTGGGCGGTTGGTCGGGGCAATGACAGTGGTGCGACCATCGGGAAATTCGATGGGCAGATGACCCTGGCCGTATGCTAAATTAACTTTCATGACGTGACTGAACAGGAGGAAGGGTAGTGGAGCGCCTTTAGAACAGGAAGATTTTTATTAACACCGAAGTGGG